>CAYJVT010000060.1:0-2668 GCA_964373695.1 uncultured archaeon | reverse complement strand
GCAAAAAAGAAGGCCGGAAGGAAAGCGGCAAAGAAATCCGGCAAGAAGAACATGTGCGAGTTTTGCTAGGAATTTTTTGTTTTCCGCGTTTTTACCGCTCTCACCGCTTCTTTCGGAACGAACTTGTCTATGCTTTTGCCTTCATTTAGCATCTTCCTTATACCCGTCCCGCTGTATTTTCCGGGATGAAAAAAATCAGGCTGCTCGATCCTGCAGCCCTTGAGGCATTTCCACACCCGCTGATTTCCTGAGATGACGGCATCGAACCTGAGTTTTTTTATCTTCTTTGCCCATCTCCGGTCTGTCGTGTCCTTGACGCCGATGATTTTTACACCAGGAAATTCCGCTTCAAGCATGCGCCTTCTCTGGCTGTAAGAAAATGGATTGTCTTTGCCTTTTTTGTTTATGCTGCCCACGGCTATTACGACATTGTATTTTTTCATGGCCTGCCGGATCGCATGGACATGCCCCCTGTGGAGCGGCTGGAACCGGCCTATGAATAGCGCGGTCTTCTTCGGCATGCTGAATAATTGCCCCAGCAGCTTGATATGCGTTGCGATGTCAGTCCCAGAGTCTTGTATGCAGGAAGAAATTATGCAGGAAGAAATGCGGCAGCTGATCCAGAGTTGACAGGATAGCATATAACGCAAAAAAACTTTGCGCCTTTCCCGTCATGATATATCTCTGTGCGTCTCGTACATGAATGCGGCGTTTGCGTTGAGCTTCCTCAGCCTCTTCGCGGCTTCCCTTGATATCTGCGCCGAAGTTACAGTTTTTTTGTCCCTGATCCACTTGTTCACCCCGCCGCTGACGGACGCGGCGGTCTTCTCGCATACGCCGTGCTTCATGTGGGTGCTCCTGCAGGCGTAATACACCGAAGCGTACACCTTCCTGCCGTCGTACCTCTCCCTGTGGCCCTTTCTTTTCACGATGTGCATTTTTCACACGTCCTTTATTTATTTAATCGATGCTTATGATATTGTCGTTTTTTTGCATAAACATTTCTGATGTCTTCCTCATTATCCGAAATTAATCGTACCGTTAGCTATCAGCATCAGCAGCCATGCCAGTCCTATCAGCAGCAGGCCTGTGGCCAGGCGCATGTATCCGCGGTTCTTGTGCTTCCATTTCTTGATGTGGTGTATCTTCATACCTGCGAATACGCCGGCCAGTATGAAGAGCAAGGGGGCTATGAATATTATATTGTAAAGCACGAGCAGCAGGAAAGCGATGAAATTGAAGTTCTGCGCAAGCAACAATGTTATCGCTAAGTACGGTCCGCCAGTACAAGGCAGCTCGACTGCGGTCACGAAAATACCCAGCAGGAATGCGCCGGGCAGCGATATCTTTTTCGTGTAGATGTGAATCTTCTTTGCCATGCCTGGCGAGATCGCGAGCGAGAAGCCCCTGCCGTACCAGAAATAATCCTTGATCTCGATCAGCCCGGCAACAGTGATGATCGCCGCGACCGCTATGGAGATGTACTCCGCCACGAGGAGCGGTATCTGGTGGAAGAAGAACGTGAGGCCCAGCCCGGCGAGCAGGTAGGTGATGAAGACCGCGATCGTGTACACAACGCCTACCTTCATCATGTAGCCCCTGCCTCTCCCGGCGCCGACCATTGTTGATATCAGCAGTATCAGCACGCCTATTGCGCACGGGTTTATGGCGTCTATCACCCCTGTCAGGACCACGGTCCCGATTGCAGGCAAACTTGCTTCTACTACCATTTTTTCACCCTGTGTTAAAAGTTATGTTGAGGAAATCTCCCGGAGGCACGTCTGCGTACGGCGCTATGACGTAACTGCCGAACTCGAAGCTCTCCCTGTCGTTCACGAAGAATCTTATCTTTCCCGGCTTTCCGTCGGGGCAAAGGTCCCCGTTCTTCCAGGTTTTCAAGGACATGTCAATAAGCGGCACTGTCAGCTCGTCGGCGTTAAACTCGCCGCCAATCGCGTGGAAGAACTCGCCCGCGCTCGCCTCGTCCATGTGCTGCAGCACGCCCTCGACGTGTATCCTGAGGTCGTCATGCGTGTGCACCATGGCCTCTCCTACTTTGTTGTCGAAGCCTTCAGACTGCTCTATCCGGATTTTCTCGCCGCACGCCCAGACCTCGAAGTCCGCGTGCCAGTGCACTGGCCCTCCTGTTACCGAGGTGAGGTTCAGGTACACGGTGCCCGCTGCCAGGTAAAGCGTCACTGACGCGGTTATTATCAGATAAATTATGAAAATAGCCTTCTTCTCGTTTTTTGTCATCCTTTTCATGTAATGGATGGAAATAAGCGAGACGACAGCAAGTGCGGCGATGCCGTAGAGGAAAGCGTCGATGAACGCAAATCCTGCGGCCTCCTTTTCCTCCGTGTGCGCAAGCGCGGCTGTCGCGCTGACAAGAACCAGGAGCAGGGCAAGCAGTTTCTTCATGATAATGTTATGCAAAAATACCGTATTTATAGGTTTTATACTGAAGGACGCAATTTATTTATTGAACATTTTATAACGTCCTTCAGGATATGTTCAGAAAGCAAAGCTTTTTGACATGCCAAAGAACAGTAGTTCTTTGAGCATACGAAAGACATCAAAAAGTTCAAAAAGAAAAGCTTTGTCGAAGGATTTCTACAGAGATGTCATGATAAAATCCGCCTTGCAAGTATATGCGAGGTGGTCGTAT
>CAYJVT010000059.1:0-2719 GCA_964373695.1 uncultured archaeon | reverse complement strand
TCTGAGGAAATTACCAGCCTTCACGACGGTTGCCGCCAAAACTCAGAACCTCTCGGGCCCGATCACGCGCACCACAACTTCGCGGTCTATGTAGTACCTGTAGAATATCTGGAAAGTTATCGACACCGTGCCGACAGGCGTGCCGATCCAGCGGCTCCTGTCGATGCCGATCTGGCATCCAAAAGGCGCCCGCTTGTCCGAGCGTATCTTCACGAGATTCTGCACAACGCTACTAGGGATAAATATTTCCTGGCCTGTCTGGCCAAGGCAGTTGTTGAAGAACGCCCCTGGCCCGTTGATGCTGGCCACTGCAAACACGAAGCCTCCCTCGCCCGCGGGCCCGATGCTGCCCGGCACGTCGTTGTCTGTTGTTGGCAGCGGGAATCCCTGGCCTACGTTCTGCAGCTCAAATGTGTAAGAGAAAAACTCTACCGGTCCCAGGGCGGGGTCCTGGTTGATGATCATGGGGTTGTCGCCGCGGGTGGAGACAAGCTGTATCGGGGCGCCGAAAACATTTTCTATAGTGAGCGGCGCCGGTGCTATGCTTGGATCGTTGTTTATCTGTCTCCTCTTGAACTCGTCCTTGTTGAAGGCCCTTATGTTGACCTGCGCGTTCGAGGTGTAGAAATATGAAGTCCTTGCCGTGACCGTGTAGTCCGAGCGGACGCCCTCGGGCAGCACCGGCGGCTTTAGTATCCACTCGGCTATCCAGCTCTGGCCGGCTTTGTTCCTCTCAGGCAGGGGCGGGCTCAGGGAAGGCTGGAATCTCAGTAACCTCGCAGAAGGATTGATCTGGTTCACACCAAGAGTGGCTGCATTGCAGAACTGGTTTGTGAACGCGACAAAACTGTTTCCGATAAATGCGCTCAGGGAAAGTCCCTGCCCCTGCCTGTAGCTTGCGCAGACCTGGCCCTGCGTCCGGTCGAAGTAGCAGAAATCAAGCCCTCCACTGAATATGTTGAAGAGAACGCCCTTCTGCGGCAAAATCGTGGTGACAGGGGTAGAGAGCGGCGCGCCCGTGAGCGCGTCGAACCAGCCGTCCACGCCAAACAGCTCTGAAGTCACGCATGTGGCCGTGGTGCCGCCGACGTTCTCGGCATCGAGGAATAACCTGACATTGTCATTGGCCTCCGCTATTGCAGGCTCCACGGAAAACTGGTTGACAGTCAGGCCGTTGTTGCGGTCTGTTCTGACATTGGCTGTCCCCAGGCAGCCCGAGACGAATATGAGGGCGCCGAGCAGAATTATTATTTGGAAACGCATGCTCTATTATTTGAATAAGGCGTTATAAATATGTTTTAGCTTATCGGCCACTGGAAAAAGTTGAATGCTGGCCATACAGGATTTTCATGGCCACGCCTAATGATTTCATAGAAATTTCTAGAAAACCAAGCTTAGGGCAGCCAACAAAATAAATTGAACAGAGCGATATGTGTAGGCGTGTTTTTCAGACGTATCCGTCCAGCATTTTGTCGAAAAACGTCCAACTTGATTTGTGGTTTCGCTATATCTGTAAAATTCGAATGCGGAAAATCTGGCGACTGTTGCTGTTCTTTTTGTTCATGTATTGCGAAGAGAATTATCTTTATACCCGATAGGTCCCGCATCAGCCAGGCGTGATTGCCCCCGGTGATAAAATGAGATGTAAAATCATCTCTCGCCTATGACATTCACAGACACTGTCTGTGGGACGAAATACCTGTAGAAGATGTTGAAGACGAACTGCACTGTGTCCTCGGGCCTGTTGCCCCACTGTCCCTTGTCTATCTTTATCGAGCATGCTATCGGAACGCGGTTGTTCTCCCTCAGCCTCACCGTGATTTCAGAATCGTCGAGATTGATTATGTTTCCCGAACGGACGCCGAGGCAGTCGTCGAAGCTCACTCCAGGGCCGAACACCTCGATGGTGCCGGAGAGCTTGCCGCCCGCGCCGCGTATGCGGCCGTCGTCCTCAGGGGTTATGGGGAAGCCGTCGCCAACGTTTATGAAGTCGAAGCGGAACGGGTGTATCGAGAAGGTCTCGTCGCTCGTTGTGTCCACTATCAGGGGCCTGGTGAACTTGTCTGATACCTCCAGGCGCAGCGGCCCCTGGCTGTTCACGCTCTCGACAACAAAGCTAGGCTGCTGGTTGTTGATCTGCTTTCTCCTGAACTCGTCCTCGCTCATCGCGCCCACGGCAAGATGGCCCGACGTGTTGTAATCATAAGTCACCCTTGCCTCCACCTGGAGATTCGGGGAAATGCCCTGCGGTATCTTTGGCGTCTGCAGCTGCCACTGCTTGGTCTTCAGATCACCAGGTATGTTCCTCTCGGGCAGGGGCGCCCTCATGGTGCCGAGCTGCCTTGTCTGCGTGTCCTGAATGAGATTGCCAAAGGAGTCCCTCCACTGGCCTTCAACGCCGAACAGGTCGACCTGCACATTCCTGGCTGTGGTGCCGCCAATATTTTCTATTTCCAGGTCGAAGAGAACGAACTCGCCTGAGCGCACCTGGCTGTCTGTGGCCGTGAAGCTGTTTATTGTTATGCCGCGCAGCGGGTCCTGGCGCGCGGGCCTGCCTGTGCAGCCCGCAATAAAGACTACGGCAAGCATGGCGATGAGAACGTACTTATTCATTGCATCAACCTGGTATTTTGTTTACAATATCTATTACAATCCAGTGTTTTTATAGTTTCGCCGGTTCCTCTTTCGGGATTATCTTAATATATCAACAGTGACGCTG
>CAYJVT010000058.1:0-2911 GCA_964373695.1 uncultured archaeon | reverse complement strand
GCTTGTTGTGACGCTGCTGTACGGGAATGTGCTTCTTGGATTTTTGGGACTGTGATTCTTAATTAAAACATTCCTATGCGGTAGATCTTGTTAAAAAATCTAGAGAAGGCTTTGGATAAACAATCAAATAATGCATTTTAATCCTTTCTCAATAACTCTTTTTTATGCTCGTGTCACTGCCTTATAAGATACTTGTCCAGGACGATGTTTTGCCAGACTTAGACAAATTTCTCCTTTCTTTAAAGCTTGGTAAAAAGTGCATATTGTTCTGCAGCGAAAATATTTGGAATATCATTGGGAAGAAAATAAAAGACTCTATCAATTCGTTTGATGCAGATATAATTAATCCTGTTTCTTTGGAAAAAAATTATGTTAAAGAGATCGCAGAAAGGGCCAAAAACTATGATTTTTTCATCGGAATCGGTGGTGGAAGAACTATAGATCTTACAAAATATGTTGCATTTCTTTCTGGAAAAGGATGGATAGCATTTCCAACCATATTAAGCCATGATGGGGTAGTGTCTTCTCGGGCTGTAATAAACGAAAAAGGATCAAAAATTTCAATTGACTCAAAGGAGCCAGCTGCAATAATTGCCGATATAAATACGATCAAAAAGGCTCCTTACAGATATATTGCAGCTGGCGCAGGAGACCTTATATCTAAATATTCAGCAGTAGAAGATTGGAAAATTGCAGACAGGGACGGAAAAGAAAAGTATCATACGATTATGGCAAGACTATCTTTACTCACAGCCGAAGCTGTTACAGAGCACGCCAATGAAATTAGATCTGTAACATCACATGGCATGGAAATCCTTTTATGGAGTTTAATATGCTCTGGATTCGCAATGAATATCTACGGGTCTTCAAGGCCCGGCTCAGGCAGTGAACATAATTTTTCTCATGTCCTTGAAAAAATGGGATCTCAAGCTCTTCATGGAGAACAAGTGGCCTTGGGCACTATAATATCTGTTTATCTTCAGCGCGGGGATTGGAAGAAAATACAATTAATTCTTAAAGAGCTGGGACTGCCCACTACAGCAAAAGAACTTGGAATCAGCAGAGAGGAAGCAATAAAAGCCCTTGTAATGGCCAAAAATATACGCGATCGTTATACAATACTTGACAAATATGAGATAGATGAAAACAAGGCCGAAGAAATACTGCATAATTGCGGCGTTATATAGTGTGATTAAGATGTGTGAAAGCCCAAAACTTATCGAAAAGAAAGAAGCAGAAAAATTATTCGAAGACGTATGTCGCAAAATTCGCGTCGATAAGAGCAAAATAACAGATCTCGTTATTTACGAACTTACAGATGGGACAAGGACGTCCAGTGACCTAGATGGCTGGGAAGCATATTTCGATGGCGGTGTGTTCGTATTACGTCTTTTCCATATTCTCTCCCTTCTTGGCTGTAGATATTCTTACGTGCTTACCACAGGCGAGGGTCATCAGAAAAGAGACAATTACCGCGATATAATCAATGCCTTGGAAAAGCAGGTTGATGTCTATTCTGATTATATAAGAAAAAATAATGTCCGCATTAAATTTGTAGCGAATGTTCCTACATTGGCCAGATTCAGCAAGTTTATGCGCATGCTGAAAAATCTAGAAAAAGAAAGCAGCAAAAATACTGGGTTCACATCATACGTACTCATAAATTACTCTGCAGATTGGGCCTACAGGACAGGAGGCTTAAAAAATTTGCCAAATGCAAATGTGATAATAAAGCATACAAAAGGCCAAATAAATGAAGGTCTTTGGCTACCGGGCAAACTTCATAACAATAGTTTTGTCTATGCGCAAAATGGCTCTGTCAGCTTAAACTGGACAGACAAACAGCTCATTTATCTGATAGCAATTGCACTGAGAAGCATGGCACTTCATCAAGGGCAGCAGTACCAGAAAAGCTACACGTCTGGTGAGAAAAAAACAATCAGGAAAATGCGTGAAGAAAAACTGTCAATCATCCACAAGAAGCTTGAAAAGAAATGCACAAAACGCGTAGTCATGTTCAGCAACATTGGCCCGGAAATCTACGAATTCTAGAGCATGCCGCCAAGGATGAAACCGAGTAGCACGAAATAAGTCGCTACTTTGACGCTCTTTTCAGATTTCCTTATTGGTAATTTTGCCGCATATATGCATATTAGTACTGCAGGCAGCGCGCCAATCCAGTAAAATGGGGAAAACATGCCATAATAAAATGGCACAAGGAGCAGGAAGCAGGCGAAGTAAAGCAAAATAAAGGCGAGTATCCTTGTTTTCTTCTCCCCGGCTGCGATGGCCATTGTTTTTATTCCAGCAGACTTGTCACCATCGATGTCCCTGATATCCTTCAGTATCTCCCTGCTCATTGCAGCAAGGAAGGATATGCCAACCAGCAAAAGCAGGGCACCACTGACAAGTATCGTCTGTGCGATAAAACCGGCGGCAAGAAAAGACGACGCTGCAAGCCAGCTCACCGCGATATTTTTCAGGAGTATTATTTTCTTCAGTCTGTACGCATAAGTTGTGGAGACTATGAAATTGAACAGCGCCAGCGCGAAAAAGGGCAGGCTGACAAAGTAAGCAAGCGCAAGGCCAACTATGCCAGTTACGGCAAAAACCCTCAGCGCGCTTTCCCTTTTCGCCCTTCCTGAAGGGATGGGTCTGTGGGGCATTGAAATCTTGTCTATTTTATAATCCAGGTAATCGTTCACTGCATTGCCACTTCCGCATATGAGAAAAGCAGCAATAAGTGCGATTAGGAAGACAAACGAAAAGGCGAATGTGCCTACAACTATTCCGCCAATGATAAGCGCCAGCACAGTCATCATGCACACGCTGGGCCTCATGAGCTCCAGGTACGGGTTCATAGAAATACTCCATTAGAAAGTTTTATATGCTCTTTTGAGAAGCTTGCTGC
>CAYJVT010000057.1:0-2937 GCA_964373695.1 uncultured archaeon | reverse complement strand
TTATATCATTGGGCACTATATGTGAAACAAGCTATAATGTCGGTATTATTTTCTTATTTCACTATAAATGAATTCCTTGTCAAGGCAAAAATCAATACATATGCGTCGGTAGGCGAAGGCGCGGAAAGAAGGCTTGAAGACGGGAGCAAAGAGCTTGTTTTTGAGGAAAATGGTTTTAAATATCGCGACAGAGCTGTTTACACCCTTTTTTATCACGGTGGTCTTGTAAAGAATAAATGAAGCCTATCGCTTTTTCACTTCAATATCGAACCGCATCTTCCAAATTCGGGGGCCGTACGGCAGGACCTTCCTAGACTCGGTTATTTCTGCGTGATATCCGAGATTCTTTATCTTTCCTAGGGCCTTTTCCTTCATGCCTTCCATGTCTTTTTCGCCGGTGAAAGAGTAGAAGTGCACGACCCCCTTCTTCTTCAGGCACAGCGCGGCATCCTGCAGGTATTCTATGCCGCTTTCCGGCAGTGGCATGACGACCCTGTCGCATTTCCCGTGAAACCTCGCGGATTCGTGCCGCGCATCGCCGAAAACCGTTTCCGCGTTGTCCAGCCTGTTCAGGCGGGCGTTTTCCCTTGCATAGTACACCGCCTTGTCGTTGAGTTCTATTCCTATAACCTTCCGGGCCCTGGATTTCTTCGCTATTACGACCTGGAACGGGCCCACTCCCGAGAAGAAGACCATGACGGTCTCGCCTTTCTTCACCTTCTCCGCTATCCGCAGGCGCTCCGTTGACTCGCGCTGCGAGAAGTAGCACGTCTGCGGGTCCACGAGGAAGCGGCATCCAGACTCCATGTGCATGACCTCCGTATCTGGATCGCCTGCGACAAGCTCGTATTCCCGGTTGCGAAAGACGCCCTTGCGGGCCGACACACGCATGAGGACGCTTTTGACGCTTTTGTGCTTCCTCATCAGGGCCTCGGCTATCACGAGCTTCTTCCCCTTCAATGATTCGGGGATGTCGATTATCGCCACGGACTTCTCCCTGCTTCCGAGTATGTCGAACGACGATGGCACCATCGACAGCTCCCTCATGCCGAGCAGGCCGTGAAGTTCCTTCTTCAGAGTCATTAATAGGTTTTAATTTGTTGAAGATAAATAAGGCTTGGATGATAATAGCGATCGCTGGTCTCATCGGCTCAGGCAAGGACGAGGTGGTTAGATACATATCGCGGAAGTACGGCTACTGCGTCATAGACTACGCCGACATTCTGAGGGGCATATGCAGGAAGGAAGGGCTTGAAGTGAGCAGGGACAACCTCCAGGACCTCAGGGTAAAATACGGGAACACGTTCCTTGCGGAAGCCGTCATAAAGAAGATAAAAGAGTCCGGAAAAAAGGACATAATATTAACTCCACTCAGGCGCTCCGAGGATTTCACCATACCGAAGAAAGAATTTCCCGGCATAAAGATGATACTCGTCGAGGCCCCCGAAAGGGTGCGGTTCGAGAGGCTGAAGGCAAGGAAAAGAGAGAACGACCCGCAAGATTTCGAGGAGTTCCAGCGCCAGGAAAGGAGGGAGTTCTCGATATACGACTTCGACAAAACATTTTCATACGCGAAATACAGGATAGTAAACAACGGCTCTCTGGAGGAACTGCATTCCAGCATTGACATGATAATGGAGGAGATGAAATGAATATCATAATAATGGGCCCCCAGGGCTCCGGGAAGGGCACGCAGGCAGATATCATGGAGGAGCGCCTCGGCATACCTCACGTTTCGAGCGGCGACGTGCTGCGCGAGATGGCCCCAAAGGATGAAATGATAAGGCGTGTACTTGAAAGAGGAGAACTACTGCCAGACGATGTCATAATCCCCACAGTCAGGAAAAGGCTGGAAGAATGCCCGAAGGGTTTCATACTTGACGGGACGCCGAGGAACCTGAGCCAGGCAAAGAAGCTGGGCTTCCGGATAGAGCATGTAATATATCTCGACGTGGCCGATGACGAGGTCATGAAAAGGCTCTTGTCAAGACTGCAGTGCAGGAAATGCAGGGCCATATACGGGAAGGATGTGCCGCCAAAGGTTCCTGGAAAGTGCGACAAGTGCGGCGGCCCCTTATATCACAGGGACGACGACAATCCGGAGACGATACGGCAGCGCCTTAAAATCTTCCACAAGGAGACGGAGCCGGTCATAAGGTATTATGAAGCGAAAGGAATACTGCGCAGGATAGAGGCTTCAGGGAAGCCGGAGGAAATCTTTCGCAGGATAATGGCAGCAGTGAAACCTTCAATGCAGCTTTAAACTTGCGCCTTCAATATTTTCCATCATCGGGCTCGTAGCTGTGCTAGGTTGATGGTTTGGTTCTTTGCAGGCTATTCGTGGATTATGGGGCGGTTGATTTGTGGTTGCTTAAGAAATTGTAATTATGACTGTTTTGCCAATTCTATAACTTTCTTGACATCCCCAGAGAATACTTTACTCGCTCTAAGTATTTCTATAGCGGTTATTTTTCCATCTTTAGCAACATCAAAAACTACTCCGTTAGGTAATTCAATACTTTTCCAGTAAGCTTCACTGCTTAACTGAATACTCAAAATATCCTCTTCATCGTCGTACGACATTCCCATACTATTCACCTAATCCAGCCAAAACGCTGTTATCACTTTGATTTTATCTTTACTAATTCTTCTGTATACAACTTTTAATAACCTTCCAGATGGTGGTATCCTACATATAGCGTTTAATGCGTCTTCCCAGTATTTGTCTTTCAGAATAGCTGAATTCTGAACAGCGTATGTTTATGAAATCATCTGTGATGTCTTTTCTATACAATCTTTTCTTTTTCCAGTGGTTTGAGTATTCAAGTTTCATTTTACTAGTTTGTGCTTATAAATTTATAAACAAAGAAAGTCTTTCTATAGGGTTCGTAGTCTAGCTTGGTCAGTGATTCGCGCCAAAGGCGCAGTCGGCCATGA
>CAYJVT010000056.1:0-3006 GCA_964373695.1 uncultured archaeon | reverse complement strand
GAACCACGCCACCAGTCATCGCTTCGCTTAGACTGGTGGAAATCTAATATTTATAATAGGTGCCAATATTTACAATAATTAATAGAGACAAAGGTACGTATAGGAAAGGTGATGTGACGTATGTTTTCCAGCGTGACGTTGTTTTATTTCTTTTTTTTTGAAATATCTGATTATTAACCTCGCTAAAATCCAACTGAGAACTCGCCAGAGGGCTCTCGTATGGAACGTAGAAATTTGATTCCGCTTGGGCAACTCCGCTGCCTGCATTATTGTTCTCTTCAGGACTGTGCTTCATTAAAACACCTGGTCATGGTAAAACACCTGGTCACGGCAGCGGCTTCCATCCCTCGGCCTGCAGCGTGTGCACGAGCCCTGTCCTGAGGTCTATCTTCGGCTGCCAGCCGAGCTCCGCCTTTATTTTCGAGATGTCAGCCCTGTTCCTCCTGATTTCCTTCTCTATCGGCAGCTCGAACTTCAGCTCGGGCTTCGCCTTCGTGACTTCATGTATGTGATCCAGCAGGTCGAGCAGCGAGACTTCCTGCCCGGTGCCTACATTGTAGGTGCCTGAGTTCTCAAGGCCGAGCATGAGTGCGTCGACAGCGTCATTTACGTGCGCGTAGTCGCGCGTTTGCATGCCGCTGCCAAATATGGTCACAGGCTTGTAGTTGGGCACTTGCCTGCAGAATATGTTAACCACCCCCTGGCCTTCAGGGCCGTAGAGGTTGAAGAATCTTGCTATGAAAGATTCGGGCAGCTCCTTCCTGAGGAAATTCTCGGCCTTCAGCTTGCTCCTGCCGTACTGCGATATGGGCTTCGGTTCCATGTTTTCCTTGCAGTGCCCCGCATCCCCGTACACAGCCGCCGAGGAGGTGAACACTACTTTCGCGTTGTTCTGCTTGGCCTGATCAAAGACGTTCTTGGCGCCGAGGAAGTTTACCTCATAATCCATGTTCTCGTCATTGTCCCTGACATTTGTCATGGCAGCAAGATGGAACACCGCGTTGCATCCTTTGATGGCCCTGACAACGTCTGACTTGTCCCTGATGTCTCCCTTGATGTACTGCACGCCTGCTACGGGTCGCTCCGGTGCCTTTAAGTCGAGGACTACAACCTCGTGCCCATCCTTGGCCAGCCTTTCAACGAGGTGCCTGCCGACGAATCCGCACCCTCCGGTAACGAGAACTTTCATGTGTAAAACTACAGGAGAAAAATTAATAAGGTTGATTTCTTACGATATCTGGCATCTCTTGAAGGGGCGTGTTTTGTTTCATGGCTGGACCAGGCCGATGCTTCATCATTATCATGCTAGTCGCCTCCCGAGAAATCATGTCCCAAATCTTCCAGAATCTTCTTCATCCTCAGCGAGTCCTCCCATGTGAGCGGCGACTCCGAGATGATGTTCGCGTCCATCTGGCTCCGGATCAGCTTCCTTGCGAATTCCCCGAAATCGGGCTTGTTTCCTGTTATCGGCAGGTGCCTGCCCTCGCCTCCCCTGTTGACCTCGATGCCCTCGAACTGTATATGAAGCTCCTTTGTTTTGTATTCTTCCAGCAAGCCAAACGTGTGCCTGTAGTCTATTTTTCCCAAATTGCGCGCATAGAGATGACCTATGTCAACGCAGAACGAGCATTTTGCCTGACTGGCAAGCTCAAGCGTCTCCTCTAGCGAGCCGAACTGCGAGAGCCTTCCTGCCGTTTCCGGAGCAAGTTCGACGTTCCACTTCTGTTTTTCGATATGCTGCATCATTTTCTTTACACTTTGCCTCACAGTGTCAAAGGCTTCTTCCTTCGTTAGCTTTCCGTAGTAAGCCGGATGGAAGACCACTTTCCCGGCTCCCATGTGGTGCGCCCTTTCGCACGTGTCCAGGATGCGCTGCGCGCTTTCCTTCCTTTTTGTCTCGTCATCGGAGCAGAGATTAATATAGTATGGAGCATGTATGCTGAGCCTCATCCCCGTCTCCTTGTTTGCCTCGCTTATCTGCTTCGCCAGGTCGATTCCCATGCGCACGCCGTGCGTGAAGCTGAGCTCCATCGACTGCAGGCCAAGCCTCTTTACCTCGCCAAGGCCTTCCAGCGTGGTGGGTTTCGGCGAGCCGCTCGGGCCGAGAAGTATCCGCATAGCTAGAAATTGCCGGGAGGTTTATTAAGGCTGTGTGTCGTCTTTATTTCTCTGTAGAGCTGTAAGGCTGCTCCTGCCTGATCTGCTGCAGGTTTCTTTTCCTTCTGCTTCTTGCCAAATGTGTGAAAAGCGGCATGTCCTTGATTTGCTCTGCGTATTTCTTCCGGATTTGGCTTTCAATGTGCTCAATTTGCTCTTCCGAGAGTTCTCTTTTTGAAAGGATTGGAAGCGCGGTAGCGGCGCGGGCCGAATTTCCGGCTTGCAGATAGTCCCTGTAAACATCTCTCAGCCGCATCAAAGAAAGTGCCTCGACATACAAATAGCCAAGAACGCCAGCTGCTGCACAGAATCCAACGGCTTCCGTGAAATAATTCATTAGCCCATTACCAGCAAGCCCTTAATTTAGAGAATGAACTTCAGGATGAGCACGAGCCCGCCGAATATTGCGCCGACAGCTATGACGACCTCGGGCTTTATCTGTATCTTTTCCTCGACGTCGAAGTACCTTATCAGCCCCGCGCCGCTCTGCGGCATGTAGGTCCTCTGCTTCTCGGACATGCAATTATTCCCCCTGCAAGTCTATTTAAAGTCTTTTGTAATGCCGCTTCAGAAATCGCTGCTTTGCCTCCACGTATTTCCTGTGGCTTCTCATATTTTCCTTGAGCTCTCCTGCAGCCTCGTCTATGCGGCTGATGGCTGCGTCGATCTCGGCCATCATGGTGTCTCTCTGCTTGCTGATCTCCTTCTTCGAGAGCGCCCTGTGCTCCCTCAGCAGCCTCTCTACCTCGTCCTGGATCTCGCCAGCATTCTTCCTGGCCTTGAGCAGCTCGGGCCATGACATTACTAAACTACGCTAGTGATATTATTTATTTCTCAAACTCCGAAATA
>CAYJVT010000055.1:0-3282 GCA_964373695.1 uncultured archaeon | reverse complement strand
AATCTTTATAAAAACGAACTGCTAGAGCGACATGGGCGCGTCCTTGTTGAGCCCCTTCTTCTCGCGTATCCTCTGGATAACGCCCTGCTTGAGCTCCTCCGGAAGCTTCTCGAACATCACGTCTATTAGTGAGTAAAAGCCTTTTCCGCCAGTAGCGCTCTTCAGCTGGCCCTCGAACCCGAACATCTCGGCAACGGGCATCTTCGCCTGTATCTGCGCCGCGCCCATCTCCGTCTTGACGTCCATCATCTGGCCCCTCTTGTTCTGGACCTGGTTCATGGCCGGTCCCATCAGCTCCTCTGGGACGTCTATCCTTATCACCTGCATGGGTTCGAGTATGGAAGGCTTCGCCCTCAGTATGGCCTCCTTTATCGCGTCGTTAACTGCAGGCAGGACCTGCGCGGGGCCGCGGTGGATTGCGTCCTCATGGAGCTTCGCGTCATCTATCGTAATCTTCATGCCGGAGCACGGCTCGTTGGCGAGCGGCCCGCTGTCCGTCACGCTCGTGAAGGCCTCGATTATGAGTTCCATCGTCTCGTTCAGGTACTGTATGCCCTTGGTCCCGTCGATGAGGAGGCACCTGTTGTGGATTTCCTGCAGCTTCTTCGCCTCGTCCCTCGGCAGCCCGGCCTCGGTGAGCTGCTGGGCGACCTCCTTTATGTACTTTCTGACGTTCCTCTCGTCCACCTTGCCCGCGGCAAGCGCCTCGTAGACGCCGTCTTCCAGGGGCTCAACTTTCATGAAGAATCTGTTGTGCTTGTTGGACGACTTCCCCTCGACGACAGGGCTCTCGCCCCTTATCGTCTCCCTGTATATGACTATCGGGGGCGACGCGACTATCTCTATCCCCCTGTCCTTCAGCGGCCTCTCTATCTTGGCGTCTATGTGGAGCTCGCCGAGGCCCGATACGAGATATTCGCCAGTTTCCTCGTCTATCTTGACGGTGAGCGTGGGGTCCTCCCTGCTGACCTGCTTGAGGAACCCGATGAGCTTTGGCAGGTCCTTCGGGTCCTTGCATTCGACGCTCTTGGTCACGACGGGCTCGAACATATGCTTTATCGCCTCGAACGGCTCTATCTCCTTCTCCGGGTCGCACAAGGTCTCTCCGGAGAACGTGTCTGTCAGGCCAACTATGCCCACTATGTTGCCTGCCGGTATCTCCTCCATCTGAACCCTCTGGGCGCCCTTGTAGACGGAAACCTGCTGTATCCTCTTTGTCATGTGCTGGCCGACCAGGCGGACTTCCTGCCCTTTCTTCAGCGTTCCTGAAAATACCCTTCCCGCAGCGACCAGGCCGGCATGGGGGTCCGACACGACTTTCGTTATTATCATCGCTAGAGGCCCTTTCTCGTCCATGTTTAGCATGTTTTTTCCGACTTCGCTGTCGACGTTCCCGTGCCATATCTTGGTTATCCTGTATTTCTGGGCTTCCTTCGGGTTCGGAAGGTGCCTCGTGACCATGTTGAGCACGACCCTGTGGAGCGGCGCCTTCTTCGAGAGCTCATCATCCCTTCCTGATGATGTGTATTCTATTACGTCCTTGAACGATATGTTGTTCTTCTTCATGTAAGGGATGGAGATGGCCCACTTTCTGTATCCTGAACCGAACGCGACAGAGCCGTCGTCCACCTTCACCAGCCATTTCTCGGCGAACTCCTTCTCGGAGTATTTTTGTATGAGCCTGTTGACCTGCGTTATTATGGCCACGAAGCGCTGCTGCATCTGCTCCGGCGTCAGCTTCAGCTCGCGGATTAGGCGGTCGACCTTGTTTATGAAAAGCACCGGCTTCACCCTCTCGTGCAGGGCCTGCCTCACTACGGTCTCCGTCTGCGGCATCACGCCCTCCACGGCATCCGTAAGGATGACTGCGCCGTCCACCGCCCTCATGGCCCTCGTGACGTCGCCGCCGAAGTCCACATGTCCCGGCGTGTCTATGAGGTTGACAAGGTATGATCTGGTGCCGTCGTCAGTTTCTACGTCATGAACCATGGATACATTGGCAGAGAATATCGTGATCCCCCTCTCCTGCTCCTGCTTGTCGAAGTCGGTGAAGAGCTGCTGGCCCGCGAGCTCTTCCGACATCATGCCTGCTCCCGCTACAAGGCTATCAGTTAACGTGGTTTTTCCGTGATCGATGTGTGCAGCGATTGCTATGTTCCTTATCATCTCTGGCTTGTGCATCAGTTCCGCTATGAGCTCGGTCTTGTCCTTCGCCATCTCCAATCCTCCATAATTATATCGTGCGTCTTTGAAAATTATGTAACGAATCAAGTAGAAGACGCGCCTACTTCAATCAATAAAACAAAAGTGAACCCTTCATTTTCATCTCTATTTTATTTGAAGGAAAGGTTAAAATAGGTTACTTCCGTCCTTTCTGCACCAACATCGGACGTATTGACTATGATTTTCGGTGAAAGTTTCATCTATTTCACATGTCTGTCTTTATTTTGGTTTTTTTATACCGGACAAAATAGTTTTATAAACGTTGTTCTGTGGATAACATTATGAAAATCTTCCTGATAAGGCACGGCGAGACAACGGAGAACGCGCAGCACATCGTCCAGGGCCGCTCGTACGGCAGGCTCTCGGCGAAGGGGATGGAGCAGGCGAGAAAAGTCGCAAGCCGCCTCGCCAAAGAGCGCATAGACGCCATAATCTCAAGCCCACTTGAACGCGCCGACCTCACTGCCAGAGAGATAGCGAAGCAGCACGGCCTCAAAATAATATATGACGACCGGATATCCGAGAGGAAATTCGGGAGCTTCGAGGGTATAAAGAGGGATGAATATTTTGACAGAATAAAAAAGTCCGGGCTGCCGAAGCATGAATTCCGTCCTCCTGGCGGCGAAAGCTACGTTGACATGAAAGAAAGGATAGAGTCGTTCTACAGGATGCTGCTCGAGAAATACACGGGCAAGACGGTCGTCGTCATCGCGCACGGCACTCTCAACAGGGTATTCCTCTCCGTCGTCAACCACGTTCCGATAGAGAAGGCCCATGACGTGGAGCAGGAAAACACTGCTGTCAATATTATAGAAGTCGTTGACGGCAATCCGGTTGTCCGCCTTGTAAACTGCACGAAGCACCTTGAATGAATTAATACATAAAAAATTATTTTCAGAAGATAACGCCGTCATCATTCTAATTGGATACAGTAGATTTATCACTTAAGAGTTATACTTAAATACGTTACTGTTATAAATCTAAAGATGGCAACAGCATCAAAATAGTCAAGGACAACTTTCCATTTATTGTAAATTGATCTATGACATTCATCAGAAA
>CAYJVT010000054.1:0-3442 GCA_964373695.1 uncultured archaeon | reverse complement strand
GTTTGTTATCACGGTCGCAAGGCCTTCTTTCATGCGCTGGTGGTCTACAAGCATCCTGCTGAGAAGTGCCATCTCTTTCCTGCCCTGTGGAAGTACAAACCCAAGCCTATCCTCCTCGTAGAAAACCTTGCTGGCCCTGAGCTTCTGGACATAGATGGCTTTTGCGTGCTCTGCAAGAGCTTCCAACTTGATATCAAATTCGTCTATCTTCTGGCTGACGTATGTCCTAGGCACCTGATCGCCTGGAGGAATCCATCTCCTCCGAAAACGATGCAAGGACATCAGGCTGATAACCTCGCCGTTGCTCAGGAGCCATGCCCTTATCTTGCGCAGCGGCCAGTCGTTCCGCATCATCTGGATTACGTTCTCTCTATACGTGCTTTGCATAACCTTGGACAATTCTTGTACCACATAAACCACCTAAACCCGTTAATTCTCTAACACCCTTGCCGCAATTTCGGCTTTATCCTCGGTTTTCTCAGCTATGGCCGGCGCCGGAGACACTTTTTGGACAGCAGACGGCTTTTTTTCATCTCTTTCCAGCAGCACAGCCCCGCAGCCTGACATTGGGCATAGTCCATTGTTGTTCATGACAACCCGGATATGAGGTCTTCTATTGCAGGCGCTGCACGGCACCCACCATTTCAGCCCCATCAGCTCCACGTACTCGGCCATCTTTTCCTCAACAAATCTGCTCAGACTGCCCCTATAGAGTGCCAAAAAATCCCTCTTCAGCTGCCCGTTTACCGTAAGGTTAAGGTGCGGCCTCATATCATCACCATTCTTGTGCGCATGAAGTGCGTATCAATACGCATGCGCATACCAAGTTTGCGCATGTCAGGAAAAGTAGTATGAGTATAGTATACGTATAGTGATTCCATATAGTAGTATGGTATTTGCCTATACGCATGCGCATGCATGAGTATGGAATGCGCATTACCTAACATTATTGCACCTCACATTCTGTAATATTTTGATCTTGCTTGTGCGCGGGTTGAACTTTATCAGCTCGTAAAGGGCGCACAGCCTGATCAGGCGGTCTATATCCTCTCGTGTCAGGCCTAATTTTCCAGAAATAGATTGACGTGCATAACCGTCGAATTCAAGCAGGCCGCGATGGTCAGCTATCTTGCTGAGCTCTTCTGTGATTTCGTAGATGTACCCGACGTGCTTGAAAACGCTAGATAACCGGTCTTGATAAATGCCCTGATTTATACTTCTCATTGGAACCAACCTTTTCTTTTTTTAAGTATTCTTTTTTCATTCTCTCGAACTTTCGCAGCGCCCTTTCCTCTATCAGCTCAAGAATGTCCTGGATGTCTTCACTCATTTCCATCACCGATTTCTTTCTCCAGCGCGATGCCAACTAACTTGCTGAATGTGCGGCCCGTCTTCTCGCAATATTGCCTGCACCTGCTGTGAAGCTCTGCGTCAAGAGAAATTGAAACGCGTTTTGCTGCCATACTTATAGGTTGGATGTGCCTTTTTATATATTCTTGTGTATTAGTATACACATGTATGCTGAACAGGAGACTTTACACAAGTTGGACAAATGGAGCAACTTGCTGGCTGTATTTTTGCTGGAAAAGCCGCGCTTTCCGAATGAAGTTGTAGAATTCAGGTTCCCGGAAACCAGGAAACTGCGGAAACAAAAGAATGCAGAGTATGTTTACAGAAACAAGTCGCAGTATTTTCACAGGCGTGAAACAGGCTATTTGCAGATACTGAAGAAACACGGTCTTCTCGCAAGCAAGCACTACAAATCAAAGAACGATCCTTATGATATAAATTTTGGTGGGCTTGCAAAGCTTCTGTTCGTTTCTAATGTTAAAAACATAGATGAAGCAAGACAGGAATTTGCAAGCAGGCTGGCAAAGCACAGGAAATTCTTGTTTGATTTCAATTCAGCATGCACGCTCTTTCGTGTAGGCAAAGAATACAAGTTCCCTTCTATACGAGGCTTCATCAACATAGCAGTTCTTTATTCGCATATTGTTGAGACCCTGCTTAGATGGGAAAAGATGTATAGGAATAAATCTCAGATGCTCAAATTTCTCGATGAGATAACACATAAGAGCACATTCATTGCAAATTCGAGATTTCTCGTTATGAAAGCCTGGAAGGAAACGACAGGCCTGCCAGAGGAGGAATTTTATAAACATGAGTTCGAATTCATCATAAGCCAGATTGCGCTTTACAAGAAGCTTTACGGAAGGCCTGCAAATGTGTACGGAGATTTTGGTTTCTATGTTGATAATTTCCAGGGCGCTGTCGTACACGAATCAGGATTCTACAAGCCCCTGACCATGGGCATCATGATACCAATGAAAGAAAATGAAAAAAGAGGAAATTATATGTTCAAGACGCCTTTCGATTTCGAGCACTACAAATTATGGATGCAGCTTGAGGAGCACTTCAGGTAAGCAGTTGAAATAGATTCCTCCATAAACTTTCGTTATGGAAAGTAAGATATCGTATATCGGATCAAATTTGATAGAGCCAATAATAGAAACTTACAAAAAGCTGGAAGCCTTTAATTTTTCCGGCAGTAGCCAGACGCAAGTTTCTATGAACGAGAACGGATATTCTGTATCCGTCATAACAATGTGTATGGTTTTTGTGGAATCATCCATTAACCGTATGAAATATTTTGAAAATGATCGTACAAGGTCGGCACTTGAATTCTTTACAACTCGATTTGCAAGCATGGATATCGTTGACAAAATGGTTGAATTATATATTTTGCGTGATCTTCTTGTTCACAATCATATATGGAAAATAGATTATAGCTTTGATGATCAATATGAAGAAATAGTTCATAATTTAGAAAAGCTACCTGAGTACGGAGATAAGAAATATACGGATAGGATAGATAAAGAGACTTTACAGACCAAGACTCTCGAGTTGGATATACTTCCAATTAAAGTTGGTAAAAAAGATGTTATGATTATGTTCACTGTTCTAAAGGATTTTATCAATCTAATGGAGAAAGAGAGCGGACTTAAGCTGAATATGCACTATAAATATAATGACCGAAATCTTACTTTCGAGGAATTTCTTGATACTGTATTAAGTTAGGTAGAGGACACTATTTTCCCTGACCAACCAGCCATTTCTCGAACATCTGCTTTGTCCTGATCTCGACCTGCTGTTCTATGTAATCAGGGTTTCTCATGAGCTGCAGTACCTGCTGGTTGCCCTGAAGGCTTTTCAACAACTGCTTCATGAGCTGCATTTGTTCTTCCTGCGCTTTCCTTTCAGCTTCAAGAGCCATTGCAGCTTTTGTATCAAGCGGCATGCCGCATCTCGTGCATAATGAGGCGCCGAACGCATTCGGATGATTGCAGCGGCTGCAGGTCCCGTTTTGCTCTTCTACCTGGACGTCTGCTATTCCATGAAGCTGCTTGAGCTTCTGCAAAACATCTTCTTCGTTCAGATGACA
>CAYJVT010000053.1:0-3622 GCA_964373695.1 uncultured archaeon | reverse complement strand
CAAAAAATCATAAAAATCCGACATGTTTTAAGCATTCAAGTTTTATAGATAACCCGGAAAAATGGTCAAAAAACGTTTATAAAGCTTACTATGCATTTATTACTCTATCTAAGTAACAACCAAATGTTACTTTTGGGGTGTAGGCATGGTAGTCGCAACCGCAAAAACAATGGACGCGTTGAAGACAATTGGGCTCAACAAATACGAGAGGAACCTCTGGGCAGCGCTGCTCTCGAGAGGCGCATCTACTGCAGGAGAGCTTTCTGATATTTCTAATGTGCCCAGATCGAGATGCTATGACGTCCTCGAATCCCTGGCTGAACGCGGCTTCGTGGTGATACAGCCGGGCAAGCCCATGAAGTATGTCGCGATCAACCCGAGGGAGGCGCTGGAAAGGGTGAAGAAAAAGATCCAGGAGCACGCAGTAGAGCTGGGCAACAAGATCGACAGATTCACGAAAAGCAACTCACTGAAGGAACTGGAGAGGCTTCATAAGGAAAACATCAAGACAATGAAGCCCGAGGAAATGACCGGCGCGTTGAAGGGCCGCTACGCCGTGCTCCAGCAGATGGAGAGCATGCTGAAGAAGGCGCGAAAATCCGTGAAGCTCATAACAACGGAAACAGGGCTTGCGGAACTTGCGGAAAATCATGCTTCTATCCTCAAGAAAGCTTCTGATTCCGGCGTCAAGGTTCAGATTGCGGCACCCATAAACAAGAACACCGTGGACACTGCAAAAGAGCTTTCCAAGTACGCACAACTCAGGGACATCGGCGAGGTCGAATTCGTCGAGAAGATGATAGGAAGATTCCTTGTTGTTGACGGCGAAGAGTTCATACTCAGCCTCACGGACGACACAAAGACGCACCCGACGCAGGACGTGGCCCTGTGGACGCAGAGCGCGCACGCCAGCACCAACGTCTTCGAGCCTTTCTTCGACGTCGTATGGAAGAGCTCGAAGCCGGCCAAGTGAGCATTATTTCTATATACACGGAATGCAACTTATTCTGGACGCCTCAAGCCGGGAAAAATAAACCAACAAAGATTATAGTGAAACAATTAAATAATCGGACATATTATGAATTGTTTCGCATACACTCAAAGAAGCTTCGCTTCTTTGACGTCTTCAAACAGCACAGCTGTTTGAGAGCTCAGAAACCTCTGGTTTCTGGAGCCACCAGAAAGCTCCGCTTTTTGCGTGTAGCTCACAAGGAAATCATATCTTCCTTAATACCAGCACCTCAAGGTGCTGGTTTGCAGCAAAGAGTGGAACTCTTTGCGCACGCAAAGACCTCAGAAATCTTTGCTGTGTTGGAAGATGTGATCCCGCCGACATTGTGTTTCACAGCAAAGAGCCGAAGACTCTTTGCGTGCGCAAGAAGCAAAACTTCTTGCTGCATCTGCTGTCTAACTCGAAGTTAAGCGGAGCTTAACTTGAGTCTCCAAAAGACTTCTTCGATGTCTTTTGCGAGAAGACAGCAGTTTTCAATGTCGACAAGATAACCGGGTTGTTTTCCTGTAGAGCTATAACTATCGTCTTCTCTTGCTCCTGAGAATGGAGCTCTCAACGCCTATGCCGGCTTCTAGTATGAAGAGCGTCACCAGTGTAGCAGCAATGGCGACTAATTGTAGCCCGGTTCCGACGGCTATGCCCACTGCCGCAAGCACCCACATCTCTGCTGCGGTGGTCAGGCCATGTATCTTGTCGTCGGCCTTGAATATGGTGCCTGCTCCAAGGAAGCCTATGCCCATGACAATGCCTGCGGCTATGCGCGACGAGTCCACAGCAGGGCCTGTGAAAGAAAACGTGAGCAAAGTGAAGAGGGCTGACCCCATGCAGACAAGCGCGTGCGTCCTGAGGCCGGCGGGCTTATGGCGCAGTTCTCTTTCATAGCCCACCACGCCGCCGAGAATCGCGGCAAGCACAAGCCTGAGCACTATATCAGTCTCGAGAAGCATGCTTTTAACTTCTTTTTCCCAATTAATAAAACTATGTTTTCAGTTGTAAAAGAAAAAAGATCAGACAGGTTTTTCTCCGAAATAATCGAACGAATAGAGAGCGGCTTGATAAGAAACAAGGACATACTGGAAGTCGAGAAGCTTGCGCTGGCAAAGAAACACGGCATTTTCCGGGTGGTGAAGAACGCAGACATTATGGAATACGCCAAACACAACAGCAGAGCTGACCTGATGGAATTCCTCAGGACGAAGCCCGTGCGCACCGCAAGCGGGGTGGCAAACATCGCGGTCATGTGGAAAGGAGCCGACACCGGAGAAGGGAAATTCTTCTCATGCCCTGCGAACTGTGTTTATTGCCCGCAGGGCGAGAACTCGCCGAAGGCTTACACAGGCGTCGAGCCCACCACAATGAGGGCAAAGCGTCTCGGGTATGATCCCTGGCTCCAGGTGAAAAAAAGAATAAAGCAATTCCACATCATAGGCCACAAGACAGACAAGTGCGAGCTCATAATCATGGGCGGGACGTTCACGGCGATGCCTTTATCGTTCCAGCAGGATTTCGTGAAGAAATGCTTCGACGCATTCAATGAAGAAGAGTCTCCCAACATTAAAGAAGCGCATGCGAAGAACGAGACCGCGTCAAACAGGTGCATCGGGCTGACGATAGAGACGCGCGCCGACTACTGCCTGGAAAAACACATAGGGCAGATGCTCCAGCTTGGCTGCACGCGCGTCGAGATCGGGGTGCAGACGACTAGCGACGAGCTGCTTGAAAAAATAAACCGCGGCCACGACGCGCAGGCTAACATCGACGCGATTAAGTGGCTGAAGAACGCCGGCCTGAAGTTCACCGCGCACTGGATGCCCGGCCTCACGGGGCTGGAGGGCGACATCGACGCAAAAGAAGAGCTGCGCCTTTTCAAGCAGCTTTTCACGCCTGAATACCAGCCGGACGAGCTCAAGATATATCCTGCCCTCGTGATACAGGGAACCAAACTGCATGAAATGTGGAAAGCAGGAAAATACAAGCCGCTGGAACGCAATGAAATGTTGGATCTTCTGATGAAAATGAAGGAAGCTGTTCCGCCTCATGTCAGGATAAAGCGCGTGATGAGGGACATCTCTGAGCACGAGGCTGAGGCAGGCGCAAGAACGACGAACCTCAGGCAGATCGCCAAGGGGATCATGGAAAAGGAAGGGAAGAAGTGCGCCTGCATCCGCTGCAGGGAGATAGGGCTTGACGAAGCGAGCGAGGGCGATGTGAAAATTTTGTGGAGAGAATATGAAGCATCCGGCGGCAAAGAGATCTTCATTTCATTTGAAGACGTAAAAAAAGACAAAATAATCGCGTTTCTCAGGCTGCGCATCGACGGCAGCGAGACTGCAAAGGTAAGGGAGCTCCATGTATACGGGGAGATGACGCCGATCGGCAAGAAAATAAACCACCAGCACAGAGGCTACGGCAGGAGACTGATGCAGGAGGCAGAGCAAACAGCGACTGAAAACGGAAAGAAAGCCATCGCAGTGACAAGCGGCGTCGGCGTGCGCGATTACTACAGAAAACTGGGCTACGTGCTTGACGGCAATTATATGGTGAAGACGATCGAAAAGGTAACCCTTAAAACTTGAATGAAAAGCTTATTCTTCTCCAAAATCATTGTAA
>CAYJVT010000052.1:0-3644 GCA_964373695.1 uncultured archaeon | reverse complement strand
CGGCGGCTTGTCTGCAAAAGAGCTTTGCTCTCCTCAAAGAAACATAGTTTCTTTGGGATGTTGAAAACCTTTGGTTTTCATACATTTGTGCATTCAAGTGCAACACTATAAAGCAGTGGAATCTGCAGATTTTAAATATCTAGCGAATATCGGTATAAAATGGGAAGTACTGAGACAAGAGAAATTCATGAAATGAGTCACGAAGGCCCGGTATTTTACTTGGATAATGCATTAGTTCCACCGGGGGATGGCTGCAGGCTGTTGGGACCTTATGATAGAGGAACAAAAAAGACAAGTTTATGAACGTTTGATGGATAGAATAACTCATGGAATGGGAGAAACTGAGAGGGTAGAATTTATGAGGAGATATCCGTTGGGCGTATACGAGTTGAAGTTGATTCATCTCTTAGAGTCGAAATCTCCATAACCCCGTTGGGAATGTGATACTTATGGCAAAGAAACTTCCTGAAATCGTCGCGAACCGGCTCTTCACGAACATGTACATATGCATGAAGTGCAACGCCAAGATGCGCGCGCCGTACTCCAAGGTAAAGGCGGGCAAGATACGATGCAGGAAGTGCAACAGCAACAGGCTCCGACTCAAAGCGAAGGAAAGAAGAGGACAGAAGGCTTAGGCAAAGCCTTAATTAATTCTAAAATCATAGTTAATCCATGCTGGACTACCTGAAGATAATAAGGCCGCTGAACTGCCTCATGGCGGCCATAGCGGTCTACATAGGCGCGCTGGTCTCGGGGGCGTTGCTGCCTACTCAGAACATAATATACGGGATGCTGTCCGTCTTCCTCATATGCGGAGGCGGGATGATAGCAAACGACTACTTCGACATAAGCATAGACAAAATAAACAAGCCGAAAAGGCCGCTTGCATCGGGGAGCGTCTCGAAGCACTTCGCGATACTGTATGCCGCGCTTCTTTTTTTCGCCGGGAACTTCCTGGCTTTCACGGTCGGAGAGTCGGCGTCTTACGTTGCGCTTGCGGCTTCGCTGCTGCTTCTTGCTTATGCGGCCAGGCTGAAGAAGACGCTCGTCATAGGGCACTTCCTAGTCAGTCTGCTTGTCGGCCTCACCTTCGTGTATGGCGGCATAATATCGGGCAGCTATCTCGCCGCATCCATCTTGGGACTTCTTGCTCTCCTGTCAAACATGGGAAGGGAGATATACAAAAGCGTGGACGACGTCGAGGGCGACAGGAGAAACGGAGTAAAAAGCCTGCCGCTCAAGATAGGGGTAAAGCCGGCCACGATAGTGGCGTCCTCTTTCATATTCTTCGCAGTCATCCTCAGCCTTCTGCCGTTCATCAGCGGCATACTCGGCATGTCCTATCTTCTGACGGTATTCATCGCGGACATTCTTTTCATCGCAACCCTGTTCAGGAACGACGGCCAGGCAAAGCTGTGCAAAGCGGCGATGCTACTGGCGATGATAGCCTTTTTAATAGGTGCGCTCGTTAAGTTTTGATATGCGGAGATCCTCATACACGATGACGACAAGATAGATGAGCACTTGGAAAGACGCTATGGTGACATGAATGGGTAAGATAGACGATTTTGTTGAGAAGAACGCGATAAAGCCTTCGGACTGCCATTATCACACCGTGCGGAGCATCACGGGCAAGAAAGGCGAGATGTCGGGAAAAATACGCGTCCTGGCGGCAAAAGTGGACAACATCGCCCGCGTGGAATATAAGTGCCCAGAGTGCCTTCATGACGGCTACATTGAGCAGGAATGGAGAAGGCCTTTCTCGATAAAGTGCCAGAAATGCAGCGTCAAGATAACAGTGCCGAAGATGAAGGCGCAGGCCAAGAAAGAATTCAAGGCGGCCAACAAAAATCCGACTAATGCTTAAATGACCACCGTATAAATACGGTGGACTTCTATTGATGTCTGACGTAATTCTCCAGACGGTCATAGGTGTTATCGCCAACGGAATCGAAGTAGTATGAAGGATTCCATAAGTGACCGCCCCACAAAATATTTCTGAGCCAAGGAAATGCCCTGAAGAGCTTGAAGGCACTTGCGCCCTTGAGGAGGTGCATCGCATGAGCTACGCTCATGGCAGGATTTAAGGTTATCAGCAAGTGCACATGCTCGTCGCCGAAGCCTATTTCCTTGATTTCTATGCCATGAAACTGGGCGGTCGCTAAAAGTATGGCTTCGCATAATCTTTTTACCCTCTGGAAGCGAAATATCTTATGACAGTACTTGACTTTCCAGCAGACATGAAAAGTCTGTTGTCCGAAGCTGGAGCTAAAGCTATTCATTTTCATATTAGTCAGTTCCTGCGGTATGCACTAGACATGCGAGCTTCGCTCGCACAGCATACCGCAGTTTATACTTGTTTTTAGAATGAATAATTCAGAGAGAAAACGACTACCATCCACCGCCTAAAGGCTGATGGAATTCAGATTTAAAAAGGCTTCTGCTATGTCAGATACATGAAACCTCTGGTCACACTGCAAAGGGTTTTCAACAGGCCAGCACAGTGTTCGTTATCCACATTATGCAGAAACTATGCAGATTTGAGAGCTGCAACGGACGGCTTGCGAGGGCTTGAAGATGAGAAAAGAGCCTCGTTCGAGTACGGACCTGCGGAAGAAATCCCCGGAATCGCTCTGGACGCAAAATACGGCGAAGGCTCAAGAAAGAAGCTTCATGCAGCCATGACATCCGACCCCAGGTGGATGGACATATACATGGCCGTTGTAAGAGCTTCGGCCGGCGAGCCGGTTGAGCCTTATGAAAAACTTGCGGGAACTATTTATCTTCCGGACTGGAACGAGCTTAATGCCGTCGTACATGAAGTGAACTTTGACGGCGACCGAGTCAGCGGCGAGTTCGGAACCGCTCATTCATATGTTTCACAGCTCAAAAGAAGAGGGAAAATGCAGGATGGTCTTGAGCCGGTTTCCGTTTATGGAAACGTGATGACGCTTTCGGCAGAGACCGTCATTGGAAAGCGCGGCGGCATGAGCTATCCGGGAGGCCATATGACAATACCGGCCGGTTCCCTGAAAGTATACGACAATTTAGGAAAACCTGACGCGAACATGTTGTGGGGGATCAGGGACGAACTTCATGAAGAGATTGGGTTTGATGCATTCCATAGAGTTGGAGTTGAAGGGCTTGTAGGAGTGTTCAAAGACCCTACATTGAGAGGGTTTGTCTTCAGCGTGCCAACGTTGCTTACAGAATCAGAAATTAGAAAAATATGGGAAAAAAGTGTTGAGAGGAAGGAGCATGAATCCATATTTTCGGTTTCTGTGAGCGGCCTTCCGCAGTATATCTCCCATATGGCCGACAGGAGAGAGGAGATAGCGCCAAGAGTCGACCCTGAACATCCGCTTCTGCCTTCAGGAATTGCAGTCCTCCTGACCCAGCTCAGAAGGTATTCTCCCGGGCGCTTCGATGAAGCAATGGAATCCCTCGGCGGGCTTTTTGTGGCTGAAGAAGGATATTATGTTCAATGAAAAAGCTGCTCCTTGTCAACAGCCACCGCCTTCAGGCGGCGGCTTGTCTGCAAAAGAGCTTTGGTTTTCATACATTTGTGCATTCAAGTGCAACAGGTTCGTTGAGCACATGGCAGACTGAAAGTCTGCCTGTGTCGGAAGAGCACAGTCCTCAAA
>CAYJVT010000051.1:0-3689 GCA_964373695.1 uncultured archaeon | reverse complement strand
GTAAAGAGCCAGTCATGGAGCTGCTCCATGGTATGTATTCTTTTCTTCAGGCCGCGCAGGATCCTGATGTCCCTCTCCTCCTTTGTCTTTCTCGGTTCCAGGACAGACGCCGCAATTCCGCTGTCAGGCACGCTCTCGAACGCAAGCTGGTAGCGCGGCTTCGGCCTGCCGAGGCTGAAGATCCACTCGAATATCTCCCGGGACCGGGCCATGTGGAAGTCCGATGTTATGACGAGGAGCCTTCTCAATCCTGCAGGGTCCGTGTGCACTGTCCTGACAAAATAGGCGTTTCCTATAGTGTCCATGGAAGCCCATTCCCTGGCTATCTTTCCCCGCGGAACGCCGTTGCTGACCAGATAGCGGGCTGCCACTGTGGATTCGAATGCCGGAAAGCCCCTCCTGTCGCGTACAGGCGGCCTGTAAGGCGTCCAGCCGCCTGAGACTATGATAACATTATTCCTGTTCTTGGGCAATTCGCTGTAAAGCTCCAAAGCCCTGTCGAGGCGGCGGCGGCTCCATTCCGTCGGCTTGGCTGCGCGAAGGCCGCCGCCGAGAACGACGATTGCATCGATTTTTTTCATGAAATACCACTCTCATTTTTTCTCTTCTGCTTCATTAGCCAGAGCATGAGCGCCTTCTGCGCGTGCATGCGGTTCTCGGCCTGGTCGATTATTACGGAGCCTGGAGAGTCCATCACGCTGTCCGTGACCTCGAGGCCACGGGTTGCCGGCAGGTCATGCATGAAGAGCGCATCCTTCTTTGCGAGCGCCATGACCCTCGGATTAACCTGGAAGGGCCTGAATTTTTCGAGGCGCTGCTTCTTCTTGCTTGGCGGTATGCGGTAGCTCATCCAGCTGTCCGTGTAGACGATATCCGCATCTTTTGCCGCTATTTTTGGGTCGTTGGTGATGACGATGTCCGAACCAGAATGCCCGGCAAATGTTTTTGCTTTCGCGACAACATTGGCATCAGGCTCGTAGCCTTTTCCTTTCGGCGTTGCCACCGAAATGTCCATTCCGACAAGGGAGCAGCCGAACAGAAGCGAGTGTGTCACGTTGTTCAGGCCGTCGCCCAGATAAGCCAGCTTCAGCGCGAACGTCTTTCTCCTCTCATAGATCGTCATGAGGTCCGAGAGCACCTGGCATGGGTGCTCGTAGTTGGTCATGGCATTGATGACGGGGACATCTGAATAGCGGGCCAGTTCCTCTATGAGCTGCTGCCCGAATACGCGGGCCGTGATCATGTCGGCATAGCGCGATGACACGCGGGAGAACTCCTTCGCGGATTCTTTCCTGCCCAGCGTGGACTCACCGAGATTATAGTAAACGGCATGGCCGCCCATCTGGTTCATCCCTATTTCGAAGGACAGCCTCGTCCTGAGCGACGGCGCCTCGAAGAGCATGAGGAGGTTTTTGTCTTTCATCGCCGAGGAAAAGCTTTTGGGATTTCTCTTGGCTTTTATTCCTTCTTTTATCAAGGACGCTATTTCTTTTCGCTTCATGTCCGCAAGAGTGAGGAAATGCCTCACCTTCTCACCTTCCGCGCAAAAGAATCGAGAATTTTGTCCAGCGGCTTGGATGGCACGAGGCTGTAATTCACTTCCGCGACAGGCTTGTTTATCCTTATGAGCCGCGCCAGCTGGACCGGCGTGGCCTCAATCACTGCGTCGCACTTTGTCCTGTTTATCGTCAGCTCAAGCTCGCGGATCTGCTTCGCGCCGTAGCCCATCGCAGGCAGGATATTTTTGAGATGCGTGTATTTTTTGTAAACGTCCCTTATCGAGCCGGCAGCATAGCGCGAGGCATCGACGATCTTTGCGTTCAATCTTTTTGCGGCTATCGTTCCGGCACCGAAAGTCATGCCGCCGTGCGTGAGCGTGGGGCCGTCTTCTACCACAAGGACATTCTTGTTCCTTACGAGCTCTGGATTCTTCACATTTATCTGTATGTCAGTCTTGATTATCTTGGCTCTCGGGTTTGCGGCATGCGCATTGGTTATGACTGTTTCTATGTTTTCTTTTTTTGCCGTGCCGGTCTTGCTTATGAGTATTATGTCCGCTATTCGCAGATTGGTTTCTCCCGGGTGATAAAGGAGCTCGTGCCCAGCGCGGTGCGGGTCGGCAATGGTGATGTAGAGGTCAGCTTTGTAGAATGAAAAGTCGTTGTTGCCGCCGTCCCACAGTATGATATCGGACTCCTTCTCCGCCAGGCGCAGTATTTTCCCGTAGTCAACGCCCGCGTAGACAACAATGCCCTTGCGCACATAGGGCTCGTATTCCTCGCGCTCTTCTATCGTGCAGCCGTATTTTTTGAAGTCCGTGTATTTGGCAAATCTCTGCACTGCCTGCTTCTCCAGGTCGCCGTAAGGCATTGGGTGCCTTATGACGCCGACGCGCAGGCCTTTCTTCATCAGGTAGCCTACAATGTACTGGCTCGTCGGGCTCTTGCCTGCGCCAGTTCGCACAGCGCATACAGCTATGACGGGCTTAGTGGATTTTATGCACGTGGAACCAGGGCCAAGGAGGCGGAAGTCCGCGCCGCCAGCGAGAGCTATAGAAGCCTTGTGCATGACATTGACATGAGAAACGTCAGAATAGGAGAAAACGACCTCCTCGACACCATGTTTTTTGATAAGACCAGTAAGCAGCTTTTCGTCATAGATCGGGATGCCTTTTTTGTACAGAGGGCCCGCAAGCTTTGGCGGATAGCGGCGGCCGGCTATGTCCGGGATCTGCGCAGCCGTGAAAGCGACGACCCTGTAGTATTTGTTTTTCCTGAAGAACACATTGAAGTTGTGGAAGTCGCGGCCCGCCGCGCCCATGATTATGACTTTCTTCCGGTTCATTGCCCCACCTGTTATCTGCCAATTATTGTTCCTGCTTTTCCTGATAAAGCTTTTGCCGCAGAGGCGGGGTTGGTGATGACCGCAGTCCCGCCGTTCCTGGCGAACCATAAGCCGGCCTGAATCTTCGGGAGCATGCTGCCTGCGCCGAAAAATCCGCTGCTTATGCACCCCTCTTCGTTTCCTGCATGAAAATGCCCTTTCGTATTGATATGCTTTATCGGCTTCTGGTTTTTCTCGAGAAAATTAATGTAGGCACAGGGAACATCGGTGAGAATCAGGAGGATGTCGGCTTTCATCGATATGGCAAGGCAGGCCGACGCCAAGTCCTTGTCGATTACCGCGTCGACGCCCCGGTAGCCACGCTTCGTTTCGACAACAGGGATGCCGCCGCCCCCGGCGGCGATGACCACGGCATGGCGTGACATCCCCCTGATCACACCAGCCTCAACAATGCGCTTTGGCCGGGGCGAGGGAACCACGCGGCGCCAGCCGCGGCCGGTCTCAAAGGCAACGGCCAAGCCTTTCTTTTTCATATTCGACGCCTCGGCCTTTGTATAGAACGGACCAACTGGTTTTGTCGGATTGTGGAATGCAGGGTCTTTCCTGTCTACAACAACCTGCGTGAGCACGGATACAACAGGCTTCTTTATCCTGTGTCTGGAAAGAAGGTTCATGAGACTTTGCTCTACAATATAGCCTAGTTCGCCCTGAAGTTCTGCATCTAAAACATCTAACGGCATCGGAGAGACATTGTTTTTTGCAATCTCATTCTGAAGAATAAGAGCGCCTATTTGCGGTCCGCTCCCGAAAACAATAACCACTTGATTTTTTGAATTAATTATGTT
>CAYJVT010000050.1:0-3753 GCA_964373695.1 uncultured archaeon | reverse complement strand
AAATAAACAGGATATAACTTATTTGGTTCACATATAGTGCCCAAGAAAACTAATATTATGATTGTTTTCTTGGAGCACTATAATCCCGTGGCGGAGAAAAAAGGCGGCGGCGCAGGCAGGCACTGCTTCACATCCTGCGCATCCCCTGACACTACCTTGGCTTCATTCTTGCAGCCCACGCTTGTTATGCACACCGACACCGCATCCGGTGCAATGCTGGGGAAGTTCCAGAAGCAGCTCTTCCTGATGCCGTCGATATAAACCTCTATATCCTGCGTCTGCACAATGCTGATGCCGGTATTCCTGATTGCGACGGTGTCGCTTCCTACGCTCTGTATGTAAAGCGCCTTCCCGTCATAACCTGCAAACACAGAGGGCGCGGGCGGCAGTCTGGAGCTTTTCGTGCCGGAAGCCGCAAGGAACATTATGAATGTCGCGACAAACATGAATACGATGAATATCACCGCAGCAACTGCAATTTTTGACATCATACCACTCCATTCAGCAGCAAAAACAAAGCGCCTGCCAATAATAACATTACTGCGGTGCTGATTAAAATTATTTTCATCCCCCTTTTCACGCCCTTCTCGGCGAAGCCCCATGCAAGCCCCACAGCGAGCCCGCCGAAATGCGCTATATACGATATGTTTGACGTCGTGTCGGTAAAAAAGCCGTAGATGTTGTAAAATATGTACATTATGCCGAGAAACGCCAATGGAATCGGAACGACCAGAGGATATACAGACGTGTCAGTGGGCCTGACAAGCATGCCCAAGCCGAGAAGCGCGAATATGCCGCCTGACGCCCCTATGCTTATGACGTCGGCGGGGTATATCAGGAGCGACACGAAGTCTCCGGCGAATGAGCCCATGAAGAACACGGCAAGCATTTTCATTTTTCCCAGCTCGCTCTCAACCGCAAGCCCGACGAACAAAAGCACGAGAACGTTCGAAAGCAGGTGGGCCAGGCTGCCGTGGAGGAAAATTGACGTGACAAGGACTTCAGGGTGGGAGGCAAGGTTGTTCCCGGAAAAGCCGAACCTCCCAAAGACATCTTGGCCATACAACGACGATGCCGCGAAGACGAAGACTGCTGCGAGCACGAGAAGGTAAGTGACTTTCATCTTAAGAGAATGACGGCGCACCAATTAATCCTTGATGATGCCGGAGCCTACCACCCTCGGCATCCTGTCCTGTGAAACTACCAGACACCTGTCCCCCTTTTCATACGCGACGCTGCCTTCCAGGGAAACCGAGAACGGCGACTGTGATGTCCATGAGCAAAATAGAAGTGAAAAGCTTTTATCCTGCAGAACGTTCACTCGTACCTCAGGGCCTCTATGGGGTCAAGGCGCGCCGCGCGCCATGCAGGATAGGAGCCGGAGACTGCGCCGACTGCAGTGGAAAAGGCAAGCACGCCAGCGATGACAGGAATGTCCAGCATCACGCTGAGGGACAGGCCGAGGAAGCTTACGGAAGCGCCGGCCAGCCCGAACGATATCACATAGCCTATGACAGTGCCTGCTATGCCTCCGAGCAGGCCTACAACAGAGGACTCCAACATGAACATCCCGAGTATTCGCTGGTTGGTTGCGCCAAGCGCCTTCATCACCCCTATCTCCCTGGTCCTCTCGACGACGGCCATCAGCATGGTGTTCATGATGCCGAAGCCCGCTACAATGAGCGATATCGCCGCTATGCTCACAAGAACGAGTGATATGAGGCCGAACACGCTGTTTATCTGGTTTATGAGCTGTTCTGTCGTCAGTACCACGAAAAGCTTTTCCTTGTGAAGGTCCCTTAGGTCCTCCTCCAGCTCAACAGCGACGCCCTTCGGGTCTTCCCTCACCTTTGCCATTATGATGGAAATATCTTCCTTGTTCCCGCTTATTTCGCGCAGCGTGTCGATTGGCATTATTATCCCGTTGCCATCCTGCTGGTTTCCCGTAGGCTTCAGTATGCCGACAACCCTGATGTCCTTGTCTATGATGGTGAGCTTGCTCCTGACGCGGATGTCAGAAGAGAAGACGTCCCTTGCAAGCCTGTTCCCCACGACGGCCACATTGCGGTCGCCGGAATTCAGCGACCTTCCCTCATAATGCCCTGTATCAATTCGTTTGCCTGAGACTCATTCATGTAATCACCTGCCATTTCAATGCCTGAAATGGATAAATAGAATAAAACCCCGTTTTTGAACCAACTACCGAGTTTGCAACAGCAGAAATGACCATTCTTAAAGGTTTTAACTACGCCCGAATAAGAACCACAACCTCGCGAAAGAATATTCCAGCGCAGCGAAAACTATTTTAATGTCAGGCAGGAATGAATAAAATACTGAGGATTGCACGGCTGGACACCGTACAATAAGAAATACAAGCTCATTTCAAGTCTGGACAACTTGAATTGAACCGATGGATTTGGACTTCAAAATTGCTGGACACAATTTTGAAAACTTAGTGGACTTTTTCTTTAAGGGAAATATGCATGGCAATATAAAAAGGGTTTTCCATGGCAAAAAATATACGTTGCAGAATATGGATAATGACGCACGGAGATGATTGAGATGGCAGATTTCAGCAATATTTCAGATTTCGAAGCGGTGAAAGCACGAATAGCCGTTGTCGGTTGCGGGGGCGGAGGCAACAACACCATAACGGCCCTCCAGGAGAAGGGAATAAGCGGCGCCACCACGCTTGCGATAAACACCGACGCAAAGCACCTTACCATAACCAAGGCCGACAAGAAGATACTTATCGGCAAGAGCCTCACAAAGGGGCTGGGGGCCGGCGGATTTCCCGAGGTGGGAAAGAACGCGGCCCTCGAAAGCAAGGGGGAAATAAGGCAGGCCCTGGACAAGATAGACCTGGTTTTCATCACCTGCGGCCTTGGAGGCGGCACCGGCACGGGTTCTGCGCCAGTGGTCGCAAGGATTGCCCGCGAAATGGGAGCAATCGTAATAGCCGCTGTGACGCTGCCTTTCAAGCTCGAGGGAGCCAGGATACACAAGGCTGAGGAAGGCCTTGTGGCGCTCAGGCAGAACTGCGATACTGTAATAGCCATAGAGAACCAGAAACTTCTCAAACTCGCCGGAAATCAGACGCTCAAGAAAGCTTTCAGCGTGGCTGACGACCTCATCGCAACGATGATAAAGGGCATCACGGAGACTATATCGGAGCCGTCCTTGGTCAACCTGGATTTCGCGGACGTAAAGACTGTCATGCGGAGCGGCGGAGTAGCTTCCATAGGAATAGGCGTATCCGAATCGCCAGACAGGGCCAAAGAGGCGGTAAGCCTTGCACTCAACAATCCGCTCATCGATGTCGATTACACCGGAGCCACGGGCGGCCTGATACAGGTCATAGGCGGCGAGGACATGAGGCTCGAGGAGATAAACAAGGTCGGCGAAATCGTTTCGTCCTACCTGGATCCGACAGCGCAGGTGATGTGGGGCGCCCGCATCATGCCTGAATTCAACCACAAGCTGCAGGTCATAACCATCATAACAGGAGTGAAATCGCCTTACATACTGGGTCCGGCCGCAAAGCAGCCCCATAGATCAGATCTCGGCATAGAGATGCTCGGCAAGTAATTTCACAAATCCACCATGAATCCTGACCACACCCCAAGAGTCGGCCAATGTGAGCGATAAGCGCTTTCAGCGCTGATGCTCGCATTAGTCACGCAGCCGGCAATCCAGCCTTTCGGCCCCTACGGGGCTTTGAGGCGGGCTGCCGGCTGCTAGACTCATTTTAAT
>CAYJVT010000049.1:0-3823 GCA_964373695.1 uncultured archaeon | reverse complement strand
AAGAGGGGGCTCTTGTATTGACGGACTTGAACGCCCTTGTGGAGAGCAACAGAGTCAGAAAAACAGGGGATCCTAGCTCAAGACCAAGAGGCCCAGTATACGAGGCGATTCTATGAGAAATGTTATAGCTGCAATCAGAGAGTACGTGCGGACCGGCAACTCGCATCCGGATATCTACAGGCACGCTGGTGGAAAAGTCAGAGAAGCAGTCTCCGCTGACCTGGCTGAACTTGAAAGGCGCGGACACCTAACCAGAAGAATGGAAGGACAAGATACTATATACGAGGTGATAGCATGATATCGATAGACCCTTCATTGATAAAGGAGATGGCCGAGCACGGGAAGCGCATAGACAACCGCGCGCCGGACCAGTACAGGGAGATAACGATAGAGAAGAACGTCGTGACGTCTGCGGAGGGCTCCGCAAGGGTGACGCTGGGCAACACGAAAGTCGTCGTCGGCGTGAAGATGGGTGTCGGCGAGCCGTTCAGCGACACGCCAAACGAGGGTGTGCTCATGGTGGGCGCCGAGTTCCTGCCACTGGCTTCGCCGGAATTCGAGAGCGGGCCGCCCGGCGAGGACGCGATAGAGCTGGCGCGCGTTGTGGACCGCGCCATACGCGAGTCGAAGACAATAGATTTCGGGAAGCTCTGCATAAAGGAGGGCGAGAAGGTCTGGATGATTTTCGTGGACATCGACATAATAGACGACGACGGGAACCTCATAGACGCGGCATCGCTAGCTGCGATAGCGGCGCTTTCGACGGCAAACATGCCGAGGCTCGACGAGAACGACAAGGTAATCATCGGCGAGAAGACGGAAAAGGGGCTGCCTCTGCACGGTCTTGCACTATCCACGACATTCGTGAAGATAGGCAAGGCAATCTTCACGGACCCGTCACTTCCGGAGGCGGAGGCGCTTGACGCAAGGCTGACTGTGGGCACCTTCAACAAGGACGGCAAGACCATGCTCTCATCGATGCAGAAGGGCGGACCGGTGGGCTTCACGCTGGAAGAGATCGAGAAGATCATCGAGATGGCCATCAAGAAGGGGGACGAGCTCAGGGAGATGCTGTGATTTTTTCTTTCTTTTTTCATAAAATTTTCAAAAATAAAATGAGATAATATTTCTTGAACTAAGAATTAATCTGGATTTGTGCGGAGTTCAGTCTTATGTATAGAATCGTCCCAATATCTTTTATCTTCATCGACATCATTTAGATTTTTCATTCTCATGTATCCAGGCTCATAAATCTGGACAATCCTGTATTTTCCCGACGTGGTTTGTGTTTCAGCATGAATGGTCTGCTCTACAACATGAACTTTTCCCCAATGCAGCCATTTGCTTCCAATATTATGAACTAAAAAACACGCACAGGCGCCGGGTGGTAGATCCTCATATTTGGCTTATCGTAAAACTCAAAAATCCTGCCTTCAAAATCTTCTGCCTTTAGCGGCTCTCTCAGATGCGCTTCCAAATCCAGCTCTTTGGGAAACCCCTGTTCGGTTGTTATCTGCAGAGTGTCGTTAAATTCTATATGGCTGCCCATGCTATTCGCCTACAGCCCTTATACGATTTAAAGATATCGGGAACGGGATTAAAACTTCGGGGCAAACAAAGCCCCCACCGTAGTCTTTTAGCGGAACTGCGGATTTATACCATGCCTCTCTAAGATCAGGCCTTGAATCCCGCTTTTCCCTCTTCCTCCATTCCTTGGGAGTCATGCCGTATTTTTTTGGGCTATGGAAACTGTGATCCCTGACAAGAACTGGATTTGTTTCATCATCCGCGACTGTTAGTTCCAGTAAATGGTCCCCTCCTGCAAATTCTTCCATCAGCAAATCAAACAAGCCATATCCTCTCCAACTTTCCGGTTTGGGTTCAAAAAAACAACAAATATTCAAACGTGCCACAGGAAAAGGGAACTGGCTGGCGTAATCTTGCCATTCGTTTTCTGCAACCCTTGGGTTGAACTGGGATGAAGGTACCAGAATTTTTCTCTCCGCTATTTCTGCATATTTTCTCTCTGATACGTGATGATAAAGTGTAATATTCCCCATATTTATCTGCTATTTGCCGCACATTTAAATAATTCTACAGACAGGTGATTTCTATGAAACTGACACGTGACACTGAACATGAGGAAGCGATGGCAAACCTGGCACTGGCAGCCTGAAGGGGAACCTTCTTTTATATGTGAAAAACTGGTTGCCGAAGGAAAGAGCGACGCTCTCAATACTTATCCTCTTGAACTTTGCATTGAAGGCTTATCTGAAAGATGCAGAAAGACAAGGACTCGACACTTCCGCTTTGAGGCAGAGGTACGATGCCCTAATTAAAAAATAATAAATGCGGCATTTCCCGGCTTTAAAAACATTTTTGTTATATCTGCACCATGCCTTACGGCCTGCGGCCAAAGCCAACCTATACGGGCGTTGAAGCCATGGACAGGGAAAAGATAGAAAATGCCCTGATGCTTCACAAGATATGGCTCGACTGTTTTTGTCCCTGGGAAATAACAAGGGGGTATGGCTTCTTTTACGTTCACAGGAAGGAGATGGTAGAACCTGTGAGATTCAGCAGCGCAAGGAAGGTCGCAGGCTTCATCCACGGCTACTACGACACGAACGACGACCAGCCTGAGTAGGCGTTCACTTTTTCTCAGCAGGCTTCGGTTTGTTTCAACTTTAACTTTAATAGATTTCTGGGTTAGTCTGATTGTGAGCAAGAACACTAGCACAAGAGAAGAAATAAAGCAAAAACTGGCAGAAAAAGTCAGGAAATATAGGGAAAAAGGCTTGGTCTACAGAGAGATTGCCTCACGATTTAACCGTTCCATAAACTACGTATGGACTCTAGGTCAGCAAAATAGTGCACCATCAGCCCAAGAACGCCACCGTCGTTTTGAGCAGCGCGCAGCACTAATTGAAGAAATAAGGGCATACGCTGCCGAAGGCTGGGATAGATATGAAATAGCGGAGTTGGCGGGAATAAAACCTAAACATGCCGTTTATTTAGCCTATAAAAATGGTATAAAATTGCCAAGGAAAAAATTAGGGCTAAAAAGGCGGCCTGAGATAGACGAGTTTCTCACAGGAGAGTACAATCTTCAGGAAATAGCCGAAATAACACCTCCTTTGATTGTAACCCATGGCAAAAATCCAGACCGGTTAACAAGGGAGCGCATACGCCAGTATGTAAGGGATAGCGGCCAGACAGCGGCTTTCAAAGAGAGGAGAAAGAAATTTACCAAGAAGTGCCAGACGTCGCAGAAAAAAGCTGTCATGGCTTCGATGATAGAAGCGCTTGCCAGGTACGTCCACCAAAAAGCCGGCGAGGAAGACTGGGCACTGCAAAAGGCGATTGAATATCATTTCAAAAGGCAGAAGAGGACAACCAACGTGCCCATTGAAAAGTTAATTAAACTGCTTGAGGCATACAAAAATGCCCTCGATGCAAACCAACGCTCTGGTTTGGTTGAATTGCAGAATGTTTCGGGTATTCATTGTGATCTTGCCGGCATATTGAAATCCGTTGGACTAAAGCCTCCTTACGGCTCTTGGGAGAGGCACATAACACCGAAGCACAAGAAAGAGGCTATTCTAAGGGCTTACTACACTGATGCGCCGATAGAAGGCATTGCGTACTTTCTAGATGTGCCTTATCATGTAGTGCAAATGAATTTGACATATAAATATCGGAATACAGGCAAACGTAAAAATTACATAAAACGGTTTGGCCCGAATAATGCGAGCTTAAACTACCGCAGGGCAAGCCAGGTATACCAGGCGCAGGACTGGGGCTGGAGCCCTGAAGAAATAGC
>CAYJVT010000048.1:0-3879 GCA_964373695.1 uncultured archaeon | reverse complement strand
GGCCGCCGACCATGCTTATGTACTCTATCGGGTAGCGCAGGCGCTCGTCGTCAAGGAATGGCATAGCTACTATATATGGTGCAAACTTTTATAAAATCATGAAAGTTCTTTTCTGTTGGTCGGAAGAGCAGACTTATTTGCCCTGTAGTTGCGGATCAGAAGGAAGCTGTTCGATGCCTGCATCTGCCACGGACAATATCCCCAATCTTTCGTAGTAAAGCATCCTATCATTTAATTCTGCTTCTGTTGGCGGGCAAGAGAAAAGCCTCTTAATGCCCTCGTGCCATCCCAACTTGTTCAGGACAGGCTTCACAAAATTATAATAATTGTTATAGACATGCCCATCGAGATGTAAATTTTCATCAGCTATGTAATCTGCGCACCCTTCCGCAATTGCTGTTGCCCGGTTTTTCATGGACATATCCACTTTACGCGTGCCGTCTTTTTTGAATCTTATCCAATTCGGCTTAACTTCCTTGATGACCTTGTCGACAACCAAATGCGCCAATTCGTGTTTGGTTACGTATTCCTTGTTTCTGAGAAGAGGGTCGGACACCATATACTGAAATAGGGAATCGCCCAAAACGATGTCGTTTCCAACAACTTTGCCGGCAGTATTAATTTCATACAGCCATTTAAAAACAAGTTTTGGCGGGGTCTCGAAGTGGCCATACCTGGCCTCAAATTGCTTGACATATGAAGGAAATTCCTTGCGCACTGTTTCAAGCTTCTGGTTTTTGGTGTCTTGGACTGCCCTATAGACTGCTGCGACCGTGGAGTTTTCTGCTGCTTTATACCCGGCAAACAAAGCAGTGCCTAATGCCGCAGTTGCCATAGCTGACTTAAGCCATTTTTTCATAGCGACCAGTAATTATATGGCCTGCCTGGTATATAAAGATTACTACTATTAAGTAATTAAAAATAGACAGTTTTAGGGTGTCTAGCCAAGAGCCACCGAGTCGAGTTCCCTATGGCTTGCAAAGAGCTACTCCTTACTTACGAGTTAACGAGAAAATTTTATACGCATATGAAAGAGGAAAATTTTCTTGGGTTTTCTAGGATATCATTTTTTGGGTACGTTTTTTGTTCTTCAAAGATGCAGCGTGTTCAGTGCCGAGTCTGACCCATTCTGAAAGTGCTTTGCCAGTTTTGCATCCAGCAGGCCCGACAAAAACAAAGCCCTTGATTAGGCGGCCTGTAAAGTCCATCGGGCGCGCATGCGGCCTGGACAGCGCTTTTTCATACAATTCGGGCCCGACGCGAACGACCAGTTCGTTCTTTATGACGCCGCAGCACATCTTTCCGTTAAGCAGGAATGAAAGGCCTCCAAACATGTTCTTCTCTTTAATGCGTTTGTCTCTGCCAAAGACTTTTCTTACCCGGACAGCCAGTTTTTCATCGTATGCCATATATTCCTACTCTCGCACGCGCATATAACCGCCTAAGAACTTTTACAAGGATCTGAAAAAGTCGTTTTGCCCCAGCTATGCAACGTTTGCCTTAAACCGCCATACCTTATCGACGATGGCTTCTGCCGGCAGGCCTTCGATAACGCGCTGCATGCCCTTATGGCCCGACGTCAGGTGAACGAGAATTGCATTCCTATCTTTGCGGTATTGGCAGACAATCCGCTCTCCCCTTACTCTGTCGCCAGCTTCCATGAGTATATGGACGCCTCCGGCGTCAGTCTGTTCCGTCATTCTACAACACCTTCCATGTTCAGCTCTTTCATGACGGTAAAAACCAAGTCCAAATCCAGACCCAGTTCTTCGGATATGCCGCTGGCGTAGGCTTCCCTGTGTTTTTTCATATATCCGAGAATTTCTTTTTTTGCCGCAGCTTTTGATAAAGGGCGTATCTGTATCGCCTTCAGCGAGGCAAGGCTTTTCCTTACGGAATCCCGGATAAATTCAGAGACAGAAACGAACAACCCTGCTTCCACCAGGGTCTTTATTTCCTGCTCTTCCCTTTCCGTCAGCCTGACGCCCAGCATTTGAGTAGCCATGAATATCACCTTGTTAACTATAGATAACAAATTATATAAAGTTAACTATGGTTAACATGGGAGGCGGCGAAGGGCCGTATTACAACTCTAATAGAACACTCTTGATTTTTCAAAATTTTAAATACTTATATACAGTTATATAAGATGGTAAATATGGTGGAAACAATGCTTCACAGCCCGACATTGGAAAGTATACTCATGGTAGAGAAAATAGCCAAAAAGTATAGCAGTACGTATGGAAAATACCAGCTCTGGAAGAAACTGCCAAAGAAAATGATGTACCAGACATTTCAGGTTATTCTTAGATACTTGGAAGAATCAAACAAGATAGTAATTGAGGACGATAAGATAATCTGGATATGGGACCCTAAGGGAATAAAGAAATTGAGAGGACATGGATTGATTATAAAACGAGAGAAATTCAGGTAGCGTTTGCAACATCGGAGATAAAGAAAGCGTTTGATAAATTGAAGAGCGGCAAGTTTGAAGACAAACAGCTTTACGAGTTTCTGATGCGTGCTATAAATGATTTGAAGAAAAACCCGTTTGTTGGAAAGAATGTGCCAAAGAATTTGATACCAAAGGAGTATATCAGGAAATTTGGCATTGATAATCTTCGGAAATATGACTTGCCGAACGCATGGCGACTTATATACACTTTGAAGGGAGATGAACTTGTAATTGTTTCTGTGATTCTCGAATGGTTTGATCACAAGAATTATGAAAGAAGGTTTAGGTACTGATTATCATGAATAAAAAAGAAATCAAAAGACGGTGTCTTGTGTGTGGCATGCCTTTGAAAATTACTGTTGATGAAAAAAAGAATTATAAGAACGGCCATTATTTTGGGAAGCTTGATGTGCCCATAAAAGGAACCGGCCGATATAAACGGGTTGGCATGACGAAGCTAGGCAGAAAAACATATCCTGTAGTAAAATGGACCGGAAAAGAAAAACAGGTCGAGTACTGGGAATGCAACAAATGTTACAGGAAGGATTAGAAGCCGCCTAAGAACTTTTACAAAAACTTGTGAAAGCCCCTTTTTGCAGCAAGCTTTAAATAGTTATATCAACTGATATATCTAGAAAATCAAATGTTTTCTGATATCCAAAAAGATTTGCAAGTCTTTTTCGGATAATTAACAAAGCGATGATTTTATGGAGCTTATAAAAGAAAAAAGCATTTTGAGATATCCGCGGCTGGACACGGTGCTTATGGTAGAGGAATTTATCAAGGAACACGACGGCGAGTTCAAAAGAAAAGAACTTTGGGAAAGGCTTCCAAAGAAGATGATGTACCAGACCTTCCAGGTGATTCTCGCTTACTTGTTCGAATCGAACAAGATATCCATAGATGCCGAAGGCAAGATAGGCTGGATATTCTACCCGGAAAGTGCGGCAAAATGGGAGAAGAAGTCACATCTGAAGTGGAAGGGACGATAGATGGAAAAGCCATGCGAAGTTCATTTTGTTGATGAAAATCTGCAGAAAGCATTTGAAGCGCTAAAAAATTCAAAAACCGACGAGAAAAAGCTTTATGAATGGCTTGTGAGGGCTTTTTTGGACATTGAACAGAATGCTTTTTGCGGGATACAAATTCCGAAGAAACTGATTCCAAAGGAATACACGAAAAAATATGGAGTGAAAAACCTCTGGAAGTACAACCTGCCGAATGCTTGGCGCCTTCTCTATTCGATAGAAGGCGGAGACATCAAAATCATTTCCATAATTCTCGAATGGCTCGATCACAAGAACTACGAGAGACGTTTCAGGTACTGAAAGTAGGTTTTATCATTGAAGCCACCGAAGCGGCTTAATACAGTTGAGAACTTTGCAAAACCCGCCTTTTTGACGAAACAATAAATTGAACCTCGC
>CAYJVT010000047.1:0-4193 GCA_964373695.1 uncultured archaeon | reverse complement strand
GAGAAACATGTTCATAGAATTCTATTGAATATGACCGAATAAATAGATTATTTTGAATGGTATGAAGAATATATGATGAAATTAAAAAAATAAAAAAGCCTTCAGGTCCTGAACTTTATTTTGATGAACAAAGTTCATCGAAATGCATAGCGCTCCTGAGGAGTGCTATCACTTGCTTGAAGACAGCGACCAGATGCTTTTCAGGGCAACAACAAGGCCTGCGGCACCTGCGACTGTTCCTATATTGGTTATGATTGCCTTAAGCTGTGCTACACCTTCAAGCAACGAACCAAGGCTTACAGTCAGAAGTGCGAGGGCTATTGTTGATACCAGGAAAGCCGTCGCTTCCTTCTCCGTTACGTTCAGGAGTCCTACGATCAAACCCAGTACTGCCAGGACAGAGACTATTGTGTAGTCGACTGCGGCAACAGCACCCGTTATCACAGCGATAACGATGCTGACCAGGAAGACCCACTTTCCTGCTGATTCTACGTTCATTTTTTTCCACCCCAAGTATGATTTTGGAGAACATTGTTCTCCGAAATTCCCAAAGGAATTCATTCCTTTGCGGACTTATTTCTTGGCGCCCAGGGAATATATGGCCTTGAGGGCGACTATCACCGCTGCGGGAGCCACGAAGGCGCCCACGAACGTGAGTATGTTGCTCATCATCTTTCCAATGTTCCCCATCCCTATGGTGCTAAGGGATTCGAAGCTGGCTGTCCCTGCCGCCAGAAGCGCTATGGAGGCCACCAGGAACGGTATGGTCTCCTTCTCGGACACGTTTATCAGCCCTACCAGGACGCCGAGTACGACCATTACGGCCGTTACCGCGCCGTAGCCCCCTTCCGGGTTGACGTACGTCGCCAGGCCGGCAAGTATTGCCACCACCACGAACAGTATGAATGCAAGTTCGCCTATTCTTTGAATTTTCATCATTATCCACCCCACCGCTTTCCGGCGGCTTTTACTTCTTGAATATCTGATATATTTAAGGCTTACGCCTTTCCGAAAAGCTTATATATGTAATTTTTCTGAGCTGTTAAATAAACGTCATTTAGAAGCCTTAAATAATTAGTTACTTTACAGTTATTATGCCAGTTAGAAGCCTTCTATATGTTGAAGATGATAAAGCATGGCGTGATACCCTTCAAAGAACATTTAGTAAAAGTATTTGTCCTGATGTGGAAGTTGCTGAAGATTATGCCTCGGCTTTAGATGCCGTTGAAAAAAGAGCATACGATTTGATAATTTCAGATGGATTGGAAGGTGACTGTTTCAGGCTTTATGAAGCGGTCAAAGGAAAACATGAAGGAGATTTTGTTATATTTTCAGGCGATGGAAGACACAAAGAACGTGCAACCGAATCTGGAATCCCGTTTTATGCCAAGCCTGAAGATATGGATAAGCTTATTAATGCTTACAAGAGTTAATCCTTCTCTACAACGAGCTTCTTATTTTTGATTTCAGCTTTTAGCTCTTCGCCTTCATCCCATCCAAGTTTCTCTAACAAACGATTAGGTATGATTATCCAATGCTTATGATATTTTTTCCCTTTGTATTCACGGCTTATGTGAGACTGAAGACGCCTCTTTTCATCTTGATATACTTTGTCATAAAAACTGCCCATAACAATGCATCTCTTTATTAAATGCTGAATTATTCATATAAAAAACCAGCCTGACATCATAAAAAGAAGGGGTCATCGTCTAACGGCAGCTTAACGCCCAAAGGGCGTTTTGCATTTAAAGGACGGCACGCTCCAGCCTCCTGATTGGAGCTTCGAATGCGCCGGAAGCGCATAATGACAGAAGAAACGTGCTGATCGGGGTTCGAATCCTCGTGACCCCATCGAATCTATGGTCGTCTTTATAGTGAACCAAATAAATAAACATGATATAACTTATTTGGTTCACATATAGTGCCCAAGAAAACTAATAATTATGATTGTTTTCTTGGAGCACTATAAGAAGAAATTGCCTTGATGTAATTCCGGATTTCCTCAAGGCGGCTCGGAATGAGAGATATGTGGACACCGTAGTGTTTTCGCTTTGTGCTGATAAACCCTTTCCTTATCAGTTCCTCAATGGCTTCTTTTACTGTCTTGGAGTCCGATGCCGGGACGTGACGAACCATATTATCGAATGTGGTTTGCTTGGTTCCTATGAGGCGTTTTGCTATCATATAATCCATGATAAAAAGCTCCGCCTGTTTCTGCGTAAAATTTTGCATAGTATATTTAAATCATGTTAACTTTAAATAGTTACTCTTAATTATAGTTAATTAATGATTCGTGCTATTACTAGTAAAAATCATTAAGTGATTGACATGGGACTGACCGACATATTCGGGGAGAAGCCTGAGCCGAAGGTATTGGATTTCTTTAGGCTTCATTCCTATTGGGATTACTCATTAAAGGACGTTTCAAAAGCCACCGATGTGAGTCATAGGACTTTGCAGGTATTAATTCCAAAACTGATAAAGATGGGTTTCATTAGGTATACTAGAACAGAGGGAAAAGCAAGGCTTTATCAGTTTAATTCAGAATCTCCAATTGCCAGACATCTTGTTGAATTCGTCAGGAATATAGATATTGATGAAATGGTCAAAACGGAAAACAAGAAGAAAGTCACAGCATAAAAAGATATTCCCAACTAACGGTTCAATAAGTCGTGACCTCACTTTGTCCTTAAATAAATAAGCAGATTATTGTAAATTAAAAGTGTGGTAATTATGAAGGGCGCCGCAAGGGACCTTATGAGCATGTGCATGCGCGCGCTGGAGAATGCTTATTCTGAAATAAACGGCCTCAAAGCCGGATATGCTGTCGGAAAAATAGCCGGCCTGAAGTCTGACACATACAGTCTCGATCAGGCAACAGAAGAGGTCATAAAGCACCATGTAGATGATTACGATCCCGGCATAGTCCTGATAACGGAAGAAACAGGAAAAATGTACCACGGCGAGGGGGATTTGGAGCCGGCGCAGACCATGCTTATATCTGACCCTACGGACAGATCAATAGTTCTTAAAAACTTTCTTGGTGCCAGGATTGACGATGATGCCTCCCAGTGCGACAGGTTTGTGAGAGACATACTGAAGGAAGGATTGGACATATGGGAGAAAGAAAAAGGGCCTCCTGTCTTGTCGGGCCCAACAGGATCATTGACAGCGATCAAGGATAGGAGGATTCTTTTCAATGTCATGGTCAATTATGTGACAGGCCATATGTATGTTTCCTGCCCGCTTGGAAATATGTACGGCGAAATAGGGCTTCCTTTTGATGATTATAAAACAGTCTCGTTTCCTCGATATAGGCTCGGCGGAAAATTTGCTACATTTCTAGGCAAGTCAGGCTATCCGGAAAATTTAGAGCGATCTCAGCTGGGTCTTGTGCGAGAAGATTGTTTTGATGAATGGGCCCCGGGGCCTGCAAGAATTTTGCAGCTTTCTGACCTTAATTCAGACGAAGACGTGGGATTTATTTTGTCCAATGGCGAGAAAATAGGGGAATGGATAGGATGGCTTTCCTGGGTGAAATATGCGAGGGATAAAAAAGAGCCCGATGAGAAATCGATGTCGGCATACAGGGTCTTCTTCGAAAGCCCGAGAACAAAGGAGCAGGTTCTTGTTGCTCCAGCCCCTCATTACAGCATATTTCGCGATGAAGGGGGCGAGACGAGAACAAATCTTAATATGATGTTCCAGTTGCAGGATCCTAGCCATTACAGGGAGACTCTTGCTGTGGTGCCGGTTCACAACCTACGGACAGTTTCCAGAATCAAGTCTCTTGGAAAGAACCATCACGAGCTAAAATTATAATGTCAAAAGGATTTTTTATAATGGCAGGCCCTCAGGCTGCAGGCAAAAGTAGCAGCATAAGATACCTCCATTCTAAATACTGCATCGATGAGCAGGGGGAGTACAAAAACCCGGTTGCGCTTCAGGAAATGAGGCAGATAGTCATTCACAAGTACAACATACCCGGGGCGATTTTTGTCGAAAGAGCGGAGGAAAGGGAGATAATAGAGAGCGACCTTGAACGAATGGACAGAATATTGAGGGACGATGATGAAAGAACATTTCTTGACGAATGTAATGTTTTTACTCTGGCCCATGCTAGAGCCCATGGTGTTGATTTTGAAAGCTATTATCAGGATTATTGCGAAAGGCTTGCAAAATTAAATGCAGGG
>CAYJVT010000046.1:0-4596 GCA_964373695.1 uncultured archaeon | reverse complement strand
TAAGAAGTTTTTTGCTAAGCCCTTAAAGGAATAACCAAAAGATGATAAAGATGGGCATAAAGAAAATCAGATATATACCGGCAAATAAACTTTCTACTGCGCTGAAAGAGAAATACGGCATAAAATCCATAAAAAACGATGAATTTGCGCAGATTAGGGTAACAAACCCTGCCGGAGGCGTCCAAGTTCGTATCGTCAAATCGCCTTTGGAAGAAGTGCGAAAAGCATTCAAAAAGAAGAGTCTGGAAGGCTTTCAAATCTAAGGCGGCATTTCTATCGATATCACAAATAAAGACGGCCCTTTAGATAATGCTGTTTTTATTACTACAAAATCCGTCGTCAATGGATTGATAAGAGAACTGCAATCCGGTATGAACGGCGACATATACGCCTTTTTTCAATTTACTCTGTATAAAGGGCATGAAGTTTTTGTTTCTCCGTCTGTCTTTTGCGGTTTAGCTGAGAAATTGTTGCCACTTGATGAAGCAGCTTTTACTGAGATAAATTCTCTCATAGTAGATGGAGGCTTTGTAATAGGTCGATCAAAATTTGCAACCGAGTTCGAAGATATAATAGTATTGGCAGAGGCCTTATCTATCACCGAACCGAAGAAAAACGTATTTGTCGTCACATCAAAGTCAGATGATTTTGACGTAAACCGCTTAACAAATGAAAACGTCGGGTGTTTTGACATTCCTGTGCGGGTCAACTGAATGATTTTTATTAGGATTTTCTGACATTACTCCATCCGCTTTCTCTAGAAACCTCTTGTAACCTTCAATCTTTTCTTTGCCTTTATCTATAGGCATATGCCGCGGATGGGTATCGAACCCACCACCTCTACACTGAACTTTTCTTTTGGAAGAGTTCATCTACGTGCCTCAGGGTTGCTCTCATCATCTTTAATCAGAGCTCATAACGCATATGAGCATCGCCCATTGAATGTGTAGCGCTCTACCACTGAGCTACCGCGGCTTCTAACAAGAAGTGTTCTGGAACGGATTTAAATTTACAGAATGCCCAACTGCGCCAGGAACGCCTCGAGCTGGATGCGGGGGTTGCTGCCTTCGGTGAGTCGAAACTCGTATTCTCCCAGGCGCTCAATGAGAAGCAGTTTCTTCCTGTCGTCAACGCCGAGCGAAAGTATCTGCGAGTGGATTTCGCGCACGACATCGTCACCTGAGAGGCCCTTGCCGTGCAAGAGAGTTATCAAGATTTCCCTAGCGTCCGAGAACTTAGCGGCGAGGGCAAGCTCTAGCATCTTCCTGACGTCGGCAGGGTCGGCCCGGTTAACCACCGAATAAACAGTCTCGGGGGAAACCTTCTTCGCGGACGACAGAAGCTGAAGGGTGTTCACGGCGCGCCTCATGTCGCCCTCGGAAATCTTTATGACAGCGTCCATGGACTCGCCGTCGACCTTCATCCCCTCCTTCAAGGCGATGTCATGGAGGTACGACTTCATCTCATCGGGACGAAGGGAAGAGAAGCGGAAGACGGCGCACCTGCTCTGTATCGGCGGTATTATCTTCCCCGAATAATTGCATGCAAGTATGAAGCGGCATGTCGCGGCGTAGTTTTCCATAGTCCTCCTGAGAGCGTGCTGGGCGTCCTTCGTCAGAGAGTCGGCCTCGTCCAGATATATTATCTTGTACCCCTGAAGAGGTATTGTCCTTGCAAAATCCTTCACCTTCACCCTGACGGTGTCGATGCCACGCTCATTGGAGGCATTGAGCTCGAGGAAGTTGCCGTGCCACTTCTCGCCGTAAAGCTCGTTGGCTATCGCGAGGGCGGCCGTGGTCTTCCCGCATCCGGCAGGGCCGGCGAAGAGGCAGTGTGGGAGGGAGTTCTTCTCTATCAGGTACTTGAGGCGCTCGATGATGGGCTTCTGGCTGACTATGCCGTCAAGGCGCTGCGGCCTGTACTTCTCCACCCATATCGAAGATTCCATACGATTAATAGAAGGGGAAATTATAAAACATCAGACTGCGTTTCGGGCCGAAAGCTCCCTTTTTGACTTCCAGAAGAAGTATCCTATTATCAGGAAAGTCGCCGCCGGGGACAGCCATTCAGGTATGTGGAAGCCGAACGCGTTCGCGACCATTATGCAGCCGAGTATCAGTATGGAATACATGGCGCCGTTCTTCAGGTACTTATACTTCTTGACGCGCTCTATGTTGGATATTGTTAACTGCCTCACGGCCACGGCGCCTATGCCGTTGCCCACCAGAATGAGGGGCACGGCAAGCGTGAAGGCGAACGCCCCCAAAACGCCGTCTATCGAAAATGAGGCGTCTATGACCTCAAGATAAAGGATTTTGCTCCAGTCGCCAAGCGCCGGGGAGCCGAGGAGCTCCTTCTCCCTCTTCGCGGCATTTTCCCTGAACCCGTGGACTATGAAGAATATGGTGGAGCCCATCACTGCCCCGAACGCCATGAGCGGGTTGCGGTGGATGGCGAACCACGTAACCACCGCAAGCGTTACGGATACGACGACGAAGAACCATACGCCCTGCTTCTCTATATGGCGCTCGCCCCGCAGGCCGTAATGCTTCGGCTCCAGGAAGAGCCAGTGAAGGAACAGGAAAACGAGGAACATGCCCCCCAGCGCAAGCAAAGGCGGTGACGACATCGCTATTGCTTCGGCCACTGCTGGGTCGTTGCTGAACGCGGCGGTCCACGCTCCCACAGGGCCAAGAGACGGGTTCGTGCCCCATATTATGGCCCACGGAAGAAGCCCGCGGATAAGGAAGACGGAAAAGAATATGCCCCATGTCAAGAACCATCTCCTTGCCTTCTTCGACATGGTGTTGAGGACTTCGGCGTTTATCACGGCATTATCTATGCTCGTGATTATCTCGAACATTATCAGACCAGCTATGATAAACAGAGCTGAGAATATATCTAACATCAGACCACGCTTCTTTATTATTCAGCAAAAGACTTATAAACTAGGCTTTCATCAGTTTGTTTGATGTGTATGATAATAACTATATCAGGCTCGCCGGGAACGGGGAAGACGTCAGTAGCGATGGAGCTCCAAAAACTGACCGGATTCAGGGCAATCTTCCTGAAAAGCCTGGTGAAGTCGGGAAAAATAAGCTCCGGCTGGGACAGGAAGAGAAAGGTCCGGATAGTTGACGAAAAGACGCTGGAACGCGACGTGAAGAAGCTCCTCGAGCCCGGGATGAGCTACATCATAGAGGGGAGCCTGGCCCATTTCATAGGAAGCGACATCTGCGTCGTGCTGCGGACCGACCCAAATGTACTCCTGAAAAGGCTGAAGAAAAGGGGATGGAGTGTTAAGAAGATAATGGAGAACGTGATGGCCGAGATGCTCGACGAGAGCGTCATAGAGGCCAGCGGGAAGAACGTGGCGGAAATGGACACGACCAGAACCGGCCCAAAAACCACGGCTCTGGCAATAAAGATGATATTAAATAATTATCGACTCCAAAGGAAATATCGTCCGAAGATAAACTGGACGGGCAAATATCCAAAGCTTCTGACAAAAATGGGTGCGTAAAATGGGACTTGGAAAACTCAAGGCTGCGATGTTCATGACTTTCGTGGTGCTATTCGGCACCGTCCTGGCGCTCTCGGGAGTCCTTGTATGGATACTGGCGCCGGGCCTCTATGCGGCATCCGCCATAGCGCTGGTTGCATTCCTTCTCGGCCTCACGATAGCGATGACGCTCCTCCAGTGGCTCATCGCGCCGTGGATGATAAAGACGTTCACCAACATGAGGGAAATACAGCAGAATGAATACCCGTGGCTTCACGTCATGATGGACGAGCTGTGCAAAAAGGCAAAGCTGAAGAAAAAGCCGAAGCTGCATATCGTCAATGACAGCACTCCGAACGCATTCGCCTTCGGAAGGACAAGGTCCAGCTCCTTCATAGCTCTTCATACAGGGCTGCTTGAGACCCTCAACAAGGACGAAATCAAGTCTGTGCTTGCGCACGAAGTGGGCCATGTCAAGCACAACGACATCGTCCTCATCACCATAGCCTCAATGATACCGATTTTCGTGTATTACCTGATAATCGCAATAGGCTCGATAGCGTCCAGGTCGAGAAACGACGACGACAAAGGCCTTTCATTCATATTCATATGGATAGGCGCCTACATAGCGCAGTTCTTCACGTACCTTCTCGTGCTGTACCTCAGCAGGGTAAGGGAGTTCTATGCGGACGCCTTCGCCGGGGCGGCAACAAGCCCGAAGCACATGCGCACGGCTCTTGCGAAGATAGCCTACGGCTTCCCACACCTCTCATCAGGAAGGCTGAAGAAGTACGGCAAGACAAGGGCGTTCTACATAGCCGACCCGTACGTCGCCGAGGCGATAGCCGACAGGGACAAGCAGCTGAAGGGCGAGATAGAGGAGTCAGTCAAGAAGAGGGAGAAGGAAGGAAGACACCTGGATGCGGGGAAGGAGCTGGAAAGCGCGATGGAATGGGAACGCACCAGGATGGCCGCAAAGTTCACGCAAATCTTCTCCACCCACCCGCTCACATACAGGAGAATCGATGCTTTGTTCGAGCTGGAAAAAGAAAAAGGCCTGAAGCCAGAAGAGCTGTAGATGTCATGTCTGTCAA
>CAYJVT010000045.1:0-4641 GCA_964373695.1 uncultured archaeon | reverse complement strand
AATATTATGATTGTTTTCTTGGAGCACTATAGATAGGTCTATTTTCCATAAATTATTGACATCATATTTATCGCTATATATTTTTGGAACAAGGTTTCTAGTATGTGGATTCCTGACTGTGGATTTATCTTTAAAATCCCAGTCTTTTGCTTTATGGATCTGAGAAGCTGCTGATGAATGGAATTTTTTATGCCTTTTGATATTTCTTCGCCAGCGATTTTGTTCAGCTCTTCATATTGTTTGTTTGCTTCCTCGCTAGAGGATTTCGCCCCATCCTATGAGGTGCCACCTGCCGCCGACCTGCTTTGATATCGCAACCTTGCCGCCAGCTTTGGCGCAGACGGGTATCTTCAGGCTGACATTGACGCTCTTTCCGGAGGAAGTCACCAGGCCCACCGTTTTTGATATGGCTACCGTCATCATGAGAACGTCTCCCGTCCTTATCGGCTCCACTTTCTTTACGCCTTCCACTCCTATTATATGGTCGAACGGGTGGACCTTGAGGTTCAGCTGCTCCATGTTGGGCGGCAGGTCCTTTCCTGCGATGCTTCCTGTCATGGAATCGCCTCTGGTGAGCGACGGGTCAAGCTCCGTCTGCAGCGCGACAAGCCCGCCAGGCGACGCCTCGTCTACCCTGCCCGTCTGGAACATCTCTGTTATCTTCGTCTTTATGGGGCTCCATTTGTCGTTTATCTTGGCTCCGGGCTTTATCTCTATCTCGTCGCCCGTCTTTATGGTGCCTTCTATCAGCGAACCGCCTATGACGCCGCCTTTCAGCTCGCCGGGCGGCGTGCCGGGCTTGTTGATGTCGAACGACCTTGCGATGTAGAAGATAGGGCTTTTTGCCGCGTCCCTCTTCGGGCTCGGCATGACCCTTTCTATCTCCTCTATGAGTGTGTCGATGTTTATGTTGTTTATGGCGCTGAGCGGGATTATCGGCGCGTTCTCTGCGACTGTCCCTTTCACGAATTTCTTTATTTCGTCATGGTTCTCGAGAGCCCTCTTCTCCGGGACCAGGTCTATCTTGTTCTGCACTATTATTATGTTCTTTATGCCAGCTATGTCCAGCGCCTTGAGGTGCTCGGCCGTCTGGGGCTGGGGACATTTCTCGTCCGCGGATATAAGGAGAAGCGCCCCGTCCATCAGCGCCGCGCCCGACAGGACGGTCGCCATGAGCGTCTCGTGGCCGGGTGCGTCTATGAAGCTTACCGCCCTCTTCGGAATGCAGTCGCCGAAGCATGACATGCACTTCTTGGCGTTGCCGTATTTCCTGCATTTGTCGCAGTAGTAGAACGTGACGTCGGCGTAGCCCAGCCTTATCGTAATGCCCCTCTTCATTTCCTCGCTGTGCGTGTCGGTCCATTTGCCTGTCAGGGCCTGGGTCAGGCTGGTCTTCCCGTGGTCCACATGCCCGACCATCCCTATGTTTACCTCGGGCTTCATTTCACTTTCTTTCACGTCTGTTTTTTTCGGGAAGAATACCACCTCTGGCAACAACAAATTGCAAAATGAAATATAAAAAACCGCTTATGCTGATTTTTATAGCGGTTCTGCCATAGATTAACTTAATGACGCCCGACTACGACAGGAAAAAGCAGGAGATAGACAGCCTTCTGGACGAAGAATTCGAGAAAAAGAAAGAAAAGGGGTTTTTTCACAGGCACATTATATTGATTCTTGCCCTGATTCCAATAGTCCTTTTCAACATGCTAACGCTGCTTGCAATCCTTAGGGTGATTTAGCTCTTCCGCCCCAGCATGGCCATCAACTCTATCTTCAGCTGTGCCGTGTCAGGAAAACTGCCTGCTTGCAGGCTTATATACCGCAGCGGAAAAATTATTTCACAAGAAACATATGCCAGCCGATAACCGAAGTCGCATAAGAGAAATTGAGAAGGCGCTTGACGAGGAATACGGAAGGATGGGGTTATTCCATCGCCTCACAAGGTCCTTGTTCCATTCCTCCGAGTTTTTCGAGGCTGTGAAGGGCGAGGAAGGGATAGGAAAGCCCTTCAAATTCCTTGTGGTAATAGCCCTCATATTCTCCGCCGTTTTCGCTCTCATATTCGTGCTTTTGGGCTTTCTGATAGGGCTTATGTTCGCGCTTGTGCCTGGGATGTCCTCCATCGGCGCACTCCTGGCATTGTTTTCCGGCACTTTAGGGTTAGCCTTCGGCGGCCTTTTATGGGTTATTATTATCGCAACCAGCTTCGTGTCGGCTGCCATATCGCACTTGTTCGTGAAGCTGGTCGGCGGGAAGGGGGGCTATTACCAGAGCTACAAGTCGCTTGTATACTCGTATTCGGCCCTTATCCTGGTATGGATACCGCTTGCCGGCATCATTTTCGCTTTCCTGGGAATGTACAACTTCATCGTCGGCCTTTCGAAACTTCATGAAATAAGCAAGAAAAGGGTGCTGCTGTCCTTCATCCTCCAGATGGCTGTGACCATAGGATTGGTCATGCTTCTGCTGACGATGCTTGGCCTTTAGGCCGTATTTATTCCTTATTCTCTCTGAAGGTCAAAGTCCTCATATATTGATTATTAAGAAGACTTACGACCTTCCTTTTGCTCTTTGGCCTTCTTCGGAAGATGCTCTTCCAGGGCCTTCGCGCCCTGCTTCGCGACCTTGCAGTTTATCTGCGTGACTTCCTGCGACACCGTGTTGCCGCGGAACATGCGCCTCTTTCTCATGCCTTCTTTCCCCTTCCGGATAACCAACGAGATTAGGTTCTTCCTTCCTATTCCTTCCACGTCCTTTCGCATCGGGAATCCGTCCTTGTCGGAGCCTCCAGTTATCCGGAGCTCGTAGCCCTCAAGGCCCAAGAAATCGCCCGGAAAAGTGTCGCCTATCTTCTTTCCGAGGACAGGGCAGTCCTTCTGCTCCTTTTCCACCTGCCCGGAATGCTTCTTGTCGCTTACGACGAATTTGAATACAGCCATTTACAACAACTCCTCCCAGTTTTTTCAGCCGGGTATATCAAAGAAATTTCTCGATAAAGCTTATAAAATTAGATTTATGCCTTGCTTTCCATTCTCTTTAACTGCTCTCTGACAACCGCCGTTTCCAGCTGTACGAGAACCTTGACGAGCTCGTTTTTCTCGTTTATTTTGTAGAGCCGTGTGTTCCCGTATTTTCTCGTTTCTTCTATGATGCCGTTTCCTTCAAGCGTACCCCATATTCTGTATAATGTAGGCCGTGAAATTCCCGAGCCCCCCACTATCTCTTCTTTTGAATAGTCAAAAGCCCTGTTTTCTATGAGGAATTCGAGTACCTTTCTTATAGACGGGTCTGTCAATTCCGCTATGTTTGGCTTAAGCGCTTTCAGTAAGGTTTCCATGCAACAATGTATCATCTTAAACTATTAAAAGCTTTACCCAATATGTAAAGGATATGAGACAGGATAAGACTGATGAAGAGATGAAGGCTTGGATTTTATACAAGCTTGCCAAGCACGGATATTTCCACGGCAGGCATACGGCATTTGAAAATCTCGCAAAAGGATTCAAGCCGCAGCATCTGGGAAAAGAGGGGCATAAAAGAATAGGAAGGCTTGCTGATGAATTGATAAAAGAAGGTTTCATAGCCAGGAAACCGACTTCTTATGGATTGCATGTTTACCTTAATTCTGCGAAATCAAAGGAGATAAGAGATTTCATAAAAAGAGTTATTGGCGCTGATGTCTAATGTACGGAACACATGTTCTTCTCAAAAAATCTGCAGATTCCACTGCTTTATAGTGAACCAAATAAATAAACAGGATATAACTTATTTGGTTCACATATAGCGCCAAGAAAACTGATAATTATGATTGTTTTCTTGGAGCACTATAAAAAATATAACATGTTCATTGAGCATCTCAGATTCCGCTTTACCGCCGTTTCATTTTAGAAAAGCAAAGCTTTTCTAAGTTGCCAAAAGACTTTGAAAAAGTCTTCTGGGCAAAAACGGCGGAATTCTGCAGATTTGGGTGAGTTTGGTAATTAAAACAAAAAATTCAGAAACAACTGTCTATTCCTCTTCTCCGCCGCCTTCAGTGTCATCACCGACGTCGTCGTCGTCGTCTTCCCAGCCACTGTCATCGTCCTCGTCTTCATAGAATCTTGTTTTCACGCTTTTCACCCCTCTTGCTACCTTTATATTTTGCTAACTAAGTCCAAGATAAATTATTTAAAGGCTTCAAGGAACTTGTTCCCACCTTCTTCCCATTCCATTCGAATATAATTATTGACACGCCAAAATATATATCATAAAATGGCTACTGATAAGTAGTAAACTATTTAAACCGCCTTGCGCATATAATACAGATGAAAAGCCGCCAGAATAGAGATGAGAGGGCCAAACACAGGCATGAGTACGCCGAAGGCAGGATAAGCAAGGATGTGCTCATGTTCAGGCTGGACGGCAGAAAGGAAGAGAAATAATTACTAGAGGGTGTGTCATATGGTAATAAAAAGGTGCAACAGCTGCAAAGACGGCCGTCTGATAAGGACGCGCCATATGATATTCTGCGGCTTCTGCGGCAAGGAATACAACGCGAAAAAGACGAAATGGCAGTGATAGAGATTTGACTCTTTTATTATCGACAATCTTTCCATCTCTCAAGATTTGGTTAAAATCAGTCATTTTTTAACCCCTTTA
>CAYJVT010000044.1:0-4657 GCA_964373695.1 uncultured archaeon | reverse complement strand
TTGGGGACTGTGCTCTTCCGGCACAGGCAGACTTTCAGTCTGCCATGTGCTCAACGAACCTGTTGCACTTGAATGCACAAATGTATGAAAACCAAAGGTTTTCAACATCCCAAAGAAACTATGTTTCTTTGGGGAGAGCAAAGCTCTTTTGCAGACAAGCCGCCGCCTGAAGGCGGTGGTCGTTGACAATCTTGATGCGGGGAGCCGGAAAATCGGCCTGCGGGCTTTGCCCGCAAAGCTTTCGAACCGACGAAGGCACTAAGCCAATAGGCTCTGAACCTATCCCCTTACTCTGGAGCATTTCCGCAAGCGTCTGCGCGAGTCAGAAAGGGCTTGACCAGACTTGGGTATCCCCGCTTTATTATAATACTTTTAATATCAAGAATTTAACTCATGCGGGAGGCCGGATTCGAACCGACGAAGGCACTAAGCCACTAGGTCCTAAGCCTAGCCCCGTAGACCGCTTGGGTACCCCCGCTTCTCGGCTATGGCAATAATATCCATGGGGAATAATTTAAGCGCCTTCTTCCTGCTGCCATAAATTCGAAGCACTTTCAGGCTGCATTTCTCAACAATCTTTTTCAACTCGCTTCCCGTGAAGAAATAATAATATCGCATCACCGAAGAATTGCCGACCTTCCATGGTATCATGTTCTCTTTCGGCTTCATAAAAAATCTCGGCTGCCTCTTGTTCCAGACGCTTATGAAAGCGCAAGCCCGGGGCTTCATCACCCTTTCAATCTCCTTGAGGCATCTTTCCCTAGATTCCGCTCCCATAGTGTGGATGACATTGGCCGCAAGAACCGCGTCAAACGTATTGTCACTGAATGGCATAGAATCGCCGCTCGCCACGGCGACTGATGCGTCTATCCCTTCATTTAAGGCCTTCTCCTTCGCCAGTTCGGCCTGCTTTTCGGCGAAATCAAATGCGACATAATGCTTTCCTTTCATGAGGTTTCTTCCGGCGCCGCAACCCACGTCAAGGATAAGACCTTTTGCGTCATTGAGAAACTCCACTGCATCATCGATGGGCTTCGGCCTCAGCCTTCTCCATTCCGGAGCTAGCGTGTTCCAGACTTCTCTTTGCTCCATTTTTGTAGGATAAATTAAGACTTTAAAAATCCACTGTTTTTAAATGCAGTGTGTCAAGATTATTCAGATGCTCCCATAGTCTAGCCCGGTCATCTAAATTCGCCTGCGAATTTAATGCCGATAGGATATCGCCCTCTCAAGGCCCTTTTCCGCCTCCGGCGCAAAAACGCTTGCGGAAAACTGGAGCTCGGCGAGGACGCGGGTTCAAATCCCGCTGGGAGCATGATGGAGATGATAAGATGGACTTGAAATGGGGAAGCGATGCGGCACGGAAATTCATCACCAATGTAGGCCTCATAACAAGCGACGGCCCAGGTGGCCCCAACATCATGGCATGCGAGTGGACCCATCACATCTCGTATGAGCCCCCGCTGATTGCGGTATGCATAGGCTCCGGCAGCACCACTGCAGCCAACATAAGGAAGAGCAAGGAATTCGGCGTCAATTTGTGCGCGACCGACCAGAACGTTCTGTCAAGCGTCGCTGGCGGATACAGCGGCTCGGAGCACGACAAGATAGGGGCTCTGAAGGAGCTCGGCTTCAAGTTCTATAAGGCGCGCAAGATAGGGGTGCCTATGGTTTCCGGCGCCGCGATGAACGCGGAATGCAGTCTTGTCAGGGAAATGGAACTAGGCGACCACCTGATGCTGGTCGGCGAGGCCGTTGCCGTTAATGCCCGGGACAGGGAGCCCATAGCGTACCATAACGGGCTGTACTGGAAGATGAGCGAGAGCGTCAGAAAGCCTTCCGAAGCCGAGAGGAAGAAGATAAAGGAAACAGTGGAGAAATACTGCAGGCCCTAGATTACTATTCCCGTCTCCATCACGAACATCTTCACCGAATATGACAATATGGACGTTATGATAGAGAATAAATCCGTGTCTACAATGGTCTTGCTTGTCACGGCGCTCCCGTTGGAGACAACGACCACGGCAAAAAGAGCCAAGGCCATTAATACGGCGTTTTTCATAAGACCTCATATATAATTTGCCGGCTCTGTATAATAGGTTTGTTCTGCAGGATTTTAGTCACCGTCAAGTATCATATTCCCGTTGCTGAAATTATTTTGAGTGGTTATCGAGTATCCAGAACATGTTGCTTACGATCAGATACGTTGCTATGACAAGTATTGAGTCATGGTTCAGCATAGGCACAAGATTTTCTGTGATAAACGGGATTGTTATGGATAGATATTTCGACAAAAAGGCCAGATTAAGAAACACATCGATAAAATTCATTACAATGGCGACTATATTCGACATCATGCCTTTCCTGAAATCTTTGAGGCAATACCTTATATCGGCTATGTTCAAAACAAGAAACAGGCCGAATGTGAAAGGAAAAATTATCTCCGAATATGGAATCTTGAAGAGAATCGGGCTTAAAAGCAGGGCTCCTAAGATTATACCAACTATACTGTCTTCAATCTCGTAGAACAATTTCATTTTTATCCCGTGAAATCGGTAGCTCAAACTGCGATTATAGCAATATAATGAAATAAAAATGTATTAATTTCATTGTTTGCTATATGTGAAGCAAATGTATGATATCCGGATTATTTATTTGCTTCGCTATAATAAATAATATATCAAGGCATGATATTTAATGTTTTTACAGCCCGAAAACGCTTTTTCCGAGAGGTATGAATACCATGACATGAAGCGTCATGTTCATCGCGGGCGACAGTATGTCGATCGGCCTTCCGTGCATCATCCTGTCGGCAAGGGCGTAGAGGATGTATTTCATTATTAATATCATAACTACTGCCGTGAAGAACCCTAAATCCTTCAGGAAGAACGCCAAGGAGCCGCCGACCACGTCTATGACGCCGTATGGCGTCGGGACGAAAGGCGGCCAGTCGTCGTCTTCCGAGACGAATATGAACTTCACGTTGTGCAGGAGCGGTATGGTTATTATGCCGAACGCGAAGGCTGCCACGGGCCCGTAGAAGAAGCTCACGGCTATGGTTGATATGGTTGCCAGTTCTATTCCAAACCTCCTCAGTATCCTCAGGGAGCCTATTGCGACCTTGTCTACCCAAAGCAGCACATAAGCCGTTATTAGAACGGGCTGGTTGAGCAGGAAGAACAGCACGGCTCCGGCGGCGAGCGTTGCAATTATGCCGATTGTCCTCGAGCCGAGCTCCATTAGAATACGTTAATGCGGAGCCTTTATTACTCTTCATTCCAGGAAAAGCAGGCCGTACATGACGAATATGCCTATCGTTATGACTATTATCTCCGCTATGGAACTTTTGACCGATATCTTCCTGTGGAGCTCCGGTATCAGGTCGGCGGCGGCTATGTAGACGAATCCTCCGGCAGCGAATGCCACGAGGAAAGTTATTGAACCTTCGATGAGGGAGCCGAAGAACAGCGCGACTGCCGCCCCCAGGACTGCCGTCAGCGCGACTATGAAATTAAGCGCCACGGCCTTTTTCTTCGTGAAGCCGCCGTGGAGGAGCACGCTGAAGTCCCCTATTTCCTGGGGTATCTCGTGGAAGATAACGGCTACTGTAGTCGCTATTCCTGCCGGTATGCTGGCAAGATAGGAAGCACCTATTATGAGCCCGTCGATGAAATTATGCACCGCGTCGCCGAAAAGGTTCATGTAAGCGAACGGGTGCGGATGGGACTTGGATATCGGGACATGGCAGTGCCTCCACCGGACTATCTTCTCCACGGCAAAGGACACTATGATTCCGGAAAGTACGTAGAGGGAAATTTCGACGGAGAATCCGGCTTCCGCCGCTTCAGGGAGGAGATGAATGAAAGCGTTTCCGAGGAGGGCGCCGGCGGAGAATCCAACCAAGTACAGCAGCGGCGTCTTCAGCAACCTTTCCTTCACCGATATAACCAGGACGCCGACGAGCGATATCAGGCTTACTAGTATGACGCTTCCTATCGCAAGAAGAAAGCTCTCTTCCATAATGTAATAGTATTGATGTTATTAAATTTAAATCTTATTGTTAATAACTATAAATATTTTGCTTAAATATGGTTAATAATGGCAAAGATAATCAGCATATCTCTGGACGACGGTATGCTAAGCGAAATATCAAAATTGGAGAAAGAGATGGAATTCTCGGGGCGTTCAGAGCTCGTGAGGGAAGGCATACGAGCCCTTCTTGATGAGAAGAAATCCAGGGACATCCTGGAAGGCGAGGTGGAATGCATACTAATCGCAGTGCATGACGAGAACGCCGAAGATGACATAACCGAAATAAAGCACAAGTACGAAAAGATAATCAAGACGCAGGTTCACAACAACCTGAAGAACGACAAATGCCTTGAGGTTTTCGTCCTTAACGGCAGGGCCGATTCAATAAGGAATTTCTCGAACGAGCTCCAGACCAACAGGAAGATTTCTTACACGAAACTCATTGTTGCCTGACAATGTATTTGTCAACGACCACCGCCTGAAGACGGTGGCTTGCTGAAATGTGCAAAAACCTTTCATGTTTTTGACATCCTAAAGAACTTCGTTCTTTGCGGATTGATGAGTCGTTGAGCATCTCAGATCCCGCTTTTATAGTGAAACCAGAAAAGAATCTGGACATGAATTC
>CAYJVT010000043.1:0-5044 GCA_964373695.1 uncultured archaeon | reverse complement strand
GTCGTTGCCGACAATGGGTCGCCTGACACCAGAAATGCAACGATAGAATCTTTGGCGCGCCCGATGAGGAAATCACTTTCCGTCTTCTCCCTATCAAGAACTATTATATTTTTTCCTGCCATATCTTCCAGCGCCTTCAGCGAGCCATGCCATTTGTTGGTGTAGAATTCGCAGTATATCTCGTCGCACTTCTTCATCGATTCCAGGCCTTTCAGACTCAAATCATTCTCGTCATTCATCCCGAGCCCGATTATGTAAAGCATACGCATCACGTCAATTGATTTTTATGATTTGATTACAATAGAGTAATTAACGATAAAAAGGGGTATTATATGTCTACAGTAGGAATCGCGAAAGCCAATGGTCGGAAGGAGTGCATAAAGAAGGCCCTGGACCTCGTGTACAACGAGACGAAGGATGCTATAAAGAGAAAAGATTCTGACACGCTTTTCATAAAGCTGCACGTGAACGACGGCTATCGGCTTGACATGTCGACCCATACGGACGCGCTGAAGGCCGTGGTCGAGTATTTCGGCGACAGATTCGAGCATATAATAGCGGGAGACACCAATCTGCCATTCCTCAGCGATAATGTTTACCTTGATGCCGCAGCCATGCACGACATCAAATTCACCGACCTCAGGAACTACGACAGCGTGCCCATAAATCTTTTATGGGCCGACGGCTCCGAGAGGCCCGCCAGGATATCCCTTCTGCCCATGAGCGTTTTCACCCTGTCGTTGTCGCTCCCGAAAATCCACGAGTGTCTTGCCTTTTCCGGGTGCGCGGAGAACATGGCCGGATGCATCGTCAAGAACAAGAAGGCCGTGCATGGCGTCGAGTGGTGGTCAAGGTTCTCGAACAAGCGGGCGGCGAAGGGAAACAGGGCGGCAAACATGAACCTCATGCGAATACTGAACCAGGCGAAACCGGACATATCCGTTCTGGACTTCTATTCATACGGGAAAAGGTATGTGGGCTTTTCGATGGCGTCGAACGACTGCATATCCGTAGACTTGATGGCAGCAAAAGCCATTGGAATGCAGTACGTGCCCCATCTCTCCATAGCGCAGAGCGTGGGTCTCGGCATCTCTAAGCCGGAGATGATACAGGTCGCGCTTGACGGCGTCTCCTCGTGGGGCGAGATAAGGTTTCCCGTAAGGCCGCACTATTCGTACACCAACCAGATAGCTTCCCATTACAGGCTGCCCCTTGACCTCAGGCACCCCTTTTATGTCATGAAACGCATCCGAAGGCTGCGCGACATGAGGATTGAGGAGAGGCTGGAGCGTGATGTGATATGAGAGCATATTCAGACACTGTAGACTACGGTAAACTAGACCCGGTTAAAAGACGGGCTATGGATACATTTCGAGATACAATGGCCAATCCTGAGAGACTCAGAATTAGGGTGATGCCTGTCGGAGGAACTGCAGCGGTCTTCGATTTTCTTGATTACGATTTCATGCTGGGATTCAATGTTGAAGGCCTCGGCACCAAGAATATGATTTCAGACAGGATGTATGAAGATATGGTAAGGCGGGGATATGCGGAACCGGAAAGAGTTTACAGATTTATTGGTCAGGACACTGTTATGATGTCGGCTATGGACTTGGTTGCAATGGGAGCCGACCCGTTTGGATACGGGGATTTCCTCACGGCCGGAAGTGATGGGTGGTTTAAGGACGACAGAAGAAATGCAGCTCTTCTTGAGGGCTTCAAGAAAGGTGCTATGGAAGCCGGCTTCGCCATACCATGCGGCGAAACGCCGGTCCTGAAGGGCATCGTACAGCCCGGAACACTTGTGCTTGAAGGCGCTTCGGTAGGCTTGATAAAACCGAAGAGCCGCTTCACTTATGGCCAGAATATACAAGTCGGTGACGTGATATATGGCCTGCCGTCTTACGGTCCCAACGCCAACGGCATATCGAAGATAAGGGACATAGCTGCTGCTCTCCCTGACGTCTATTTCACGGAGCTTCCTGGAGGGAGAATGCTAGGAGATGCTTTGCTTGAGCCTACACCGGCATACGTGAGACCAGTGGTCGATATGTTTGACGAAACTGATATTCATTTCGTTTCCCCCATAACGGGCCATGGATGGGAGAAAGTCGGCCGAGCTAGAGGGGACTTCACCTATGTCGTGGATGATTTGCCCGAGCCTCCCGAAGTCTTCCGGTTCCTTATAGAAAAAGGCGGCAGGCATGGATTCGACGTCACGGACAACGAAAACTATTATGTATGGAACATGGGAACCTCGGTGGCTTTGGTGGCGCCGCCGTCTTCTGAAGGCAGGATGAGGGAAATAGCCGGCAGGCATGGAACGGAACTCCAGATTCTCGGCCACGTGAAGGAAGGCGAAAGGAAGGTTGTGCTGAAGCAGAAAGACGTTGAGTACAGGCCTTAATTCTTCACTTTCTTTTTCTTCTTTATGACCACAACCCCGTCCCTTATTTCGATGGAGATGTCTTCAGCCTTTACGCCTTCCGGAAGCGACATCGATTTCGTGAACGAGCTGGATGAGGATTCTTCCATATAGAAGCCCTTTTTCTTCTCCTCGCTGTGGCTCTTCTTTCCGGCGCTCACGGTCAGCATGCCGCCCTCTATCTTCGCGTGTATTTCATCCTTCCCGAAGCCGGGCATCTCTATCTTCATGTCTCCGCCTTTAGGCTTCTCCCAGTAGAATTGAGGCTTCTTTTTCATGTGAATCACCTGAAAATAAATTGCTGCGGATGTTTATTTTTTTAACGCTTCAAGGCACTGCCCGTACTCCGGCGTGTTTCCCCACGAGCATTTTCCGGCGTTGCATCCGCACGATGTCTCTGCAAGGCACGCCCATTCGTCCCGGAACTCGCACGTGGTTATGACCGAAGGCGCCTTCTCCGCCGTTGTGCATATCTGCGACGAGCACCCGGCCGGGGCGCACTCGCTGTCTGTGGTGCATTCTATAACCAGCGCTTCGGGGCGCAGTAATGCAGGTCTTATGTAAAAGAACGCCCCTACAAGTATTATGATTACAATGATGCCTGCCGCGGCTTCAAGCTTGAGCTTCATAATAATTAATGATATCAAAGGTTTTATTTCTTCCTGTAACCAAAAATCTTGTCATAGCGCTTATGGTCAATTATTTCTAGGATAAAACAAAGGATTTCTATTTCACTCCCTTTCAGCGTATAAACCATTCTCCAGTATCCGGTGAGATCAACAATCCACAAATTGTCAACCGAGTAACCGCTTTTCTTTATCAATGCCTTGGGCACGGCATCGCCATATTGCGGGTTTGCTTTGATAAGCTCAATTTTCTGCTTTATAGACCTGAGTAGTTGCTGGCGCTCGGAATTTTGTATTCCATTTGCCTGCTCTTCGCCAACAGTCTTGTTAAGATTCTCAAATTCCTCGGCGGCATTTCCGACAAGCTGGATTCTCAGAGGCTTCATAATTCTATCACTTTGCTCTTTTCAATAAACTTCAGGAACTTGGAGTTCCTGTTTTCTATCCATGATATGCCTTTGGGGCCTGCAAGAATTGAGCCTTTGTCCTCCAGATACGCCAGAATGAGCCTTAATGTCTGGTCCATAAGCTTCTTTTTCATATTTCTTTTAAGCTCTTCAAGCGAAACAGGGCCATCCGCGTCTTTCAGCGCCTTCTCCACCATAAGGACAGTCTTAAGAGTAGGCCAGTGATGAATGTTGCTTGTTAGCCTTATGTTAACAGCTCTCTTGCTTTCAGTTTCTGCTTGCATACAGATTATATGTAGGAACAAATATATAAAGTACATATAAGTCTATATGTATATATGGGTTCCCTATTTCATATAAAGCTATCGAAATTTTTAAATAGGGTATATCAAATTTCGTACTATATATATGGGAATGGCTTTGTAGAAATGCTCTAAAGTTCAGCTAGAATCGACAAGGATATATAAATTAACGCAAAATCCACTCCTACCAAAACCTGTAATAAACAGAGTGATTTATTAACTCCTTAATTTGACAGGAAAGAAATTCAAGGATAATCATAGGGTTTCTACAGAGCCATGGGAATAAATGTTCAGGCTTGTGTTGTATGTAGGCAGATGATAACCACAGATAACATATTTAGTGCTATAAGAGTAACAGGAGAATACGGATGGGACAATGTAGCAATTCATAAAGAATGCAAAAAAGTCGTAGAAAATGAGAACAAGAAATTTGTGAAAAATCCGGTTGTGAAGAGACTATATGGTGAGCGGGTATGAAAATGCGTGAAAACAAGCCAGAGGAAATTAGAAACACATTAAAAATGAAACCTATTTATAAGGGCTTCGGGCATTTATAATTAAAGACAGACACAGGCACGCGGGCGATAAATATGGCGAAACCAATAAGAGCCACTCCGGAGCTCTATAAAGATGATGCAAAAAGATTTTTGACGCTCATGTCAAAGAAGGAGAGGTCAAAAATGACAAAAAAGGAGATTGAAATAGCAAAAGCTATTGAGATGCTTCCTCTATGATGCTTGATGGCTTAAGCTTCTTTTTGCCTTCTCTGTAGTATTCTATATATTTTATCATATCCAGAAACATCGGTATAGTGCCTTTTTCCCTTTGCTTCAATACCTCAAATCCGAATTTTTTATAAAACCTTGCTGCATTTGTTTCGGGTTTTGCATCAAGAACTATGAATCTGCATCCTACTCTCTCGCTTATTTCAAGGAGGACCTTCATTGAGAAATGTATTATATATGTTCCTACCCCTCTACCTATATAGCCTTTGTGAACACACATTCTTCCTATCTTTATAGCTGGTAGCGTTTTGTAATCTACGCCTTTATCAATAAAAGATTTCCCTAATTGTGTCCCATGCACATGTATAGCATCCGCTAATAATGTGAGATACGCAACTAACTTGTCTTCAGGATTGTAGAACCATAAATAAGTTGTAGAGATAGCTATATTGTGATTATTTATCGCATCCTCTACCAAGAAATCTTTCAATTCTTTTGTATCAGTTTCAAATCTGCAGATTCCACTGCCTTTGCCCAAAAGAATTCCTTGAATTCTTCT
>CAYJVT010000042.1:0-5180 GCA_964373695.1 uncultured archaeon | reverse complement strand
AGGCCGGCCCTAACTCTGAGGGTCTTAAGGTAGCGTAATCCCTTGCCAATTAAATGTTGGCCTAAGAAGCAATCTGAAAAATCAAGCTTTATTTTTTAGGTTCCTTAATTGTCAAGGAGAAACAGTTGGTTAATCCATCGGAACTGAAGAATTTCATGCGAATGGGCTTGCTTCTGCCAAAGCATGATGGATTAACGAGGTGGAAGCTGTCCCGACCCGGAACCTGGCGAAACCATTGTTCTGGTGATTAGGCCAGAGACCTCCAGTGGGAAATCGGAGAAGCACTAGCTTTAAATAGTAGAAATAACTATATAAATATAGGTGAAATTATGGGAATAACCAAGGTGACACGGAACTATCAGATAACCCTGCCGGCCGACGTGAGGGAAATTTTGGACATCAAGGTAGGAGATAAAATAATCATCCTGCCCGAAAAAAATGGAGCCGTAATAAAAAAGATAAGGAAGGATGCTATAGAACGGGCATTCGGTGCATGGGGCACGTCGAAGGAGTCCGGTGTCGAGTACGTACGGAAAATTAGAGATGAACATGAAAGGCGTCTTAAGAGGCTTGGTTTATGAGCGCTGTTGTCGATACGGACATTCTAATCGATGTGCTACGGCGGCAAGAGAAAGCAAAGAATTTCATCGCAGGCATTACAGAAAACGATAGCGTTGCATACGTTTCAGTGCTTACAGAAGCAGAGCTATTAAGCGGCACTGAATGCAAAGACGCTGAGAAACTGGAAAGAGCAGAAGGTCTATTGGCGACTTTTCATGCCATTGACGTTACCCAGTCATTAGCACGAAAAGCGGCTGCATTAAGACGGCAACATAATGTACCGTTAGATGACGCGATTATTGCTGCAACTGCTCTTGAATTTGATATTGTGCTCTATACAAGAAATGTGAGCGATTTCAAAAAGATTAAAGATCTAAAAGTTACAGTTCCTTATTAATTAAGTCTGCTTCTCCGACCCAATGAGTAGACCCCGTGGATGGGGCTAAGGAGGGGAAAAGTGCCTTATCATACTTTAGAAAGTACAACTTTCTGAAGTCCCAAAGAGCTTTTGCTTTTTGAGGATTCAGCTTAGTCTACGAGCTAGACGGCTAGAAGTCGAAATACTTCAGTTTGGCATCCTCCTTTCCCCAGCGGTTAGCTTTACTGCAGTCTGTTGTTGTAGTATGGTTGGGATTGTAGAGCGTAGGTAGGAGGCGTCGAAGCAGGCTCGCAAGAGCATGTGGAGCCACCAAAAGAATAGTACGGCATGAATAGGCGCAACGCGCTCCGTATTATCTGGTGATTGTAACACTACCCTTTCTCGACCATACTGCTAACCCTGGGAAACCGGGGGACACCAGCAGATGGGCAGTTGGGCTGGGAACTTATGGAGGGGCTGACCGTAGAGAGAACTTTATAGTCATCGCTTTTTGTGTGTTTTCATTTACTTTATATGATTTACAAAAAACGTATAACCAAATGGTTTTGTTCTCCTGTGGTCTACCCTCCTATGTCAGCAAGCGGTACGGCTTTGAAAAGATATGAATATAGAGATACCTCTATATCTGCTTTCAATCAAAGCTCCTCAAAGTGCAGCTCATCGCGGTCAGAAACCTGGAGGTGGAGAAATCCAAGGCTTTAAATAAATAAAGTAGGGAAACTATGGAAAATCCAAAATATATAACGAAATTGTCTATAGGCGAAATTGATAGAAGACTTAGACAAACTGGATTTGAAATAGAGAGGTTAGCAGTGGGCAGCAGAAGCGCTGAACCAAGACCTAGTGCATTTGATGTAGTTTTTTGGGATATAGACAAACAGAAACAGGATGTGTAGTCTATGTTACAGAAGCTTCACAATATGAAGGGTTTGTAGTAAGTTCAGAAAAAGAAACTAACCTTGCTCCTTTAATAAAACCATTACAAATAAAAAAGACGAGACAGAGAGTTGCTGCATTTTAATTGTTTTTTTCTCCACCTTCGGCTGATTATCGCGAGTAGAGTGTAAGCGCAAAAGCTGCATTGACTGTTCTCTTAACAGTAACGAGAGCAGCCGTGAAAGCGTGAGCTAGCGATACGCAGTTTGCCCTAGATGGGTGACTGTGACATGAGAAAAGCTACCCCGGGGATTTATTGTAAATCTCTATGATTTACTTTAACCCATAATGGTGTCGTAGCGGGTGAGAGTTCTTATCTGCAGCTGCGAGCCAGGGGTGCTTGGCTATGGCATCCAGAAGATGCCAGAGCAAAGTATCCACAGTCTACATATTCTTGAAAAGAGGTAGCGAAGCCTATTACCCTCAACTGTTAGATCTAGCTTCGGCTAAAGATGAAAAACAGCGTTAGTAATAGGACAAGCAACCGTAATCACCAAACAAATAGCAAAAAGCTATCTTTGTTCAAGCAGAAGTAGCCAAACGGATCGCAGCTTAATATGCTCAATGCTCCGCGCTTAATGCGCTGCATTGAGCTGACAGAAAACACACAAACGCGTTGATTTTCTGAGCACTCGCAAGAGTGCGATGCAGAGAACAAATCGACATTCTAGGAAGAGCATTTTAAAATAATTTGTTAGGCAGCCCACACTTCTCACATTTCAGCTGCCTAGCAAAAAGCTTTAAAATAGAAAGTGCAAGACAATTTAGTGATTTGATGGATAGAAAAATGTTTCAGAGAAGTAAAAAACTAACAAGCAATTTCGACAAGTTTGATCCTGAAATAATCAGAGAAAACCCACAAATACTGAAAATTCTGCGACTCTCCATAAGTATGCCAATTCATCAGTTTGAAAGAACTTTTGGGATGTATCAGGAATCGAGATATGAAAGAGGATTGTACAAACCTAATGAAAAGAAAATTAGAGGTTTCTTGAAGAAATTCGACAAATACAAAGAAAGAACTAATTTTAAATATAAGAAACTTCTTTCATCTGAACAGAATTTTTTGGAAAAAACAAAAGCAGGAAAAACGATTGGTAAGAAAACATTGTTCAGAACTGGAGATAGCAGAACAATAAAATATTCTAGAATGGGAGCAAAATTAGGCGGACTTTCAACTGTAAACAAATTTGGCCAAAACCACATGGCACTACTTTCAAAACAAATAAAACGCGGAAGGAACAAAAACAAAGGATTCCGCTCATATGCAGAAATGTTAGTTGCCCAGGCTTTAGACGAAATAAACATTGACTATGACTATGAAAAGCCTGTAAATGGATTATTGCCTGATTTCCAGTTGAATGAAAAAAGAATATTGGAAGTTATGTGTTATTCAACGAAGCAATATTGGGAAAACCAAAAAAGAAGAATAAACATATTGAAAGACTTCGAGATTCTAATAGTAACAAATAATTTGAAGTTTTTTGATTCCATGAACAAGAATAATATAAAGGTAATCAAATTCAGCAAATCTGTTAATGTACTGAAGAACAGATTAAAAGTCGCATTATAGTTTTGCTCCTCCTAGAACGAGAACCCGCGTGTTGCGGCGTCGCTGTCGGCTCGTCCTCTCCAAACCTACAAGTCGTGGCTTTAGATTAGAGAATGGCTGTGCAGCAGCAGCCAAGGGTGCTGGAGTTCACAGATTAAAAGGGCACGTTAGCTGGGTTCAGAACGGTGTGAGCCAGTTTGGTCTATATCTGCTGGAGGTGTTTATGCCTGAGAGGAAGGAAGGATAAGTACGAAAGGAACATCCGTCCGGCGCCTCTAGTGTACCTGCTGTCTGACAAGGCAAGCGCAGGGTAGCCACGCGCCACTTCGATAAGACCTGAAGGCATCTAAGGTCCAAGCGAATCTCGAAAAGAGGCATACGGCACCGGCAAGACGACCGGTAATGGAAGCGGGATGTAAGAAGCGAGCGCAAGCGAGCTTTTCAGTCTACGCTCTCCTAAGCCAATGCTAGCCTTTAAAATGTTGCAAGTCGGAAACGATTTCGACATCCAAGTTAAAAGCTTGTTAGCTTCTTGGGTTCTGGCGTTCACCTGTGACTGCTTCTTTTTCCATTACAAGCAGAGAGGCGTGGAGCTAGGGTTTAAGAACATAGTAATTTATTGTAAATTATGAGAAGAAGTATTTTATTGGTTCTAGTAATTTTGTCTGTTATATTTGTTGCTGGTTGCACGGCACAAAGCCCAATAAAAATTCAAGAAATTTACACACACTCGTCTAATTATACTGGGGAAAACGTAACTATAGAAGGTACATTGCATGGTAGTAATGGCAGCTACTATGTTAAAGATTCTACTGGTATGCTAGAAGCTGTTATGAATACCAATCAATCACCAGATCAATATCTAAATACGAATAAAAAATATCAATTTGACGGAACGATTAAGAGTTCTCTAGTAATTGCTAGCAATTCCATAGCTATATTTGTTAAGCGTATTAGGAATGCAGATATAACTTATCGATCAGTATCAGTATCAGATTTGGCATTAACCCCAGAAAAATATCAAAAAGATGTGGTTACTGATGGGTTTGTTAATAAAGATCAACTCTTCGTTAGTCCTTTTGGCCCTGAACCAACTTATTCTCTATATGATAAAGAGATAAAATATAAGATAAAAATTATAGGAAGTATACCGTCACCTACTTCTGATTCTTGTGGTGTTGCAACTTTTCCATACTATAGGATTAAAGGAGAGTTTTCCTCTAGTTTTGGGCTGAATATAGAGTCATCTTCATTGATTGAATGCGTTAAAATTGAAAACATACGACCGCAATAAAATTCACTTCTCACGCGCCTTCCCTAACTTTTAAATTCTCATTCCTCCCATAAATCGAGAAAGAATAAAGCATGGGAGTCGGTTTTTCATGGCAAAGGTGATTCATTTCGAGATAGACGCGGACTCTCCGGATAGGGCTGCGAAATTCTACAAGACGGTCTTCGGCTGGAAGATCGAGAAGTGGAACGGGCCCATGGACTACTGGATGATCGAGGCTGGCGACAAGAAGGAGCCTGGTATAAACGGCGGCCTGCTCCAGAGGGGCAGCGGGATGAAGGCGACAGCGCACACGATAGGCGTGGACTCGGTGGACGCGTTCACCAAGAAAATAGAGAAGGTAGGCGGGAAGATATGCATGCCAAAGACCGCGATTCCCGGAGTCGGCTGGTTCGCGCAGTGCGAGGACACGGAAGGCAACGTGTTCGCGATAATGCAGGCGGAAAAGAAAGCAGGCATAG
>CAYJVT010000041.1:0-5665 GCA_964373695.1 uncultured archaeon | reverse complement strand
AAAGTTCAGCTATAGTGCTCCAAGAAAACAATCATAATTATTAGTTTTCTTGGGCTACTATATTTCTCCAAAATATCTGGTGAATAGGTATCCCACATTGAGCGAATATTTTGCAGAAATCATAATTGCAATAAATAAACTTATCTTTGTCAATTCCACACGATTTTAATGTGGCATCTATAGCATTATCATACATATATTTGAATTCGGAATAGTTTTTTGTAGAAATTCCACACCCTAAGACACATTTAAAACTTTTTTGTTCGCCCGTATCTGGATGTATCCACTCTTTTTTTAACTAAAATTGAGTCTATACCAATAGCTGATTCCATCATAGTAAATAGACAAAAATAATTAAATAGATATAAAATTGTGTAAAGTTGTTTATCAACACTTACGCAACAGGACTTTTAATCTTTTAGAAATATTTTGTAAGACTATTATTGTTCTCGCATCTGTCATAATGACTTTTTAAACACTTTTCCGACTTATTAAACAAGAGGCACTTTTTAAACAAAGCCGTTCGCATATATATCCTATTTATTTGGTTCACTATAGAACCGACAAGGGTATATAAATTAACGCAAAATCCACTCCTACCAAAACCTGTAATAAACAGAGTGATTTATTAACTCCTTAATTTGACAGGAAAGAAATTCAAGGATAATCATAGGGTTTCTACAGAGCCTGAAAAATGAATGAATAGGATGTCGCTGAATTTCTGCAACGGAACTTCTTTTCGTTGAGATTTTTCAGGAGTTCTGTCAAAACTTCTTCATGAGATTCGCGGATGTGCGGAAGGAACAAATAAAAGAGCCGCGTACAAAGGATTGTCATGAAACTGCTCCTGCTTCTTGCCCTTTCATTTGCTGCAGGCTGTACGAATTCAAATATAATTTCAGAAGATTTCAGCCTCCCGGATAACCTGACAGGAATGCAGGAAAAATACGTACTGCCCAGTCTGAATGAGACAAAAATGCCGGAAAGCCTTCAGGATTTAAATGAAACAAAAATTACCGGAAAATGCCCGCCCGTAGCGAAGGAATATGATATCACGGGCCATTCGCTCGAACCGATTTTAATTGAGGGCGATGTGATTACAGGACTTCTCGGATATTACGACTGCAATCCAGTCGGGAGGGGCGACCTCGTGTTGCTTAAATTTTCGTGGTATAAAGTGCCAGTAATAAAGATAGTGAAGGGGATTCCCGGCGACAGCCTGTCGCTGCTCCCCGCCGGAGACGGCTTCAGCATAGTTGTCAACGGCGAGATAGCGGTGAATTCAGAAGGCCGGCCTTACCACCTGAAGGACGACAGGGCTGGAATGATTTCTAATTATGTGAAAAGTTATAATGGAATCATACCCAAAGATGCCTATCTCGTGCTTGGAAATGTGCCTGAGGGCACCCTCGATTCGACGCAGGTCGGCCTGCTGGACATATCGTATTTTATTGGCAAGGTTTTGATTCAGCCTTAGACGCATCTGAAAGCGCGCCATCTCCCGTAGTTTGTTGCAATAAAACAATACAAATGTTCAGGTGAACGTACATATTTAAAACTCCGGATTCTATTAATTGATGATGGCAATGCCGAGAAAAAAGAATGATGGCTTCGTTCCTGAGACGCCTGTTCCGATAAGAGTCGGGAAGCCGACCTGGCACTATAAGGCGGCAATAGGCGTTCTCGTGGTAATAATCCTTGTCATGATGGCCGTGCAGTTCGCTGGAGCCACCGCATCCGCTGTCAGCAAAAGCGACTATGCCGAGGCCCAGGTAAGAGAGGTGTTTTCCATCCTGACTGAGCGGCCGATTAGCATACTGAAGAAGGAAGATATCGGAGGCATCATGATGTTCGTCGTGTCCACAGGAAACAATACCGCCAAAATTCCCAGGAACATTCAATTCTATATAACCCCCAGCGGCTCCTACATCCTGAACAACTTTATAGACACGGAGCAATACAAGAATATTATCAGGAAAGACAAATCCTTTGCCCTGTGCCTCGCGGACAAAGGTGTAAGAGTATTAATATCAGACAATGACAAGTCGGCTCGGCAGATTTCTGCCATCGGAGTCTTCGCCAACCTCATAAGAACCGACTGCACCACTAACGGAAACTATTGCATGCAGGCCGGCGTCACGGAATTCCCTACGACCATATACAAAGGCATCTCATATCCAGGCATCAAAGATACGGAATGGTTTGAGCAGACGACAGGATGCGTAAAATAAGTTATCTTGAAGGCGTCCAAAACTGCCGCCTTCAGGCGGCATGTATTAAAGACGCCTTCTGGATACCATCTTCCAACAAACCCACGACTAAAGTCGTGGGTATGCAAAGAAGATGTGATTTTTCTCTCAGGCAAATGGGAAATACTCGGTTATAAGGATAGACAAAATCATCAGGTACAACCACAACAACGAGGCCTTTTACGAGCCCCTGAAGGAAAATACGAGCATGGAGGCTTACCTTCAATGGGGCTCCGGAGAAACAAGCGTAAAACAATTCCCGGAAGGCGAAATGAGGCTTTCCGGCGTTTCCGAAGGCGACAGGATAAGGGTGAACATCGCCGGATGCCCGGAGCTGTGCAACAACAGGTTCGGATGGACGCTTTACCTGTATTCCAGGATTTGAAATCTGCAGATTCCACCGTTTTTGCCCAAAAGACTTTGAAAAAGTCTTTTGGAAACTTAGAAAAGCTTTGCTATTCTCAAGTGAAACTGTGGTTGCTGACAATCAATTTAGCGTCAATACGTATCTACCGGTTATCTTTTTATACTTTTAGTTACAAAAATATAACTTATGTTACAAAAATATAACTTCTACCGCGTCATGTCGGTGTTTCTAGAGAACCCTGCACAGAGGTTTGGGTGGAAGGAACTATCGAAAAAAGCGCGTCTCGGCCCGCCTTCGACGAAGAGGTACATTGACGAGCTGGAAAAAGAAGGCATAATCACGGTGAAGAAAATGGCAGGCAGGAAATTTTATCTTGCCAACAGGGAAAGCAGGCTATACAGGCTTTACAAAAAGCTTGATACGGTTCTGAAGCTTGAAAAGTCGGGAATTATAGACTTCCTAAACAAGGAATACGGATATCCAGCAATTATACTCTTCGGCTCCCATTCGTCCGGGGAAGCTGTAGAAGACAGTGACATTGACATTGCGGTTTTCACTGAGACCAAGAAAAGTGTTGATATAAAAATCTTCGAGAAAGTTCTCGGAAAGGAAGTCCATTTATTCAGATTCAGCAAAATTGATATAAGAAAAATGAGAAGGGAAAACAAAAGCATGTATAATGGACTGTTTAACGGGCATGTAATTTCGGGATTTGCGGAAGTGGATTGATGGACTGGAATCAATGCATAGAAGAGACCAATGCTGTAAAAATCTCACCAAACAGAAATAGGGCTGAATTCCTTCTGCGGCGGGCAGAGGAGACCATTGAAGTCCTCAAGAATATAGTCATTACAGACAAAAATATAAGAGTCTTTTTCGTGAATTATTACGATGCCTTGCTCGAAACCCTTCATGCCATGATGTATGCAAACGGGTATAAAGTGAAGAACCACTATTGTCTTGGATATTATGTAAGGGATAATCTGAAAGAAAGAGAATTATTCGCTATAATTGACAGGGCGCGAAGTGTGCGCAATTCTATAATTTATTATGGGGAAAGTTTTGATAAGGAAATATTATTGAAATTAATCAATGATATAAAAGATTCTATAAATAGATTAAAAAAATTAATAGACCAATCTTTATAATCACGCCTGCATCACGCCTGGAATTGCCACTGAGATATTTATAATTTTTTGCTAATATATGGGCATGGCCGAGAAGGAAAAGATTGTCTACAAGGAGAAGAGCATGTCGGGCTACAGGACTGCCATTGTCGTCCTGGCCGTAATCGTCGCGGTACTTCTCTACAATTCCTACATGCCGACGGACACCGGCAAGGCCGTCAGCACGGTGCAGGACGTCTTCGGGTTGCTGACGGACAGCAATGCTGAGGTGCTTAGCGTGAAGGAGGAAGCTCCGGGCCTGTTCAAGGTTGTCGTGAAGACAGGCGGCACCGGCGCCAGCGTGAATGCGCAGGAGATATACGTCACTGCAGACGGCTCGCTCATAACGACGAATATCGTCAGGGTTGACGAATACAAGAAGAATCTGGAGGCTGACAAGAACTTCGCGCAGTGCCTTTTTAACAAGGGAGTGCGCGTTCTCGGGCTCGGCAACGAGTCTTCAAGCGTTCTGCAGGCGCAGCTCCTTGGAACGTTCGGCTCGCGGGTTTTCGTGGACTGCACAGGCAACATTCAGGCGTGCCAGCAGCTGGGCGTCCAGCAGTTCCCGACCACCGTGTACGAAAACAACGGGTATCCCGGAGTCCAGTCTGCACAGGCGTTCACGCAGCTTACAGGATGCCAGAGGTAGTACGTTTTTTCTTCAAACGTTAACTTTAAATAACAACTGTTATATATAGTTAACAGATGTTAACTAAAGATAACGATATGAAAGTCTTGAGGATTTTCTTTGACAGCCCGGAGAAGAAATTTCATATAAGGGAGATAGCTAGGCTTACAGATATGTCCCCTCCCGGCGTCATGAAAGTAGTCAAAAAACTATCAGATGAAGGCTTTCTTGTATCGGAAAAAAACAAAATAACTAGAAATATATCAGCTTCAAGGTCCGATAAATTCATCCAGATAAAAAGGATGGTCAATGTTTATTCGCTGTATGAATGCGGACTTGTCCAGTTCCTGCGGCGCGTTTATGAGGAACCGGAGGCTATATCGCTCTTTGGTAGCTATTCCAAAGGGGAGGATACATCGAAAAGCGACATAGACATAGCAATCATCGCGTCCAAAAGCATGATGCCCGGAATGAAAAAATTTGAATCCTCACTCAAAAGAAAAATAAACCTCCATGAAATCAGGCTGAATAATGCCGACAAATCTTTTCTCAACTCGCTTTCAAATGGCATCGTTCTTTACGGGTATCTGAAGGTGATTTAACTGATAGAAAGATTCCAGTTTTATCTCGATGAAAACCTAGCAAAGAAACAGTCTCCGGATAAATTTGAAGCGAAATCTCTCATTGAGAAAGCATTTCAGCGGATGAATTTCATAAAAATCCAGAAAATAGATGGGACAACTTCCACATTTATTTTTGAAGACATCTATGAATGTATAAGAGAAGCGGCTCAATCTCTTATGTCGCTGAATGGGTATAAGCCATATTCTCATGAAGCTCTGATTTCATTCCTGAAGGAGTTTCATAAATTTGACGAACTTGATATAGCAACATTTGACAGATATAGAATACTGAGAAATAACTGCATTTACCGGGCGGCAAAAGTTTCGCCTGAGGTCTGCAGAGAGGCACTGAAATTTCTTGGGGACTTTCTACCTCAGATAAGAAACGAATTTGACAGGAAATATAAATGAAAATGGCTTTGTAGAAATGCTCTAAAGTTCAGCTAGAATCGACAAGGATATATAAATTAACGCAAAATCCACTCCTACCAAAACCTGTAATAAACAGAGTGATTTATTAACTCCTTAATTTGACAGGAAAGAAATTCAAGGATAATCATAGGGTTTCTACAGAGCCATGAAAATTATTTTCTTTCGAATCTGCAGATTCCACTGCCTTTGCTCAAAAGAAT
>CAYJVT010000040.1:0-5905 GCA_964373695.1 uncultured archaeon | reverse complement strand
GAAGAATTCAAGGAATTCTTTTGGGCAAAGGCAGTGGAATCTGCAGATTTGAAAAAGTCTTCTGGGCAAAAACGGCGGAATTCTGCAGATTTAAAAAATGTCCGAAACGGCCTATATCCAGCCGCCCTTCTTCTTACCCTCTTCCTTCTTCAGCTTTTCCTCGAACTGCTGGACGAGCTTTCCGACATGCTCCACGGCCGTCTTGTCATCCGAAACGCCGGAGGAGTTTCCGACGCCGATGATTATGAGCTTGTCGCCCTTCCTGGTGCGCAGAACGGCCCTCTTCACGTATTCGTGGACCTTCGGCATGGAGTCGTATATACCCTTCTTCATCGGAACTATGGCCTCTGTCATGCCTACCTTCACCACGATGCTGTCTAACGGCATCTTTTTCGATATGAGCATGCTTTCTATCATCTCGCGCTGGCCCCATCCGCCCATGGCGAATCCTGTGCCCTCGGCGACGCTGCCTGTCTTTTCGCCTTCCATCTTCAGGGCGGCATCTACAGTAATTATCCTTGCAATCTTGTTGCGCTTCATTATCTTTGTTATGGCCTCGTCGACGCGCCCAAGATGGGGGCCGTTTCCCTTCGCCTTCAGGACGAAGCATTTCCTGCCTTCAATCCTGGTTTCGCCCATGGCAACGTCCTCTGCTATCTCTTTTCCCTTCTCCATCATCGATGCCGCGACAAGGGGCCCTATAGAATCGCCAACAGGCCAGTTGTTCGCGAAGGCCTCCGTGCCCTTGAGCTCGCTCTCTGCGATTTTCTCTATTAACGGGAGCTGCATCTGGAGTATCATCGCAATCTGCAGGTTCTTGAATTTCTTGGCAAGCTCGACGTTGTGCCGCACTATCTTCGCCAGCTGCCTGCATCCCATGGCGGCCCTGAGGCCGTAGTTTATCTGCTGCCTGTCGGCATAGCTCCTCCCGGGGGCTATTTCATCGGCGAACTCGGCGAACCTGTATTCCATGCTGCGTATCGTCTGGTCTATCTTCTTCACGAGCCCGTATGGGTCTATGGAAGACGGCTCCACCACGAAGAAGTCCGTGAAGGCCTCTATCTTCTGCTTCGTCTCCTTGTCCATCCTCCCTATCTTCTTCGCCACAATCCTGTTGGAATCGTCAGACATCTTCTCCATCTTCACCGCCGACTGCTCTATCTTGTAGAGAAGCTGCGAGAGCATGAGCCGCGGGTACAGGAAAATCATGACGAAGAAGAGCAGGAACCATATCACCGTACCGAATATGTCGGAAGCCTGTGCAAACATTACCATTCAAACACCTCAAGGAGTGATAAAAATTGACGTACAAAGCTTAAATATGCGCCGCCGCATCAGCGGATAATTTTTCCGGCGAAAAATCTATTTTAAAGATGCGGAATAATTATCTCCATGGTGCTTGACGTAAAACTCATAATAGCGGCCGTGATAACCACAGGACTTGTGGGGGCTTTCCTGTTTTTCAATCCAACAGTGAACAGCATCACAGGAAAAATAAGCGGCAAGATACCCTTCCTTCAAGGCGCCGCCTCGCCAACCCAGGAACTCAACGACGTCTCGTTCGTCCTGGATGCGGACACATACGGGAACGTGGTTTTCGAAGGCCAGAAGCAGCTCCATGCAGAGATAAAAGGCGCCACGCAAGGGAATGTCGGCGGCGGGCCTTTTGACAGCGAGAACGGCGTGTCGCTTTCAGGCTTCAGCGGGAGGGTTTCGGTAAATGATGTCCTTGCACTCAACGGCACCGTTGACATGATGAGCCTTTCAGGAGCCTCGATAACGTTCGGTGGCAAGGCTTACAACTCCGCTTCTGAATTTTCCTTCGCATCGTTCGAGAACCTGACAGCCAAGCAGCTCATGCTCGAGAACGTCACCGGGAGCCTCAAACAGAGCGGCACCGAGATAAGGTTCTCCAAGACCAGCGTACTCATAGAGGGCGTTTCTGGCAGGTTCACATTCGGCGGCGGCATCGGGATAGACGGCCATGCAAGCAGGATATCAATACCCAAGTCCGGGATAAGCATAGGATGATTATTCTAATATCCTTCTGAAGTATTCCTCCGGTATCGCCATCTCCTTTGCTTTTGGAGGGTCTGAAGCCATGAAAAATCCAATCCTGAATACGTTGGCATGCGCTTCCATCATCGTCCTCGCATCTGTCAGGGACCTTGTAGGCATGCCTTCCCTCGACCTGTAATAATAAAGGACGCGGCCGAAAGGTGTCAGACTTTGGTCAACCGGCATATTGTCGGTAAATTCGGGATACTTGGCTGCTATTTCTGCAGCTTCCGGCACGAAGGAATAATCATGTGTAGGAAAAAACGGGTCCTCATATTTCAGACCTTTTGCCATCCATTTCTTGAATTTATCAACGGCATTGTCTACTCCTACATTTTCTGTAGAAGTGTGGTCAACACGGAATGTCCCATAACCTCCACCTGTATTATGGAGAACAAAGTTTTGCGGCGCCCAGGAAGCCCTGGTCGGCACAATGCCTCCCATCATCATGATTCCCATGGCGTATCCTGCCCACGCTACCATCCTGCCGAATGTGCGCTTCACGTACATCAATCTGTCGGCTATCTCCTCCCTCGTCGCCTCAGAAAGTCTTTTCTCAACCATCCTCATGAATTCGTAAAGGCGGAAATCGCTTTCCATTCCATGGAGCTTGAACAATAGCTGGTAAGAATCGTCCTCAAGTTCTTCTATGGGACTCTGAGCCACAACCTCACATGGTGGTTCTATGCCAGCAAGGTCGTACATTTCGTTCAGAATTCCGAATGATGCCGTCGCATTTCTCACATTGCTATAAGTCAAGACGCCAAAAGGTTTGTCTCTAAAAGTCTTCCTCGGACGTCTTTCTTGGGCTTCAAAATGTGCAGCTGCAATGCACACATCGCGCAACAGGTTTTTTTCTGAACCAGCGACCCTTGCCGTCAATTTGCCGTACGGGTCAACCCCGTTTATCTTGTAGGCGTGCTCGCCGTTCCCAAAAACCACTGACCTTCCGCCGGAGTTGTAATAAAGATGTCCGCCTTCAGACTCGCCTCTGTATACGAAAGGCAGCCAGTCCCTTGCAAGAGGGCCCTCGCAGATATCCGCTCTTCCTTCTATTCTCGCGTCCCCAAAGAGTTCCATCATCAGTCCCATAAAACGCCTAAAGCAGAAGTCTTTATAAAAATAGCCATATAATGAGCTGTAAAGTTGGCGTCAGGTAAAAAGAAGATTTTTGAAGAAATGAAAGAAAACAATGGGGATTCTATTTCGCCAAGCAACCCCTCTCTATCTAGGGGCGGGTGGTCGGGGGACAGCCGAATTCTGAATTACGCCTAACATATGCGGTTTCAAGAAGTTCGGCTCAATTCTTTGCCAATATATGCTTGCGAATAATATGAAGCAAAAGGCAAAGTGCCGAATTTGGTAAAACCAAACGAAGTGTGGGTTTTCCTTGAAACCGCTGTTCAGCGACTTTTCTGAAAGAAAAGCAAGCCTTCCACAGAAGGCGAAGAGTTCCGACAATATTGAAAACAGGACCGCCGACCCGCAAAATTTCATTTAGAAGTTAGAGTAGCTCTTCATGTTCAGAGTGACTTGGCTACAAGGCGATGTTTAGAATCAGTATCTGAATCTTCTTTCATAATTTTTATGATCCATCCATTCAAGAATAACTGAGAATATCATTATGTCGTTTCCTTTTATTGTATAGATAAGTCTCCATGCATTTGGCAGGTCATATTTACGAAGATTATCAACACCAAATTTCTTGATATATTCTTTTGGTATAAGATTTTTTGGAATATTCTTGCCGACAAACGGGTTTTTCTTCAAATCATCAACAGCTCGTTGAAGAAATTCGTATAACTGTCTGTCTTCAAACTTGCCGGTTTTCAGCTCTTCAAACGCCTTTCTGATCTCTTCGGTTGCAAAACCTACGTGTATTTCTCTTGTTGTCATTTGATCATCAAGCCTTTTTTCATCAACTTTCTGATTCCTTCTGGGTCCCAAATCCAGATTATTTTGTCATTTTCTATTATTATTTTGTTGGATTCCTGAAGGTAGTCTAGAATGGTTTGAAATGTCTGATACATCATTTTCTTGGGTAGTTTGTTCCAAAGTTGGTATTTTCCATACATTCCGCTGTATTTTTTTGCCGTTTTTTCCACCATTAGAATGCTTTCCAGCGTTGGGCTATGCAAAATCGTTTCTGGCATATAAATCACTATCTTATATAAGTATATATAAGTATTTAAGTCTACGCCAAGAAGCCTTTCAAATCAGCAGATAAATCATCTTCTTCGTCTATATCTGTGAGTTCAACGCCAAATTCTGTTAATTTCTTTCCTTTATATTTCAAATAATCTAGCAGTTTTTGCGGTGTCAATAATTTTTTGCTTTTGCTATTGTGCAATAGATTCTGAGCTGATTTAAAATACCAAATAGCCTGTTGAACATCTCTCACAGTAACGTTTTCTACATTCTTTGATACAACATCCTCTGTAAGTTTTTCAACAGTCAATGCTGCTAAGCGTTTGTTATCTTCCCTTTCCTCTTCGTCGCATCTTTTACGATAGTCAAACTGCTTATTTTCTAGATCGCCTTCTACAAAATGACTAACTTGTCTGCTCGGAGGACATCGACCAAATGCTTTCCCGTATCCATGAAGCCACAATATAGCATTTACCGGACCAATACCTGTTATTTTCATTGGGTTTTCTTTCATGATTCCGGAATAAGATATTTCTGCAACAAAATTTTTAGTTGTTTTTGTATCAGATGTTTTATCTTCAATATATTTCTTACATAAATTCTGTTCTTTGAAAAATATTTTGGCAGAAATTATGCTTTCTGCTATTCTGTCTATATTTGAAAGCAATGTCTTAAAAGCAGTTATTTTCTTGTCATCTTCATTATTTATTCTCTTTTTAATAAATGAAACCATTTCGCTTTTTAGTCGTAATTCATCTATTTTTTCGATATTCTTCATATCAAATATTCCACTTTCAGCGAATTCATTGAAAATATAATTCACTTGAGATTCTGTTCTATTATCGGAAAGGAGTATATGCCAAACCAAATCCAGCCATATATCTTCTCTATCATCAGGTATGTTTCTTTCAGTTATTGGGTTTTCCTTCATCACTAATTTGACTAATTCAATAAACCCAGCTGGAATCTTATAAACCATAATAATTTTTCTTTGAAAATCCTTTTAAATCTCGCCTTGTCGTTCCAGAGGCTTTGAAGCGAAGAGCTATCTCGTCGGCGGTCCTGAAATAATATGTTCGGCATTTCCTTTAACGTATGGCATTTTACGAAGTTTTGCGTTAGCAAAATTTGGACGGAGCAACCTGCAAGGTTGCGTAGTCTTTTAATGGCTGTTAGTTGCCCTCGAATACTTGGAGAGGTCGAGTTTTAGTGCAACGTTGCGAAGCAAAAACTCGAAGTTGAGTTTGAGTTTTATTATAATATATTTCTGCCGAAGGCAGACTAAAATTGGGGGTTTGGGTGGTCGCCGTCGCCGAAATTATAATTATCTGATAGTGACAACACAACCGAAAGGTTTAAATATATGCGCTTTCTAACTATAAAGTATGACAGCAAAATCGCAATTTGGATTGAATACTAAGAAAGATTTTGCTAGTTCTAACTCTATATTTTCTCATCATCATTTGTAAGTCTGGCTTATTTTCCAGACTGTGAAATTTTCTAATTACTCATAGTTCTGGTTTCTAGGTTCAGACCATCATTGTTTCAAATTAATCTATACTCTAAAATGGCTCGCATCCAAAACTGCGGGAGGTAATGAAAATGGAAGAAAAAACAAAAATGAATCAGGTGGGGGCTAAGGTGCAAGAAAGTGCTGGTCGTCTTCACACCGAGAGAAGCAATAGAACTTTTCGGGGGA
>CAYJVT010000039.1:0-5985 GCA_964373695.1 uncultured archaeon | reverse complement strand
TTTGAAATGTTGAAATTCTCCGAATTTCACGCATCCATGTCAAGAAGGAAATCATAAGTATTCTTAATATGCCTGCCATGTGAATACTTTGATCCCAAAAAGCTTCGCTCTTTTGCAGATGACTACACGCCCTTTATGTTGGCGAACAGGTACCAGACAAGAACGACAAAAGTTATCATGACCAGGAAAAAGATGAGCGTCCTGAGGAATCCTTTCTCCTTCACCAGCCCCTTAATTCTGTTCCACATGATTCCTCACAAACTTATACCTCACAGCGACCCACGCGGCCAGCCACAGCAGCTGCACCAGATAGTCGGCGTAGAAAAACATAAGCACCAGCGCGCCCGCGAACGGCACGGCGAATTCGATATCCTTGTCCATGACAAGTTATTATCAAAGCCGGCTTAAATGCTTTACAGGGAAGCTGTGCTGCCGCCTTTATCTCGAAAGCATTGGAGAGAAATGGTAATCAGTCGTAGAATTTCTTGGCGAGTATTATGCCGGGGTCGCTGCAGAGCGTCCTCGCATTCACGTCGTAACTGGTTATAAGCTTCAGCGCATCCTCTATGTCGCTGTTAAGCCGGGAGTCGGAAAAGTCCTGGCTCTTTGCCCTGTCGCATCCCGCCACTACAGCGTCAACGACGGCATTGTGGCGCTGCAATTCAGGCGAGGCCGCGCACGGGCTCTTGCTGCAGAACTCCGAACTCACCGTCGCGGCGTAGCCTTTCCAGCACGTCTTCTCGCCGCCAATGGTGACGCATGAATCGTCTATGGATGAGCCGTAAAGATAAAGCGCTACGAAGGCTACCACTGCTATGAAGACGGCGGCAGCAAGAAATCTTCTCATGATAAGTTAATTGTTCCCGCTTATTATAAATATTGACTGCTAATGAAAGAGTTCTGCGGATGAAATGTGTTTCTCCACTTAAGTAATAAATAATCACCCAGCATTTTTTTCTTTTGTTACCATAGAGACACTAACCATATTCCATCAAAGTAGTGTATTAATATAGACGCAAAATATGTGTGTATGGTGGGAAAATTCTGGCAGTGAAAATTATTTTTTTCATCCTATGTGGCTCATAAGTGAAAAATTCTCACAGTAGCGCGAAGAAATATCCTTTGAAGAAAATATTTTTGCGATGTATATTCAACCCGACGAAAATGCTTATATACCACTGGGAAGTATTTATGGAATACCGAAAGAAATCACGCATAAATTACGGAAAAGTTGCAACATTGAGGGAGAGATTCCGGATATGTTGCTACCATGATGTGGCTGTTTCTTGGGGAAGGTTGGTCGTCATAATTGATAGGGTAGATCAACATCGACTCGTCAAAATAAAAATACCTGGAGGGGTTAAAAATGGAAAACGATGACATTTCAAATTTCCAAGTCGAGCAGGCCAGAATAATGGTTGTTGGATGCGGAGGAGGAGGCTGTAATACTGTAAGCAGGCTCACAGATATGGGGGTTGGAGGTGCCGTGACGGTGGCCGCTAATACGGATGCGAAGCATCTTACAGTCACGAAAGCGCACAAGAAAATCCTCATGGGAAGGGAGCTCACGAGAGGGCTGGGCGCGGGCGGATTCCCCGAAGTCGGGAAGAAGGCTGCAGAAGAGTCGAAAAACGACCTCAGGCAGGCCCTGCAGGACTGCGATCTGCTTTTCGTGACGTGCGGCCTCGGAGGCGGCACAGGAACGGGATCGGCCCCGGTGGTTGCGTACCTCGCAAGAGAAATGGGTGCCATCGTAATAGCGGCAGTCACACTGCCCTTCAAGATAGAAGGCGCAAGGCTGATGAAGGCCGAGGAAGGACTCGCAAAACTGAGGGAAGTTTGCGACACAGTAATCGTGATAGAGAACCAGAAGCTGGTCGAACTGGCTGGAAACAAGCCTTTGAAGGAGGCTTTCGGTGTTGCCGACAATCTCATAGCAATGATGATCAAGGGCATAACCGAGACCATATCACAGCCGTCGCTCGTCAACCTAGACTATGCTGACGTAAGGACCATAATGAGGGCAGGCGGCGTGGCCACGATAGGAGTGGGAGTTTCAGACGACCAGAACCGAGCAAGAGATGCTATAACAAAAGCCCTTTCCAACCCGCTACTAGACGTAGACTATTCGGGAGCAAAGGGAGCCCTTATCCAGGTGATAGGCGGCGAAGACATGAGGCTGGACGAGATAAGCACCATAGGAGAAGCGGTTTCCCAGCACATGGACCCTGAAGCGGTTGTAATGTGGGGGGCAAGAATAGACCCGACACTCAATGGCAAGATACAGGTTATAACAATAATAACCGGTGTCAAGTCGCCATACATCCTTGGCAGAAACGCAGTAAGCACTGCAGCGAGGAGCAAGGTCGGGGACCTTGGAATAGAAGTTATAGCCTAGTGCCCCAGCGAAATCCAAGAGAGTGAAACTCTCTGGGGTCTCAGAGGACACACGTCCTCTGCAGACTGGGGGCGCCCCGGGGCTCTAACCTGCGGAATTACGCAGAAAAAACCGGGACCATCAAACACTCTCGGAGAACCAGAGGTTCTCCGCAGAGATCACGTCCCATGACACCCGTGCAATACGTGGGACATTCATAAACGGCATGTTTCCCGGGGAAACCCGGGACATATGCCTATATGCAGAGAGCGAAGTCCCCAAAAAGCGAAGCTTTTTGGGATCTCAAAGCACTGGAAGAATCAAAGCTTTGCAGACTTTCTGCACATATTGACCAGTCCAGCGAAATTCCTCCCGGCTGACAAGTATGTTATGGGCATTCACCGGCAGGAGTTCCAGAAGGCTGCGTCCTGACAGTCAGATTCGCCACAAGGCGTTTCGCAAAACTACAACAGGACACCCCGAAATCCGCGAAGGAATTTTTAGTTCCTTCGGGAGCGCAGAGAACTATGTTCTCTGGTGATAGGACAGAATTATACGCCTATCGAGGGGCGGACAGCGGTGCAAAAAGCGCACGAGGCCAAAGCACACAGGCCGCAAATGTAAGCGGCTTACTGCGCCAAACCTTGCGGAGAAAAAGCTGAAATACCGGACCATAACCAAAAGCCCGAAAGGGCCCCAAGACATTCCGATGTAAATCTTTTGAGCGTCTCCTGCAAACACGCCTACAGCAGTTCATACCATCCGAAGCGACAAATGCATCAAAAATCTGGAATGGGACATGTCAAACATGGATGCAAGTGTTAGACCATACCTGTCTATAAACAAAAAACCAAAACGCATCCATTTAAGAAAAAAGGGCTGGCGGACGAAAAGGTGTTTTATAATCAAAACACCACCCCAGGAATGCAGAGGCATAGACCTATAGAATGAAATGCCGTCATGCTGTACAAAGAACCGAAGGTTCTTTGGCATCCCGGAAAGCGAGGCTTTCTGAGGATTAGCTTTCATGACCAGTCGGTTTTGAAAGAAGGTTGAATGAAAAACCAATTCAACCGCATTCGTCCCCAGCCTCCTTTTTTATTTCTTCAGATTTCTGTACTCTATATAAGAATAAACCATCATGTAAGCTGCGACCATCTCAGCCTTTCTCATGAGCATAACTAGTCGGCTTAAATCATTATATGCAAAATCAAATCTCGCTCTTGCACAGCCAGCACTTGTGTATGTCCTGGTCGTTGGGGGCGCCGCATTTCGGGCACTCCTTGCTGTCGCGGTGCGGGCCGGTCGTGTTGGGGTCAAATACAGGCTCATGTGCCTGCTTCGGTGTGGGGATGGCCCTGGGCTCCTCCATCCGGCCGGCCTGGGCAAAATCGTTGTCTTCAGCCGGCGTGTCCTTGACGTCGGTCGTGGTGACATCCTTGGCCTCCACTTTGTCGGCGCCCTTCTTCGACTTTGAGAAAATGAGCTTCAGCTTGTCCAGAAATCCCATCATTTACATATGACAGAAAAGTTCTTATTCATGTGCCGGGCGGCAGCGAAGGAATATAAGCGTTATACTCATAATATTCTGAAATGGATATCAAAGAGTTCGCCGACCCCCCACCTGAATTTTCAGACGAGAAAAGCTCGAAGATAGTGGTCATACCAGTGCCTTACGACGAGACCAGCACATGGCTCAAGGGAGCCGACAAGGGACCGGGCGAGATAATAGACGCTTCTGCCAACGTAGAACTTTACGACATCGAGACGCGCTCCGAAGTCTACAAGCAAGGAATATTCACGGACGAGCCTGTAGAGGAGAAAAGTTCTCCGGAAAAGATGACGGAAGCCGTCAGGAAGAGGGTAGAGAGCCGCATAAAGGACGACAAATTCGTCGTCGTCATAGGCGGCGAACACTCGGTTTCCGTAGGCGCCGCCATCGCCCATGCGAAAAGTTATCCGGGCCTCACTGTATTGCAGCTAGACGCCCATACCGACCTCAGGGAGGAATACAATGGCTCCAGGCACAACCATGCATGCACCATGGCGCGCATAAAGGAGGCGTGCCTGATAGTCCAGGTCGGGATAAGGAGCATGGAAGTCTCGGAAACAAAACACGTGGAAAAAGGCAGGATATTCTATGCTGAAAACATCCAGGGGAAGAAGGACTGGATGAAGCAGGCGGTCGACAAGCTGTCAGACAATGTATACCTGACGCTTGACCTTGACGTCTTCGACCCTTCTGTAATTCCGTCCACAGGGACGCCGGAGCCTGGCGGCATGCTGTGGTACGACGTTCTGGAGTTCCTGAGGATGCTCATAAAGGAGAAGAACCTGGTGGGCTTCGACATCGTCGAGCTCTGCCCGGACCACAACAGGCACTCGGCATTCACGGCAGCCAAGTTGATTTATAAAATATTGAGCTATAAATTCAGCAGGTGATGATAATGGAAAAGAAAGACATCCTGAAGGATGAAATAAAGCACATAGACATAAAGTCGTTCGACTCGACAAAGATAATAGACAGCATGAAACATATGTCTTTCACGGCAAGAGACACGGCCAAGGCGGCCGAGATACTTGACATGATGGTCGAAGACAAGGAGTGCACGGTAATACTTACGCTGGCCGGGAGCACGAGCGCCGCAGGGTGCATGCAAGTATATGTGGATATGCTCAAGCACAAGATGATAGACGTGATAGTGGCGACAGGCGCCTCGATAGTCGACATGGATTTCTTCGAGGCACTGGGATTCAAGCACTACAAGGGCACGCAGTTTGTTGACGACAGCAAGCTCAGGGAGCTTTACATAGACAGGATATACGACACTTACATCGACGAGGAGCAGCTCCAGGAATGCGACAAGGTCATAAAGGAGATAGCCGATTCGCTTGAGCCCAGGCCCTACTCCTCAAGGGAGTTCATAAGGGAGATGGGAAGGTACCTGACCAGGCACTCGAAAAAAAAGGACTCGCTTGTCCAGGCGGCATTCGAGAACAACGTCCCGATATTCTGCCCTGCATTCTCCGACTCGAGCGCGGGTTTCGGCCTTGTCCTGCATCAGGTTGAAATGAAGGACAGCCACGTGTCAATAGATTCAGTAAAGGACTTCCTCGAACTGACGCAGATAAAGATAAAGGCTCCAACGTCAGGATTGTTCATAATAGGAGGCGGAACGCCGAAGAACTTCGCCCAGGACACCGTCGTCTGTGCTGAAGTTCTGGGCCATGACGTGCCGATGCACAAGTACGCAGTGCAAATCACCGTCGCCGACGTGAGGGACGGCGCGTGCTCAAGCTCGACCCTGAAGGAGGCGAACTCCTGGGGCAAGGTCGACACCACTTACGAGCAGATGGTGTTCGCCGAGGCCACGAGCGTCCTGCCGCTAATCGCCAGCTACGTCTACCACAGGAAGGCGTGGCAGAACAGGCCCAAGAGAGAATGGAGCAAGATGTTCGACGGGCAGTGACATGTTTTTGGTAATGCAGAATGTCGAATCTTAATATATCACCCGGCACTATTTAGTATCAGGGCGTTGAGGCTCCAAACGCTTAAGAAGTTTTTTGCTAAGCCCTTAAAGGAATAACCAAAAGATGATAAAGATGGG
>CAYJVT010000038.1:0-6138 GCA_964373695.1 uncultured archaeon | reverse complement strand
TGCACTTGCGTTAAAATTGAACTGTGCAATCTGGAGTAATGATAAAAAATTGAAATATCAGAATAGAATTAAAGTTTACACTACGTATGAACTGAGTAAAATAAGCGGGCACCACTAAACTATTGTCTGTTCTCAAAAATCAGAGATTTTTGGAACCCTGAAAATGCGTTGCATTTTCGATGGCTTCGCAGAATTGATAATAAGCTCGGGCTCTCAAACCCTGATTTTTTGCCTTCGGCATCGTTGCACTAAAAATCAGGTCTTCCCGTTGGTCAGACGAAACTAACAGGAATTCAACGATTCCAGAGCCTTGCAGGCTCTTCCATCCAAATTTGATTTTCCAGCTCTGTTCCGCTTCGCTTCACGAGGGAAAATCAAACTTCGTTAAATTTCGATGTTAAACGCAATCAGAAGTCGGTAATCCCGACCACCCGCCCCAACGATTAAGAGGGGTTGCTTGACGGAATAGAACACCCATTCTTTCATTTCTTCAAAAATCTTCCCTTTACCTGACGTTAACTTTACAGCCCAGTTGCAGGACATGTTCACGAAACATTTTCTGAGAAATGCAGGACTTATTAATCAACGCACGCCCTGACGAACTCGAGGAATAACGGCGCCGGGTCATCGAGGCGCGACTTGAATTCGGGATGAGCCTGGGTTGCAACAAAATAAGGGTGCTTAGGAAGCTCAATGAACTCCATCAGGTTCGTGCCATCGTCGCGCCGGTGGAAACCCGGGAAGACAAGGCCGCCCTTCTTCAGCCGCTCTATGAACTTCGGATTAACCTCGTACCTGTGGCGGTGCCGCTCCATGACGAACGCTTCCCCGTCTTTTATTATACCGAGCCTGAAAGGAGCGCTCTTCCTGAGCATCTCCGACGCTGCCACGTCGGTTTTCATCCTCCGGGGGGAATAAGCATCAAGGACTTTCGATTTTTCCAGGGCAGCCGCGTAGGCGCCCAGCCTCATTGTGCCGCCGTACTCCATCTTCTTCAGTATTGTCTTCTGGGAAGGCAGAACGTCTATGACAGGATATCTGGTCTGCGGGTCGACCTCGCTCGTGTGGGCGCCTTCCATGCCGCACACGTTCCTCGCGAACTCTATGACCGCTAACTGCATCCCGTAGCAGAGGCCGAGGAAAGGCATGCCGTTCTCGCGCGCATGCCTTATGGAATTTATCTTCCCTTCGACGCCGCTGACGCCGAAGCCGCCGGGTATTATCACCCCGTCATAGCCGTCCAGAGCGCCCAGGCCGCCGCTATCGAATTTTCCGGAGTCTATCCAGTCTATGTCGACGCCGACATCTAGATTCGCGCCTGCATGCGAAAGGGCGTTGTTTATGGATATGTATGAATCCGAAAGGCTGAAGTTCCCGGTCGACACGTACTTGCCGACAATTGCAACCTTCACCCTACCAGAGGGGTTCTCGATGTTCTCGACGAGCTCCTTCCATTTCGACCAGTCCGGCGTGGCCCTGGGCATCACGTTCATGAGCTTCATCAGCTTGTAGCCCAGGTTCTCGGACTCGAAGTTCAGCGGCACCCGATAGACGCTCTTTATGTCAGGCGCCGATATTATATGGTCTCTCGGTATGTTGGCATAAGTCTCTATCTTCTTCTTGCGCACGTCGTCAAGGGGCTCCGTGCTCCTGCAGAGCACGAAGTCGGGAAATATCCCGTGCTCGTTCAGCATGCGTATGGCCTGCTGGGTCGGCTTCGTCTTCATCTCGCCGACGTTTGGCGGCACCGGCAAATAGGAGACGAGCACGTTCGTGACGTTGTCCTTTCCCAGTTCTATCTCGAAGCTCTTCATCGCGAAAAGGAACGGCGCGTTCTCGTAGTCGCCTATGGTGCCCCCGATCTCGATTATGACAAAATCATATTCGCCACCGTCGGGGTGCCGGGCGCATTCCTTCACGCGCGATTTTATCTCGTTGGGTATGAAAGGGAACGGCGATATCGTCTGCCCGAGGAATTCGCCGCGCCTCTCCTTGTCTATTATCTCCTTGTATACCTGGCCGGTCGTGATGTTGTTGCGCCGCGAAATCTGGAAGCCAAGAAAGCGCTCATAGTTCCCGAGGTCCTGGTCTATCTCCCCGCCGTCATCTGTCACCCATACCTCGCCGTGCTCCGTTGGCCTCAGGGTGCCGGCGTCATAATTGAGGTAGGGGTCGATTTTTACCGCTGTCACGGAGAAGCCGTATTCCTGGAGAATCTTCCCGATGGAAGCGGTGGCGATGCCTTTGCCCACGCCGGATATCACCCCGCCGGAAACAACTATGAGCTTCACGCTTTACAGTTATGCCATGAAATTATAAATAGAAACAAAAAATAAAAATCTCAAATCATTTTCAGCATTTCAGTCGTGGAGCACAGGGGGCATCTGAAGGTCTTGTAGGACCATTCGAAGCTGCAGCCCTTGCACTTCCAGACTTCGATGAACTGCTTCTTATACTTGCTTTTTTTCTTTCTTGCCAAGAGAATGCACCAATCCGCCAATTACCTTAAAAAAGCGTAGAAATATATATATCGCAGCCTATATTTAAAGAAATCTTTTACTTTTTCCTGAAAGTTTTGGGGCGATTTCAACGAAGATTTATTTGGTTCCGCGGTTGAATTCATTGTAATAATCATTTTCCAGCTTGTTGACAAATGCTCTAACCTGCATGATAACTATTTCAACCGGAACGCCCTGATTTACGCTTTGAGATTTATATTATATAGTACCGTCAGAATACTTCAATATTCTCAATCCAAATAGAAATTTCCCAATTTCAGATTCTTCCGTCATTTTTTCTTCCAGCCCATGGCATCAAACATCCATTCTACATCGTTATCTTTCTTATACCTTATTTTAGACGATTCGTTAATAGGCAATAGTTTATCCCATTCTTTTGGAGCAGTTTTGGTTTTCATAAGCGTTATTTGTTTTCATAAATTAATAAAGCTTTTTTGATTCATTTTACTTCAAATGAAAAGTATCATGAATCACAATCATTTTTTCTTCCTTCTCTCAAAATCCCGCGATTTTCGGAAGGCGTAAAGCGAAATTACCCATATCACAGCGAGAACTATGTTGAGCGTGTTGAAGAAATCGCTTCTTGACGAAACAAAGCCGATGACGATGTATACAGGGATTATGATGGCAAGCACAAGATAATATTTTTTCATGTCCTTCATGCTTTCTTCATTGGGCGGGGCGGTTTATATTGGTTCTTGTAATATTTACAGTACCCCTTCACCGAACATATTCCGCATTTCGGGTTGCGCGGCAGGCAGATGCCCTGACCGAACCGGACAAAAATGTCGTTGATGTCCCTCCAGTAGCGCTTCGGCACGACGCGCTTCAGCGCTTCCTCGGTCTGCTCCGGCTTTTTTGTGTCAACCCAGCCGAGGCGATTGGGAATCCTGTTCACATGCGTGTCTACGGCTATATGGTACCGGGAATTGTGGCCGTACGTCATCACTATGTTCGCAGTCTTCCTGCCGACTCCCTTGAACTTCATGAGCTCGTCAAAATCCGAAGGCACCTTTCCTTTATGCTTCCCGGCGATTTCCCGGGCGATATCCTTTATCCGCCTCGCCTTCGTCTTGTAGAAGTTCACCGGCATTATGATGCTCTCAAGCCGGCGGAGGGGCATCTCTGATATCTGCCTGGGCGTCGAAGCGGCGAAAAAAAGCTTTTTCGCGGTGGGGTACGTCACGGTATCCCGTGTCCTGAGGCTCATGATGCACGACACGAGAACCTGGAAGGCGTCGTGAGTCTCGTGCCCTATCTCCGTCAGGGCGGCATTCTTGAAGTTATGCGATTCTTTCTTCAGGATTTTCAGCGTTTTTTCTATTTTCATTCCCTTATCCATGCTCAGATTTGCCGCATTACGTTAAAAAGATTCGATGCAAGCTGGAAATATGCAGGCTGTAACGGCAACCCTTGCCGGCAAGAAGCAGGAATTTATCCGGTGGGTCGCCGGAAACGTGCAGCCAAAGCCCGGCAACTTCGAGGCGATAAAGGACTACAACAAAGGCCTTGCAGAGCTTGACATCGAGGAACTGCGCGAGCTCGAGGCCGGGCCGAACAGGTGCGCCGTGAAATGAATATAAATATCCACAACCAATTATTGGAAGGTGGTTGGTCATGAAGTATCTGGCACTGGCTGTTATTCTTCTTGCAAGCGCATCTTTCGCGCAAAGCGTCGACACTGTAATAGTTACGACCGACAAGACGAGCGTCGACCTTCTGGTTGCGAAGGCCGCAGGCGACAGGCATGGCATCCCCGTATTCACAATGCCTGGCGGCGAACTCAATGAAGACGTGAAATCGTCGATAGCATCCGCCAGCGCCAGGAGCGTAATCATAGTCGGAGGGCCGGCCGTCGTGTCAGCAAATGCCGAAAGCGGCCTCAAAACGCTGGGCTACAATGTGATAAGGCTGTGGGGGATAGAGAGGACCGGAACGGCGGTCGAGGTCGCGAAATATTTCTGGGTCACAGGCTCAAGATGCGCCGTCCTCGCCGATGACACCAAGAACCCCGAGGCTGACACGCAGGACGGCATACTTGCGTCAACGCTGGCTTCAAACCTGGAATGCCCTTTCCTGCCGGTGCCGAAAGGCGAGGTGCCTTCAGAGGTGCTGGCATTGCTCGAAAGCATGAATGTCAGCGACGTGCACCACATAGGAGTGCTTTCTTCGGGCCTGAAGGGCGTGCTTGCAAAATACAAGCTGAAGGAGCTGAGGGACACTGACGTTGACAAGGAAGTTCTGGAATACTACTCCAACAACACGAAGGTCGTCATCATAGCGGCCAAGGCGTGGAACGACGTCGCAGTCGCATCGACGAATCCGGCGGCCGGCTCTGTAGTCAGGTTTGTGACTGATGTGTCGCAGGCAGAAGCCGTAGCAGACTTCATTGCGGAAAACAGAATAAAGGACGTGAGAATAGTCGGCGTTCCAGCCCTCGCCAACGAGATAGAGGCCGAGTTGAGGGCGCGCGGCATAGTGCCGACAAAGGTCGTAGGGGAAAGGGCAAGCGAAACAGCGAAGAAAGTGTGGGAAGCCCACAGGGAAAAATGGGAGGGGCGCAGGGAGAAATACATTGAGATAAGGAACTCGATGAAGGAAAAAATGAAGGCAAAGCTCCTCGAGAGGCTGAACGAGACAGAGAGCGAGATAGACGAGGAGCTCATAGAAGCCGACGACCTTGCTGCGAACGGCGACGTTTCGGCCCTGAAAGCGAAGCTGAACGACGCCAAGGCAAAGCTTCTTGCAATAAAGAACGACATAATCGCAGGCGACATAGCGATAGCCGAGAGAAAAATGCAGGAAATACGCGATTACAGGAAGGAGAAGTGGCAGTCCCGCGACAGGCTCAAATGGGAATGGCAGAAGCATGTTGACATCGAGGAGAGGGGCGCCGCCAACATCCGCGGAATGTACGAGAGCACGCTGAACGGAGTCGAGAGCGTGCTTCCGCGGCTGAAGGAGAAGTGCAACTCCGCCGACGTGGAGAAGCTGGTGGAAGAAGCAAGGACACTGAAAGACTCGATAAAGTCTGCGCTTGACGCCAACGACTACCCGAAGGCCGCGTCGCTTCTGAAGCAGCAGCGCGAAGTCGTAAGCAACGCGAAGCGCCTTGCGAACATATGCCAGCGCTCGGAAAAGCTGCCTGAAGTGGCGAAGCGCGCCGCGGAGCGCAATGTAGAGAGGGCGATGAAGACAAGGGATAGGGTCGAGGGCAGGATAGAGAAGGTGCAGGAAAGGATACAGGAACGCGCAGGGGAGGCAAAAAGCTTCACCATCGAGGGCGACGACACCGTGATGTCGCCTTCTACGATAGAAGTCAGCAAAGGCGACAAGGTCAGGATAAAGTTCAGGGTGAGGAACGAACGCGTATCGTTCGGCGGCCTGGACTTCAGGTCTGACTATTTCACGACAAACAAGATAGCCCCGGGAGAGACAGGCGAAGTGGAGTTCACGGCCGAGAAGAGCTTTTCCTTCGCGTCATACTGGCCTGCCAGCAACGTAGTGAAGTCCAGGGGACAGGTCGTAGTGAAGTAGCTTTTCTTTTTATCTGCAGAAGCCCCTTTATAGTGCTACAAGGAAAGAAATAGGATATTATTTTCCTTGTGCACTATATGTG
>CAYJVT010000037.1:0-6386 GCA_964373695.1 uncultured archaeon | reverse complement strand
AGATGAAAATAAGAATGTAACGTTACAGGCGGATTTTATCATAGGAGTGAACCCATAAAAGATTTCTGACACGAATTTATTGGTTCACATATCCTCAGAAAGCCGGGCTTTCTGGGATCTCGAAAACCTCCGGTTTTCGCAGATAGCTCACTGGGAATAATACAAGAAAGAACAAAGTTCTTTCTGTACGCAAAGGATCTTCGATTCTTTGCTGTATCCTGATTATTTTCCAGTAGAGCTATAACAGATTCATAAACTTTCATTTTCTTACGGCAGCCGAAAACATAAATACCGCCCGCTTCAATAATAAAACATGGTCCTGGAGATCGTCGGCGCTGCGGTCATGATAGCTTTCGGGCTTCTGGCTATCTACTTCTCTGCAGACGAGGGCATAGGCGAGTGGCAGATGCTCGCCATACTCTTCATAGGCGTGATACTCATAATAGCCGGCGGCTGGATAATCCTGATAAGGATAAGCCTCGCGGCGCTGCTGGCCAAGATAGCCGGCATAGTGTTTGCGTTCTTCGGGTTCTTCCTCATATGGGGCTTCCCGGACATCACACAGTACCAGTACGAGAACATGAGCAAGGCGGGCGTATTCCTCGGCGTGGTATTCTTCATCTTCGGCCTGTACCTGCTGCTGTTCTTCCCGTAGAACAGCCCGGCGCTCATGCCGGCCTTTCCCGGCGGCTGCGCTACGATTTTTCCGGTCACGACAAAAACATGCGGAGGTTCTGCAGAAAACCTGTGGACAAGCGCCTGCGGGAGGGTTGCGGTGAAAGCACAGTGCAACATGGAACGAAGTTTCATGCGCATGCGTGAAATTCAGCTCCATGATGTGCTGCTCATGCCGGTCATCATCATTCGCTTAGCTAAAACAATAAGGGGCTTGCTGTATAAAAAAGTTAATATATTAAGCATGCCAAAGGAGAAGCATGGGAAACTTCCTGCTCGGCAATTTCGAGAGGGTGGCTCTGACAGGAGAGCCCGGCCCCGGCAATATAGTCGGCAAGCCGGAGAAGTGGCTTGGCCACATGGTCGTGGCTCCGCCCTTCGAGGCGCACACAGCGCTGGACTTCGTGGGGCCTCCCGGGTCGGTGTCAGGCCTGTACTATTCGCTGTTTTTCCAGCTGGGCAAATGGGAATATTACGTACAGAAGGCCGACGAGTGGATAGAGGTCTCGCCCGTGCACGCGCAGTACTACCAGCTCACGCACAAGCAGAAGGAGGACCTGGAGGGCAGGATAAAGACAGGCCTCCAGTCCGTGTCCCAGGCTGTTGCCGACCTGGAGCTCATACTCCATGACAAGAGGAAATACGAGGAGTTCCTGCGCTACATGGGCTACAGGACTCCGAAGGAGACGCCTGGCGAGCACAACGAAAAAGAGAAGGACGAAGAGAAAAAGCACAAGCACCCGGACGGCGAGGACGCGCTCTGCCTTGAAGCAGACAACGACGACAAGGCAAGGAAGGCGAGGGAGAAGCGCGTTGACAACCACTCGCTGAAGGCTGTGTTCGTTGACCAGGTGGATGTGCACACGGGCGACGGCATCTCCATGCGCTCCATAATATCGCGCTGGCCCACGCTCATACTGGATTTCATGCGGCTCGACGACGAGGACATGGACATCAGCAAGGTCGCGTCCAAGCTGGACATCTCGAGGGCGGAAGCCGTGGTGCTCATCACGAAGAACAAGCTCTACCAGGAATGGAAAAGGCTTTTCCTGGGAAACATCAAGGACCGGTACGAGAGGATAAGCCAGCTTTCAAGGGGGAGGCAGAAATCCGTCGACGCATACAGGGACTGGCTCAAGCCCGTAATAGCGAGGCACAAGCTCATCGACGAAGGCCTGGCCACGCCCGGCGGCCGGTCGAGCTACAGGACGGCCTTTGTCAGCGCAGGCGGCCACGCGGTCTCGACTTCGCACCTGGACATCTGGGTCTGGAAGGACTTCACGTCGCCGGAATTCTTCAAGGGCGGCAGCGAGGACATAGCCAGGCTCACGCAGGGAAAGCTGGAGAACTGGAGGCTTTCCCCGTACGACAAGTGGACCAAGAACAACCTCATATTCCACAAGAAGCACGGCCTCGTCGCGGACCACAAATGGATAACGGACGCCTGGGTGAGGCAGAAGCTCAAGGAAATGTACGACAGGAGGTGGCTCACGCGGCACAAGCTCTACTACTCGTTTTTCATAATAAGCCTGGACAAGACCAACATGAGGACATCCACTGGGGACGAGTTCGAGGACGGATATTTCGACGTCAACATGATAGTCATGAGCCAGAACGCCATGTTCGCGAAACTGCTCGAGCTCGAGGCCAAGAAGGAGGAGTTCGAGGACTACGTGAACAACCTGCTCGGCCTCCCGACGCCGAAGAAGGGGCAGGCGTTCAACCCCAGCCAGAAGGACAGGCTCGGGCCTGCGAAGAATTTCTTCGACTGGTTTTCCCTGAACTTCCAGTTCTTCAAGCGCGGCCCCTACGAGCACGACTTCGACGAGCGGCTGACGAAATACTACTTCAAGCCCATCGCCGAGGAGCGGTATTCCGTGATAGTCGGGTTCCTCAAATCAAAGGCTGGCATGGGGAAGTAGGCCTCTAATTAAATGAAACGATACATGCTACTGTGACCTGTTTCCAAGCCCTTAAGTCTGAGCATTCCTGCTATCTTGTCAGGGCCATAGCCTTGTTTCATGCGAATCGCCAGAACCTGATTCACAATGCTTTCAGGAGTTCTGTGGATTGTATGCGGCCTGCATGACTTCGGCTCAAGGCCATTCCATCCATTTTGTCGATAAACATTCCAATGGTAGTAGAACGTGCCCCGATGAATTCTCGCATGAGAACAGATTTGAGATATTTTCCATCCTTGCAGCCTTTTTCTGACAATCCATTTCCTTTTCCTGAATGAAAGCAATTCCATAAAATCACCAAATGCCCTTTACATTCTATTTCTTATGAATGTCGGACATCTGGTGGGATAGCACACTTCCGCTATAACACGATGAAATTATTGCAGGAAATACCGATATCAAAATCCATATATACAAAGCCGGACAAGTAAAGCCTATGGGCTACAAGGTCGGCATATCCTCCGGATGGTGGAGCATCGGCAAGGACCCGGCGCTGCTCGGGCTCGCGCAGAAATCCGGGGCCTTCGGCGCCACGACCGGCGTGCAGTTCAACCAGGTGGACCTGGACACAGTCATAGAGTTCCTGGAGCCCGAGCTCAAGAGGCAGATGGAGGAGACGCTGAAGACCTTGGGCATACAGGTCGGGCTGCACGGCGAGGTCGATGTCGAGCAGGCGGCGCTCGAGTCCGCGGAGCGGCGCATATACGAGCAGGCCCACAAAAGAACCGTCGCAGTCTTCAGGTTCATGAAGGAGTTCAAGTTCATTTACCTCAATGTCCACGGCTCGCAGAAGCCGCAGGTGCAGCAGGAGGAGAGGCAGCTGAGACCTTTCGGCTACACATATCCGGTGGTGGATTTCTACGGCAGGCCGTTCCACGAGCTCGCCGAGGACGGGACAGACGGCGGGAATGCTGTTATGGATTTCATAAAATCGCGCTTCAAGAGGGGCGGACTGATAGGAGCTATACAGGGCGACGACGCGTGGGAGAGACTATTCAGGGAAGAATCAGAAAAACAGGATAAAATTTATGAGAAGAAAATAAAAGAGGCGCTGGAAAATTTGGAAAGAGCCAGAGGTTTCAGCGAACTTCCGGATGTCCAGAAAGAAGACTTCAGGCAGCGGGTCAGACAGCAACTAGAAAATGAAAAAACCAGTATACTCAGAAGCATAGCCCAAGGCAACGACTCTGATTTTCTCTACAAGGTCTGGAGAGAGTCTACTTTCGCCAAATATCTTCTTGACGCGGGCGAGATAGACGCCTACATGGCCGTGGCCATATACATGTACGAAAACAAGGAGCCGCTGTGGCACAACATAGTGGGCAACGTGCGTCCGGAGACCGCCTATGTCGGGAGAAACGGAGACGGCAAGGAAAACCCGCAAATGGAGGAGAAGTTCAACTCTGCCGTCGCCGCGAAGTACCACTGGGGGCACCTCCACAGGAAGAACGCCGAGATGGACGGCATGACGCTGAAGGAGTTCTGCGAAAAGAACTCGCTGTACTATCTCATCGAAACGCCACACTCAGGCCGCGGGTCCGAGGGCCTGGCCCGCTTCTACAGGCCGGTATACCTCTACGAGCTTGCCAGGGAGGTGGGCTCGCCCTACGTCAAGGTGACAATAGACTTCGAGCAGATCATGGGGCAGAACGTCAACCTGGACAGCGACAAGGAAGGCGTTCAGACGTGGCCATCAGACATAGGGAAGTACATATATCTCATACATCTGGGAGAGCCCAAGCCCTACTGGGGCACCGCGCACATACCCATAGCGCTGGGCTCGCTGGGACACGAGGCGCTCTACAAGTGGATTTTCACCCTGAGGAAGAAGGGCTTCAGGGACGGCATCATAATATTCGAGCGTGGCTCGGGCAGGGGCGGCGGGGGCAAGACCATGTTCGAGGTCTTCGAGTACAGCGTCGAGGCCATAAGGAAGATCGTACAGTTCCTGGAGCAGGACATAGAGCCCAATAAGCTGCCGCCGGCATTCTACGGCATCACGCTGGAGAATCCCGACGTTTATGCGAGGCAGCAGGTGACCATAAGGGAGCATGCATGGGACCCGCTCGAGGGCGTCCTGAGCGTGCCGGAGGAGAAGCACACATTCCTCAGCGGCACCGCGGTGGCCAAGCAGAAGGGCCAGGAATGGGAGAAAAGGAAATTCAGGTAGAAGCAATCAGGCAGCATCCCTTTTCCCTAATGCCCGTGTCAAAAGGAAATTCGGCGAACAAACGCGGACGCACAAGATCGAGAACCTCTGCAACGAGGTCAAACGAAAGTTCTGGGTGTACGGTGTGATGAAGACATATGCGGAGCGGCGGGTGTAAAGACAGGGTGAGCGTCAGCTGCCTGATATTTGTGCAACACAGCAACCTTGATTCTATAAGTTGCTAGTATCTAATAGTTTGCTTCTTATTTTAACTCCGCCTTCCGCTACAGCTTCTCTTACTCTATGGCCGTCTGTATCTGTAACATCTCTTTTTATATCGATTCTGATGGCTCTAATTGTAACCTTTTTGCCCAAATCTCTTAGAACTATCCATCCGTAAGCATCTCTGGGAAATGTCGCTGATTTATCACTCATCTACTTCACGTATCCTTCCTTCATTTTCAAATTTTTCAACAAGTCTTTCTATTTGTTCCATTGGCAATAAAAGAGAAGTAAATATATCAAATATAGATACTTTTGTTATGCCTAATCTCTTCTTTTCAAGCAAAAATTCCTTGATTTCTGCCTCTGCTTCTATATCACTGACAATTCTTGTTTCATAAATCAGTTTACCTTCTCGCAACAATGACTTTAATTCTTCGTGAATAACTTGTCGCATAGTATCAAGTGGAATGGAAAGGCTTCTTTCCCATCTTTCAGTAGCCTTTAAACCAGTGGCTACTTCTTCGATTTCCGTAACTGTTGATATCGTTCTTACATCAACGTTCATAATAATCACTTGAGGAATTTCTCTAATGTGGCATTTCTATTGGCAGTAATAACAACTATCTTATTCTTATGATGTTGTGGCGAAGGATGGTTTAATTCTACAAAATCTGATGTTTTCAGACTAATTGTTAGTCTTTTTTTCTCCCCTTCTTTGACACTGGGTTCAGGAGACTTAGGTTCTTCTTCGATATGAAATGTTATAACCGATGTTATAAGTTCGCCTTGGTCTGCAAATTTCTCTTTTAATTCTTTCAAAATATCCTCTTTTAATAATTCGTCTAATGTCATACCACTCGTAACAATTTGCGTTCTGCTCTGGTCTTTAAGCTTACCTGAAAAAAATGACATTTTAATCCCTTATCTTAGTACTTTTAAATTTTATTTAAGCTTATTCTTGACTTAATTCAGAAACTAAAAAGCCATAAAGTTTCTATTTGGCCTCTTTCCCAAGCACTTCTTGAATTTCTTCTTTCGTACCTGTTTAGCTCAGTGCCATAAAAAACCACTTTCTTTTTGACATTTTTCTGCGTTTAAATGCACTTTCAGCCCATAGCTTATGTTTTTGTCGAATCAGTGCATGATTTTTTCTGTATTTTGTGTGCAAATACTGCCAACACACAACATATTGTATTTACATGTTGTTTTTAGCTAAACAGATACCCTATTTGTAATTGCAGTTGCAATTCCCGGCAGGGTAGAAACCATTTCTCAGGGAGTAAGCAGAATTAGGAGGCTGGCCAAAGCCATAACTGACAGTATTGCCCGTTTCCTGATTGCCTGCGAGGTAATGCGCTATTTCATCAACCTTGCGC
>CAYJVT010000036.1:0-6676 GCA_964373695.1 uncultured archaeon | reverse complement strand
AAGCATCTCAATGAAAGCGGCGGCGGAAAGCCGAAGAAGAAGGCAAGATAATCAGTAGAATCCGGGCTTTGTTGCAAACATCATAGCGGCTGTGCCGAGGATGCGGCCGGCCGCAGATTCGCTGAGCTTGCTCTCCCTGCAGTACATTTCCAAATTGGCGTAGCTGAAATCTCCTTCCCTGACGATTCCGCCGTTCTTCTTTGCCATGTACCTCATGATTTCGCCGACTACCGGCAGCTCGCCGTGCTCATCGTTAATCCCATTATCAAATAAGTATCTTACAATCAGGTATTCCTGGACGTTCGGCCTCCTTCCCTTCGCAAGCAGCTCTCTCATCGTATAAGGCGTGCCGACATCCCCTGTAATAAAACTCTCAAAGAATTTTTCCGTAGCGATTCTCTCGTTCGACAGCCCTATGACGAACCGGCGCTCCTCGTCAGTGAAGCCATACGGGTCCAAAGAAGGAGGATTCCTTATCTCAGCGCCTTCCGGTGCCTTCACGCGCGGCTGTTCCGCGAATGTCGGCCGACCGACAAATACACAGCCACCCGGCAATTCCGTAAAGCCTTCGTCTGTAGCGTATCCATGCAACTCAGGGCTATCGCCGCGTTCTATCGCTTCCAACACTTCCCGGCGCGCGGCCCTGCCACATCTTTGGAATTCCTCGTTCGCCCTGTCATATGAGGCTGTTTCAGGAAAAATTTCCGAAGAAGAAATGCCGGATTCATCAGTTTCAGCAACTACAGACGTTTCTGTCATGGCCAACACTTATTTATTTATCATGTCGCGCCCTGTTATTAAGCGTTGCTTTCACACGTTAATGGGAAAGATGTGGGAATAGGTATGAAGCCTTTCTTCATTTTTAATACATTTCATCAATACTCTTCCTATGGACGATTTCCAGATAAGGGAGGAAGACATGGAAAAAGAAGAAAAGAAAGAGCTGACAGGCGAGATAGTCCACGACGAAACCGGCCAGAAGTTCTACATAGACTGCGGGGACGACGAGGCCGTCCTTGGATATACGCGTGTCAACAACATCATGGATGTCCATCACGTGTTCGTGCCGGAAAGCATGAGGGGGCAGGGCACGGCCGAAAAGCTTTCGCTGGCGGCATTCGAATTCGCGGAGAAGAACGGGCTCAAAATAATAGCCACATGCCCCTACGTCAGTGATACTTTCCTGAAGAAGCATCCTGAACGGAAAAAAATAGTGATAGAGAATTACTTTTAATAGATTCTAAAAGTTACTTTTATTCGTGACGACAATACTCGGCGACGACAGGAGGTACGAGCACGACAAGAAAACCAGGAAGAAGTACAGGCTCCGCATAATATACAACAAGAACGGCTGCATTTCATCCGGGCACTGCATACTTTCGGACCCATACAACTTCAAGCTCGACGAGGAATTCAAGGCGGACCTCCTGGAAGGCACCCCGCACCCCACAGCGAAGGGCACATGGGTCAAGGAGATAGAGACGGAGGAGCCGCACCTGATAATGAATGCCGCGAAAACCTGCACCCCGCGGGTCATAGCCGTAATAGACCTGGAAACCGGCAAGAGAATAGCGCCTTGAATCGCGCCATACGGTTCCATTGCAACAGAATTACGCCCGGATAACATTTATATGCAACCTTTTACAATGTTTTCATTATGAAGCTTGCATCGGCATTACTTTTTATACTACTTATTTCGGGCGCCTCGCTTGCCCTGAGCGTGAGCGGGACGGACGACACCATAACGGTAAGAGCGGGAGAATCCAAGACGCTCACGATAACCGTCAGCGACACCGAAAGCAGCGTCGTGAGCCTCGGCATAATAGACGCAAAGCCCTGGGTTTCCCTCTCGTACGGCACGCTTGACGTGGCCGGCAGCGACAGGACGACGGATTTCACGGTTTCTCCCTATATTGATACCCAGCCAAGCACTTACAAGTTCGCCATAATAGCGTCCTCGCCTATGTCCGGTTTTGCCAAGAAGGATATTTTTGTGAGGGTCGAGAAAGGAGAAATCATCGACATCGAGAGCATAAGGTCGACCGGAAACTTGGTCCCGAAGGGCGAGGTCGAGATAAGGACAAGGGTCAAGAGCACCAAGAGCGTTCAGGTGAAGGATATAATAGTCAGCACGAAGGTGATATCGCCTTCAGGCGGCTCAACCGAACTTGTGCAGAAGATAGAAAGCCTCGATCCTGACGCGACAGAAACCGCTATACAGACATTGTCCCTCCCGGCAAGAGCTGACGAAGGGGATTATGAAGTGAAGGTGACGATAGCATATGATGGTGACACGAAGTCCAGCACCGGATATTTCACTGTAGCAAGAAAGGCCATAATAAGCGAAAACGCCGAGAAATTCTCGCTTCTCTTCGGCTACGGGAAGAGAATTACGGTCGTAAATGACGGCAACTTCGCAAAAAGCTCTTATGATGTTGAGCAGGACATATCGCCTTTTGACGCATTGTTCATATCGGGAGACGCGCCTCTCAGCAAGGAGAACGGAAAATTCATATGGAGATTCGAGTTGATAAAATCGGGCGAAGAGAAGAGCGTCGTATACTTCATCGATTATTCGCCGCTCTTCATAATAATAATCGCCCTGATAATAGCCGTGTGGGCAATACTTTTCAAGCTGCGCAGCGTCCGCATACACAAATACATAATACAGAAGAAATTCATAGAAGAGGGCGAGGAATTCACGGTAGGGATTGACGTGAAAAACGGCACCGGAAGGAAAATCGACCATGTTGTGGTGACGGATTTCGTGCCTTCCGTTTTTGAGTACAGGCACGAGCACGGCCCGGCTCCGAAGAAGAAGAAGACTTCAATGGGAACCGAGCTTACGTGGGCTGTGAAGGAGCTGTACCCGCATGAGGAAAGGGTTCTAACGTACAAGATTGTCCCAGTATTCGGCGTGCATGGCGAGCTGTCGCTTCCTCCGGCAAAGGCTTCCCTCAAGCACAACAACATACAGATAGAACTCAAGTCGTTCTCCCCAAGGCTAGGCATGGTAATCAGCGAGGAGCAGGATGAGAAGAAATTCTCCATCAGAAGGCGCAGAAATTAATCATTAATAGAGTTTAATTCTTTTGCGGTAACAAATCCATATGCCTAAACCCCTTTCTGACAGGGTAAGGAGTATAAGCGAGCGGTCTCTCATAAGGGCGATGACTGACTATGCAGATGCGCTGAAAGACGCCTTTCCTGAAGGGGTCATTAATCTGGGCCAGGGCACGCCGCCTTTTCCTTTGCCTAAACACGTGGCGGAACGGCTTGCCTACGCCATTGAGCATGAACCGGACATAAACAGATACACGCTCCAGCCAGGCTGGCCGCCCCTAAGAGAAGCGGTGGCCGAAAAAATCGGCGCACATTATGATAATGTATATATATCTGCCGGCAGCATGGCAGGGCTCAACCAGGCTGTTGCCGCCATAGTAAACCGTGGCGACGAAGTAATCCTTACGAACCCGCACTATGAGCCGATGAGGCACGTGACATTGTTTCATGAAGGTACGCCTGTTTATGTGCCTCTGGTAGAGGAGGAGGGGTGGAGACTGGATATCCGGAGGCTGAGGGATTCCGTAAGCAAGAATACAAAACTGATTGTCATCAATACGCCGGCGAATCCGACCGGAAATATATTTTTAGAAGATGAATTAAGAGAAGTGGCTCAGATTGCAGCAGAAAACTACATATACGTTGTGTGCGACGAGGCGTATCGTTTTCTTACATATGACGGCGAAAAGCATGTAAGCATGTCGTCGCTCGGTATACCGGAGATGGATGAACTTCTTGTAACATGCCTCACGGCATCCAAAGAAGAGGCCATGACAGGATTCAGGGTAGGTTACGTTCACACAAAAAACATGGAATTGCGTGATGCCATGATCAAGGTTCATGACATGCAGTCCATATGCGCCCCGTCAATTTCCCAGCTCGCGGCATTTTACGCGCTTACAGGACCAAGGGACCACGTCGAAGAATTCCGGAGGGAATTCGGTGAAAGAAGAAGACTTTTCAGGGAAATGGCGGGAGAAATAGAGAGTTTCGAATACATTGAGCCGGAAGGCGCCTATTATGCGTTTGTCAGGTACAACAGAAGAATGAGATCCGCAGACTATTCAAGGCGGCTTCTTCAGGAGATGGGGGTCGCCACAATTCCAGGCGAGACGTTCGGCTCCTTGGGAGAAGGCCACATAAGGATTTCCTTTGCGGCCAGACCGGAGGACATAGAAAAAGGCATGAAAAGGATAGGAGAATTCCAGGAAAGAACCCGCAAGCGCCCAAACCGGCATTATAACGCCGGTTAATCTGAATTCTAATGACGAAATTCGGATTTAAATCATGAATTACATTATTTCTTTAATCTCCGAAGAATACCAGAGGCATTCTTAGAGATTTGAAAGACATCTTTGATTTCTTTCAAAATCCTCCGATAGCTCAACGGTAGAGCGCATGGCTGTAGTCTTCTTCTCGAAGAAGAAGGCACCCAGCGGGTGCTTTAAACAGAAACCGTGAGGTTCTGGGTTCAAATCCCAGTCGGGGGACTTTTTTCTTAAAAAGAGTCAGAAATCATAAAACCTGCTTAATCTGTACAGAGGCGCAGACGGGGCATTTCATGCTCGAATAAAGCCAGTGATATTCGCACTCGTCGCAGTGGAAGTGCTTCGCGGGGTTCTTCGCGTGCTTGTAGATGCGCTTGCTGGCCTCCTCAAGGACGGCTATGTCGTCCTTCGTGAGGTAACCCTTAATCCTGCCAAACATACTTTTGCCGTTCTTCCTCTTGCCGAGCATTCCTTTCTTTGACATTGACTACACCCCACTAAATGCCCACCATTTAGTAACTTCTATTTAGTGATAAAAGCTTTTAAGCGTTTCTATGGACAAGGCTTTGTTGAAAAAGTGCCGAGTGTTGAAAAAGTCGGCTTTCCCTCAAATTCTGTTGAAAATGTCAGAAATTTGCTGAAAAAGTCAAATAGATGAGAAAAAGACGAGTTAAAAAATGTCAACCCCTAAATTCCATTTAAATCCCTTTTCCTCTATTATAATCTTGGTTGGCGACCATGGCGGATGGGGTAGTCCCGTTCCCGTTTCGAAACAAATCCCTTTCTTTTCAGAAAAGAAAGGTCTTTGTATGTCCTAAAGAAAACGGTAATTTGGAAGGGATTTGCGAAAGCACGGAAGAGAATCCATCCAGCGGCCATGAGAGTACTGAGCGAAGGCTTGGGAAATCTGGCACGTTGCTAACCATTTATTTTTCTTCTGTAATTCCGTCGTAATTTCATTCCACTTTTAAGAAGACTCATGACAAAAAGCATGAAGGTGGTAAAATGCAGTGGTGGGAAGTTCCGGCTCATCTCGAAGCGATATTTGGAAAATTATATGTGGGAGGCCAGAAAGCCGAATCGCTTGCCAGCGAATTCGGGAGCCCGCTCCTCGTCTATAACGGCGACCGCGTGCTCAAGAACTACAGGAGATTCCGCGGAATCCTTGCCAGCCACACATGCATGCCCGTAAGAGTCCATTATGCGATGAAGACAAATTCACATGCAGGAATCTTGAAGCTGCTCCGCCGCGAGGGCTCGTGGATTGACGCCGTCTCCCCCCATGAAGCCGGGCTTGCTATCGACATAGGTTATGAGCCAGAGAAGATACTTTACACCGGCTCCAGCGTCAGCGCCCAGAACATGCTCGATGCCCTCACTCTTGGGGTAAGGATTAATATCGATTCCTCTCACCAATTACAGAGGATGGAAACAGCATTGAGATATGATTATTATAATAGACACTCCGCCGCCCTTCCGGTGTCAATAAGGGTGGACCCCGGCGTCACAGGGGCCGGCCATGTGCCAGAAAACATAACAACCGGAAGCGTTACCATACACGGGGAGAGAATTCCGACAAAATTCGGCGTTGACATGTCAGAAATTCACGGGCTTATCAGGGAGGCCGACAAAAGTGTAGGCGTGGCAGGACTGCACTTCCACATAGGCTCGAACTGGAGGACCGGAGAGGAAATACAGGCATTTCTCAGGAACCTGGATACGGCATTGGAGGTAGCAAAAGAGGCGGCCGGATATCTCAGGCGTGAGCTGGAATTCATGGACTTCGGAGGCGGCCCTGGCGTAAGATACAGGGAAAGACAGAGCGAATTCCCCCTTGAAAGGTATGCGGACGAAGTGGCACAAAGAGTTGATGGGTCTGGACTCAGAATAGCTGCACTGGCGTTTGAGCCCGGAAGGTACGTATCGGGCGATGCCGGTGTACTTCTTGCCACTGTCACGGACACGAAGAAAAAAGACGGCGAGACGGTCGTGGGGCTGGATACCGGATTCAACCATCTCCCGAGGCCAGAAGTATACAATTCACACCACCACATAGTCCATTGCGGGAAGGCCGACTGGGAGCCTGAAGGGGAATTCATGTTCGCAGGCAACGTATGCGAGACCGGCGACTATCTTTCACGCGACCCGATAAGAAGAGAAATGCCCGAACCCAAAGAAGGCGATGTGGTGGCGTTCCTGGCGGCAGGCGCCTACGTGAAGGCGATGGAGATGAAAGGCTACAACGGATGGCCGCCCGTGCCGGAACTGCTGCTTGTTGACGGCGAGCCTCATTCAATTACAAAGGAAAAGATAGTTTCAGAAACTAGAAGGCTATGAAGTGGGCC
>CAYJVT010000035.1:0-6813 GCA_964373695.1 uncultured archaeon | reverse complement strand
CGGTTATAGTGCTACAAGGAAAGAAATAGGATATTATTTTCCTTGTGCACTATATGTGAAACCAGAATTCATGTCCAGATTCTTTTCTGGTTTCACTATAAAAGCGGGATCTGAGATGCAAGGAAGAGTGTACAAAGAGCTTCGCTCTTTGACATCCCAAAAATCTTTTAGATTTTTGAGGACTGTGCTCTTCCGGCACAGGCAGACTTTCAGTCTGCCATGTGCTCAATGAACTTGTTGTATTTTAACAAGCCACCGTCTTCAGACGGTGGTCATTGACATTTTTCCAATATATCTTCATATCTGCTATTTAGTTTGATTGCTCTTAATTTATCCAAAGGGATTTTTTCCATAGAAATAATTGTCAAGAGCTATTTATATTCTACTCTTCTTCTCCCATCTCTATGTGAAGATGTTTGAAGACGCCGGCCTTCAGGACCTTGTAGGCCAGGAGGCCGCACTTCAGCCTGACAGCACTTAATTGAACGCCCAAAGTATCCAGCAATTCCTGCTTGTCCATGCCGAGCACGTCCTTAAGGCTCCTGCCCTTCACCATCTCGGTGAGCATCGATGCCGCGGCCTGGGAGATGGCGCAGCCCTTGCCGCTGAATTTTATGTCTTTCACCTTATCCTTCTCGAGCAGGACTTGTATCTCTATCTCGTCGCCGCAGAGGGGGTTGTTGTCCCTGAAGGATATGTCCGCATGCTTCAGGATGCCCTTGTTCTGAGGGTGCCTGTAGTGCTCCAGGATGTTTTCAGCGTACATGTCCATTTTCAGTCACCTAATTTATCGTTTGCCTTTCCAAGAGCTTTTATAAAAACGTCGATGTCGTCATTGTCGCTGTAGATGTACACGCTTGCGCGGGACACGGCGTCGATACCCAACGCCTTCATCAATGGCTTTGCGCAGTGATGGCCTCCTCGTATGCAAACGCCATCGTTGTCGAGAATGGCCGAGACGTCGTGCGGATGCACTTTTCCGAGGTTGAATGAGATGACACCGCCCCTGCTTTCCTCTGGCCCGTACACATCTACGCCTTTGACTTCCTTGATACGCTTCAATATGTATTCTGTCAGGCGCATTTCATGCTTCCTTACATTATCCATACCAAGCGCGTTCAGGTATTTCACCGCCTCGTCCAGGCCTACGGCTTCGGCTATCATGGGAGTGCCCGCCTCGAACTTCCAGGGCACGTCGTTCCACACCACATCCTGTTGCGTGACGTCCTTTATCATGCTGCCGCCCCTCATGAACGGCTCCATCTGCTCAAGCAGGTGCTTCTTGCCGTAGAGCATGCCTATGTGCGGACCCAGCATCTTGTGGCCGGAGAATGCGTAAAAATCAGCATCTATGTCCTTCACGTCTACCTTCATGTGAGGCACTGCCTGCGCTCCGTCTACGACGAAAATTGCGCCTGCATCATGAACGAGCCTGCCTATTGTCTTCATGTCATTTATCGTGCCCAGAACGTTGGACGAGTGCGTCACCGATACCAGCTTCGTCCTCTTTGTTATCTTGCTCTCAAGGTCCTTCATGTCTAATGCGAAGTTCATGACCTTGGCATATACCAGCCTAGCTCCCTTGGCCTTACACGCCATCTGCCATGGGAGGATGTTGCTGTGGTGCTCCATCTCTGTTATAAGCACTTCATCCCCTTTCTGGAGATTGCGCATCGCCCATGAGTATGCCAGTAGGTTTATGGCCTCCGTCGTGTTCCTTACAAATATTATTTCCTCCGGCTTCGCGCCGACGAATTCCGCCACGCTCCTGCGGGCGTTCTCGTACATCTCGGTCGCCTCTTCGGCGAGCTTATACACACTCCTGTGAATATTGGAGTTGTGATTCTCGTAGAAGTCCTTCATCGCGTTTATTACCTGAGCGGGCTTCTGGGACGTCGCGGCGTTGTCAAGGTAAACCAGCCGCTTTCCGTTTATCTTCCTGGAGAGTATCGGAAAATCCTTCCTTATGTTCTCGGTCTTCATGCCGTCTTTGCCTCCACAGCCTTCCTGTACTCGTCGCGGAGGTCTTCGTCCTTTATCGCCTCTATGGAAGGCTCTATGAAGCCCTCTATTATCAGCTTCTCGGCCTGCTCTCTCTTCAGGCCTCTGCTCCTCAGGTAGAACAGCTGGTGCTCGTCTATCTGGCCTATGGTGGAGCCATGACTGGCTTTTACATCGTTGGCGTCTATCATGAGGCCCGGTATGCTGTTGGCCACCGCCTTCTCGCCGAGCATTATCGTGTTGTCCGACAAGTATGACACAGTCTTCTGAGCCTCCTTCTCTATCCTTATCATACCACGGTAAACTGAAGAGGCATCCTGCCTGAGTATGCCCTTGTTTGATATGTTATTCGTGGTGTTGGGGGCGATGTGTATAGCATTCGTCGTTATGTCAATGTGCTGTCTGCCCGAGCCGACGAAGAAACTATTGGTCTTCGCGCTGGCGCCAGGCTCCCTGAAGTGGTTGTCTATCTTCAGCCTTGCAAGCTTGCCGCCGAAGCATCCTGCGACCCACTGCATCCTTCCATCTTTGTCTATGAAAGCGTTCTTGTTTGAGAATATACTGGGGTCGCCTGTATTCTGCATGACGTAGAAGTCCAAGCTGGCATTTCTGCCGACGTATATGTCCGTGGCATCCGTCATCAGTCCTGCATTGCCGGCAGTCTCCTCGAAGTATCTTGCGCTGGCCCCTTCCTCCAGGACTATAAGAGTGTAGGACATCACGTCCTTGTCGAGTACCATCTTGGAAGAGAGCATGCCGGCGTCCACTCCTTTCGGCACGTAGATGAGTATGCCGTTCGTCCAGAATATCTTCGATGCGAGGGAGATCTTGTCCTCCTTCGCCCCGTCTAGCAGGAAGTGCTTTTTCACCAGCTCCGGATGTTTCCTGATGGCCGTCTTCATGTCGGTGAATATAACGTCCGAGTCGGTCAGATTGGGCTGGAAATCCGACAGCTCAGTGCATGAAACGTCTATCTTTTCTATCTCAGTATACCTCCACTCCTCGTCGCGCTCCCTGGGCATCGGCATGTCTTTCAATCGCTGGAAGAGCTCGCGCTTTCTCTTCATTACCCAGTCTGCATCCTGTTTCAATGCCTGCTCGTTAAAGACGCTGTCAAAGTTTTTCATGAAAATTAACCCACAGAACCTTCCATTTCCATCTGTATCAGCCTGTTAAGTTCTATTGCGTATTCGAGAGGGAGTTCCTTGACGAACGGCTCTATGAAACCCGAGACAATCATCGTCATGGACTGCTGCTCACTGAGGCCTCTTGACATCAGGTAGAAGACCTGGTCCTCGCTCACCTTGCCCGTCGTGGCTTCATGCCCTATGTTCACGTTCTTGTTGTTTATCTCCATGTATGGCACGGTGTCCGAGGCCGACTGGTCGTCGAGTATCAGAGCGTCGCATTTTACATGGGATTTTGAATTGTCGGCGTTCTCTGCCACGCTAAGAAGGCCCCTGTAAGTCGTCCTGCCGCCCCCCCTGCTTATGGACTTTGAAATTATGGTTGATGTAGTGTTCGGCGCCATGTGCACTGCCTTGGCCCCCGCATCCTGGTGCTGTCCCTTGCCGGCGAATGCTACACTTAGTATGTCGGCCTTGGCGCCCTCCTCCAGAAGATAGACGGCGGGATATTTCATATTAACCTTGCTTCCTAAATTTCCGTCTATCCATTCCACAGTAGCATTTCTGTATGCGAACGCGCGTTTTGTAACAAGGTTATAAACATCATTGCTCCAATTTTGAATCGTTGTATATCTGACTCTGGAATTTGCGTGTGCTATTACCTCGACAACAGCAGCATGTAATGAATCAGTTGTATAAATCGGCGCTGAGCAACCTTCTACATAATTCACATAGCTCCCTTCTTCTGCTATTATTAGCGTTCTTTCAAACTGCCCCATGTTCTGCGCATTTATCCTGAAGTAGGCCTGTAGAGGCATATCGACCTTCACGCCTGCAGGCACGTAAACGAAAGAGCCGCCTGACCATACGGCGCTGTTCAACGCCGCGAACTTGTTGTCGTTGTACGGCACTATTTTGCCGAAGAATTTTTTGACTATTGCAGAATGTTTCTTAAGCGCTGTATCCATGTCGGTAAATATCACGCCCTGCGCTTCCAGATCCTTGCGGATTTTATGGTACACGGATTCGGAATCAAATTGGGCGCCTGCGCCTGCAAGAAAGTTCCTTTCGGCTTCAGGAATGCCAAGCCTGTCGAAAGTGCTCTTTATGCCTTCAGGCAGCTGTGTCCAGTCCTTTACCTGGCCTTCTGTCGGTTTCAAGTAGTAATAGATATCCTGAAAGTCAATGGTGCTGAGGTCGGCGCCCCATTTCGGCATAGGCTTTTCCCAGAAAGCCTTCAGCGATTTCAGCCTGAAGTCGAGCATCCATCGAGGCTCTTTTTTTATAGCCGATATCTCACGGACTATCTCTTCGCTAAGGCCTTTCTTGGCCTTGAACACATAATCTTCTGGAACGTGGAAGCCGTACTTGTAGTCTGTTTTCATCTCCATAAGTTCCTGGTTTGTCATTATATCGCCTCTGCCTTCATTATCCCAAAGAGTATCTTAATGCTCTTTGAGATCGAAATCTTTTTCATTATGACACCTTGGGAAGATTTACGATCCAGTCATATCCTTTCTCTTCAACGGTCTCGGCCAGCTCGTGTCCGCCAGATTTCAGTATCTTTCCGTCAACAAGGACATGAACATGATCTGGCTTTATGTAGAGCAGTATGCGCTGATAGTGCGTTATGAGCAGGACGCCCTGGCCGCTGCCGCTCCTGTTCAGCACGTTTATGCCCTCTGAAACGACCTTCAGTGCATCGATGTCCAGTCCGGAATCAGTTTCGTCAAGTATGCCTATAGTAGGGTTCAGCACTGCCATCTGAAGTATCTCGCATCTCTTTTTTTCGCCCCCGGAGAATCCGTCGTTGAGGTACCTCTTCGCGAAGGCCGTATCCATGTTCAGCGCCTTCATCTTTTCCTCGAGGACCTTCTTGAAGTCCATGACGCCTATCGTCTCGTTTCGCAGTGAGTTGTGCGCCATTCTCAGGAAGTTGGAAAGTGTCACACCCGGTATCTCGCACGGGTACTGGAACGAAAGGAATAGCCCCTTCTTCGCCCTTTCATCAGGGCTGTAGTTGAGTATGCTCTCGCCGTTGAAAAGTATGTCGCCGCTCTCTATCTTGTATCTTGGATGCCCCATTATTGTGTTTGCCAGCGTGCTTTTTCCGGAGCCGTTAGGCCCCATTATGGCGTGCACCTCGCCTTTCCTAACCTTGAGGTTAAGCCCCTTTATGATGGGCTTTCCGTCTACGCTTATGTGCAGGTCCCTTATATCGAGCGTGTCCGGGTCGCCCTTCACGTATTCCCTCTGATATACATCGCGCATTTTGTCTAGTCCCACCATATCACCTATTTGCTAACGCATTTCTCGCAGACGAAGTCCTGGAAGACCCCGAAGAACGTTCTCGTGAATTCGACGCATGAGTCGTTCATGACCTTCCTTCCCTTGTCCGTCAGGGTATAAACTATCTTGTTGTCGGATTCCTCGCCTTTTATGAGCTTCAGACCTTCCAGCTTCTGGAGGGTCGGGTAGAGCGTTCCCTGCGTCACCTTGCTCCTCTTTATCACACTGAGGTCCTTCATGAGCTCGTATCCATGCGAGTTTTTCCTTGAAAGTATCCATAAAATCTGCATCTGGAGCAGTCCTAGGTCAATGTCGCTCTCGGCCTTGTACTCGCCGAATATCTCAGTCTCTGTCGGCATGACAACGGGGTGTCGGTTGGAAGACATGTCTGTTCACATACATACTTAGGACAGAAGCATTTATATACTTTTAATAATCCCTAAAAGTTTGTCCCAATAGCCGGATGGTCATTGGCCGTACGTCTTCTTCATTAGTAATGCATCCTCTTCGATGTTAGGGCTCTCGGATATGAGGACGCCTTTCACGCCGAAGTCCTTCAGCGCCTTCGTCAATTCCTTATATTTGAGGTCGCTTTCCTTCAGGTTCAGGTGGTGCTTCTCGCCCTTCTCCCCGTACGCTATCCCTGCAAGATGCATGTGCATCTCCTTCAGCGCCTTCTTGCCAAGCCGCTTCTCTATGCTCTGGAAGATGCTGCTGAACTCGTCGTAAGTATTGTATTTGCCGTTCGTCCTTGCGTGAAAGTGTGAAAAATCCACGCAGGGCATCACGCCTTCCACTTCTTCCGAGAGGCTCAGGAGCTCGTCAAGGTCTCCGAACTGCGTCCCTTTGCCTGTGGTCTCCGGCCTTATCCATATCTTGTTCCCCTCGTCACAGAGAGTTTTTGATACTTCCTTCAGCGCCTCCTTCACAGTTTTGTATACAGCTGGCTTCTCCATTCCCATGTAGAATGCCGCGTGGAAGCACAGGCTCCATGCCCCGCACATGTTCGCGATGCGGGCCGCCTTGAGTATGCGTTCTACAGTAGCTTTCTGCTTTTTCACTTCTTTGGAGTTGAGGTTCATGTAGTACTGGCCATGGCATGTTAGGACGACGTCGTTCTTTTTTGCCGCCTCATTCACCGAAGGCGCCAATTCCTCCGAGATGTTGACGCTGTGGACGAACTCTAGTTCCATGGCGCCAAGGCCCAATGTCTTCACCCTTGCGACGCCGTTGAGCGTATTGCGCTCTGCAGTGCTGATAGGTATTCCTGCGGTCCCGAAACGGAGCTCATTCATAGAATCATCTTCTTCAACTCTTCCATCCATTTCACAGGCATTAGTCTTATAGTGAAACCAGAAAAGAATCTGGACATGAATTCTGGTTTCACATATAGTGC
>CAYJVT010000034.1:0-7016 GCA_964373695.1 uncultured archaeon | reverse complement strand
CCCAAAGAGCTGCGCTCTTTGAAGGATCAAAGTCAAGCTTCGCTTGACTTGTGATCAGGCGGTGGTCGTTGACAAGCTCATAGGAAAAGGTTCAGTAGCGCAATCGCGTCCGACTTCGGCATATTGTACTTCTCCTGTATGTAGTCGAGTTTTTTCTCCAGAGTGACTGTATCCTTGCCCTTGCCGATTGACGTGAATGCATCGTCGTTTTCCAGCTCTCTCTTCATCTTGAGCATCTCCTGCCTCTCCTCCTCCACTATCTGATAGAGGTTCCTGAAATTTCTGAATATGTCCTCTTCCTCGGCCTTCCCTTCGTTCACCCACTTCTGCATGATGAAGAACGGCACCTTTTCCCTGTACCTGCCGGCGAACGCGTCGAAGGAGTCGTCTATGCCGTCCCATCTTTTTTTCAGGACAGAGTCATCCAGTATCTCGCGGAATATTTTTCTGAAGTCGATTGGATATTTCTTTCCGATTTTTTCGCTGACGACGTCTACCATTATTGCGTCGCACAGGCCAAACACGAACTTTGACAGGAAAATGAAGAGTGCGGTCTCGCGCCTCATGCTGTCCTCGGCTATGATATGAGCCAGCCTGTATCTACCGTTTTTTATGAGTATCATGTCGCACATGCCCGGGCCGCCGACATAGCTGCAGAGCCTTGAGATGTATAGGAGCTTTATTATGTCGTCAGGCGGCATGGCGGCAGCTGCCGTAGTGTTGTACCTGACCATCAGGGGGTTCTTCTTCCCCATCTTTACCTGGGTGTACCTGTCCATGAAGGGATAGTCGCTCACATGAAGGAGCATGTTGTTCTCGAAATCGTCGCCCAATAGCACCGTATATCCTATGCCTTCGTAGAACTTCTTGGCGAGTTGCTTCTTCATCCAGTAGTCCAGTTGCGACGCGTCCGTTTCTATAAGAATTTCTTCCCTTTCAATGTCTTGCTGGAGCGGAATCATACAGAAGTCTATGAATGCTAAGTTTATAAGAAAACTTTATGTTGGGGCTTTCCAATATATTGTTATGGAGAAATTCATATGCCGCAGGCCCGGCCCCAAGTCCATGAGGGTGATAGCCCTCGACGGGAAAGTCGTCTCGCCGTGCGTCACCCGGGAGTATTCATTTGTGTGGAAAAGGGCAAAGGGCTGTTATGTGTACGATGTTGACGGAAGGAAGTACCTGGATTTCTCGGCTGCCATTGCTGTCGCCAACGTGGGCCACACGAATCCGGTGGTGATGAAGGCCATACGCAGCCAGACCCAGAGGCTCACCCACTGCGGCTTTTCGGATTTCTATGCCGAGCTGCCTGTCGAATTCTGCGAAACCCTTATTTCGTTCCTTCCTCATCCACTGAAAAAGGTCTTTCTCTCGAATTCTGGCACGGAAAGCATCGAGGCCGCCTACAAGGTTGCAAGGTGGCACACGAAAAGGAAGTGGGTCATCGCCTTCAGGAACGCCTTCCACGGCCGCACGATGGGGAGCCTATCGATGACGAATTCCAAACCGGTGCAAAGGGAGAGATTCGCGCCTTTTATGCCTGTCAGGCACGTTCCTTATCCGTACCCATACAGGATGGACGACTGCACAGATGAGTGCCTGTCAGAGCTGGAGAAGGCGATGATATCCCTGCGAGGGGAATGTGCCGCTCTCTTCATGGAACCTGTTCAGGGCGAAGGCGGGTATGTAGTGCCGCCCAAGGCCTTCGTAAAGGGCGCGAGGCGCCTGTGCAATGAGCATGGCATTCTATTATGTGTTGACGAAGTCCAGGCCGGCTGCTACAGGACCGGCAGATTCCTCGCAATGGAGAATTTTGGCGTGAAGCCTGACGTGGTCTCGATGAGCAAGGCGATAGGAGGCGGAGTGCCTCTTGGCGCCACCATAACAAGCAGCAAGATAATGGACTGGGTTCCGGGCTCCCACGGTAACACCTTCGGCGGCAATCTGCTTGCATGCGCAGCCGGCATCGCGACCCTGAAGTACATGAGGCAGAAGCGCCTCGGCGCGAACGCAAGGCGCCTCGGCGCTTACATGCTCAAGCGCCTTGTGGAGATAAAAGACAACGTTGAGATAGTGGGTGATGTCCGCGGACTTGGCCTCATGATAGGTGTTGAAATCGTGGAAAACAAGCGCAGCAAGAAGCCGGCCCCGAACATACGTTCCGCAATATTGTGCAAGGCGGCCGAGAAAGGCCTCATACTCCTTCCGGCGGGGAAGAGCGTCATAAGGATATGCCCTCCCCTCACGCTGACGCGCAGCCAGGCGGAGCACGGCCTTGACATCTTTGGGGACGCGTGCCGCCACTGGCACAAATAACCATCCCACATTTTTCACACTTAGTTCATTTAAGCATTTTGAAAGATGCTACTATTATGCCCGAAATGATGTTCACTATAAAAGAAGTGACTGAAATTCTTGGAATTCCGCAGAGTACAGTCTATTCCTGGGTTAGGAAGGGAAAAATTCCCTCGACTTATGACCGCGGAAGGAAGTGTTATATGATAAGAAAGGGGGATTTAAAATCATTAAATGTGCAAAGCGCTCCGGCCGCTGGCAAAGAAGTCAGGCCCGGGAAGCAGAAGCCTGGCGCCGGCAAAAGGTCATGGACGATACCTGAAGTGATTAAAATAACAGGCTTTTCCAGGTCAGAACTGCACAGTTATCATATGTCGGGCCTGATAAGCCCTTCCAGAAATTCGGTTAATGGAAGGCGTTTCTATCTGATAGGGGAGTCTGACATGCAGAAACTCATGAAATTAAAGGATATGGCGATGGCTGACTTGAGGACTCAGGTTGGTGATTATGAGAGAGAGATAGGTACGCTGCGCAAAAGAATATCCGACTATGAACGCGCCGCCCGTCAAGCCGGCAAGGCCAGCGCCGGAATGGATGATAGAAGGGTGAGGCCAAGAAAAGGGGAATATCTTGAAAGAGTCGGCCGTCTTCTCGGTGCGCTCCGGAAGTATGCCGGCTATTCCGGCTTGTCTGCACATCTGATAGACCTGTTCGATAATACAGGCGACGCTGGTTTTGCAGAAACTGTGCTCGGGGACAGGCCGTCCGGAAGGGAATTGAGGAACATGGAGTATGTGGCGGAAGCTTCGGAAACAGCCACTCCGGAGCAGATGACGCGTTTCATGGAAATTTACAAGGGGCTTGATTCTTCCGGCAGGGCCCATGTTGCTCACGAGTTTTACAGGTCGGGCGACAAGGAAGCAGTTCTGAGGGGGGAGATAACAGCAGGGAAAAATGAAAGGTCTGAATACGTTAAAGTCGGCGAAAAAACATACATAAGACACACATTTCATGATGCAGAAGGTCCCGGAATATATTGGACTGACACAGATTATATTGAACTTCCCGTAGAGGATATGATTTATTTGGAGAGGCAAAATTCTTCCAAACTGCCGTCTGATATAGCTGCAAAGAGAATTGCTCATGTAAGAGCTTACAGCGGTTAGATGAATCGTAAGCCGGAAAACCTATTCCCACACGATTCTGGCGTCGGCGGCCTTCGCCCCCTTCTCGCTGGCTATCAGAGGGTTTATGTCCAGCTCCTTCAGCTTTCTGTTGGTCGAAGGGATGCATGATACCTTGACGAGTATTCTTTTCACTTCTGCTATGTCAACGGGCTTCTCGCCCCTGACGCCGTAAAGGAGCTTCTTGTACTTCATTTCCTGCACCATGCTTTCTGCGTCTTTCTCCGTTATGGGGCATACCCTGAAGGAAACATCCCTTATTGTCTCGACATACTTTCCGCCGAGGCCGAACATTATCACGTGGCCGAAAACAGGGTCCTTGTTTATTCCTATTACAAGCTCCATGCCCCGTACGAATTCCTGCACGAGTATCTGGGCCTTCATCCTCTTAGAAAGCTTTGTCAGCTCCCTGAAGTGCTTCTCCAGCTCCTCCGTGTCGTTGGCAACCCTGACCCCGCCTATGTCGGATTTGTGGAGGGCTTTCTCTGATATTATTTTGAGGACGATGGGATATTTTTTTGCAAATTTCAGGGCCTGCTCGGGATTTTTTGCAATAATGCTTCTGGCGACGGGTATTCTCTTTCCGAGGAAGTCCTCTGCCCTCTTCTCCGTCCATACTTTCTGCATTATAGTTATTTGGCTCCAACCAATATAAATTCAAGCGCCTATAATTATCATCATGGTACTTGAATTCATCGTGTCGCTTGGAATACCGAACGTCGTCGTCATGGTGGCCGCGCTGGTCGTCTTCATCTACTGGTTCAAGAGCATGATATCCCTGGTGAAGGGCGCGTTCTTCACGGGCATCGCCTCGGCCATTTTTCCCATAGTCGCGAACAAGCTTTTCGGCGTGGCAATTCCGCTCAATATAGACACCCTTGTAAGCTACGTTCTCCTTGGGCTCGGCCTCTATTTCATCTACATGTTCGGCAGGACCGTCTACAAGGTGCTTTCCATTGCAGGCAAGTCAGTGTCGTTTCTTTCGAGGCCTTTGCGCGGTTCCGGAAAACCCAAGGTGAAGTTGATAAAGGAGAAGTCGGTAATGAAGAAATTCAGGGAGGAAGATGAGTGAAGAGGGCGTTCCTCGTACACGGCTGGCAGGGCCGCCCGGAAGACGGATGGAGGCCGTGGCTGAAGAAAGAGCTCGAAAAGAATGGATTCAAGGTCTTCGTCCCGGAAATGCCGGACACCGACCACCCGAAGATGGAGGCCTGGATTGAAACCCTCAAAGAAGTTGTCGGAACGCCCGGTAAAGAGTGCTATTTTGTAGGTCACAGCCTCGGATGCATAGCAATCCTCAGATATTTTGAAATGATAGAGAACGAAGTCGGGGGCGCGGTTCTTGTCGCCGGATTTTCAGAGGACTTGGGAATAAAGGAGCTCGAGAGCTTCTTCGCGAGGCCTGTCGGCTGGGAAAAAATCAAGTCCGTCTGCAGGAAGTTCGTTGCCATCCATTCGGACAATGACCCCTACGTTTCGCTGAGATATGGGCATGAGTTCGAGAATAAGCTCGACGCCAGGCTGGTCATTGAGCACGGCATGAAACATTTCAGCGGCGATGACGGCGTATTCCGACTGCCTTCCGCGCTTGAAGCCGTTTTGGAGATTTCTTAGGCCCAGTCGAGCTTCACGACGGGCTTGCCTTCCATCCTCTGGAGATACGCGTATGCAGAAAGCCCGGCCTTGGCGCCCTCGCCTGCCGCAATGACGGTCTGTTTGTAGGGCACTTGCGTCACGTCGCCGCATGCGAATATGCCCGGGCATGATGTTTCTCCGACATCATTGACTATGATTTCCCTCTCCTTGTTTATGCTGACCAGGTGCTTGACGAAGTCCGTGTCTATTATGTAGCCTATCTCGACGAAGACGCCGTCCACATCGAGCGTTCTTCTCTCCTTGGTGTTCACGTCTTCGACTATCAGATGCCGGAGGAACTTGTCGCCCCTTATCTCAGCGGGCACGTTGAAAAGAACCATTTCAACTCTCGGGGACTTCTTAACCTTTTCGACCGTGATTTCATCCGCGCGGAAGACATCGCGCCTGTGCACGAGATATATCTTGTTCGCGAATTTTGTCGCCAGCTCAGCCGCCTCGATGGCCGAGTTGCCGCCTCCTATGACGGCCACGTTCTTCCTCTTGAAGAGCGGCACGTCGCACGTCGCGCATGTGCTGACGCCCCTGCCGAGATATTTCTCTTCGCCAGGTATGCCCAGGGTGCGCGGCACCTTGCCGTATGCCAGTATGATTGTCTTGGCTTCGTATTTCTCTCCATTGGTTAGCGTCAGCAGGAACGACTTCTCCTTCTTCTCAAGCTTTGACGCCTTCCCGAACACGAACTCGGTGCCGAACCCCTTTGCCTGCTCCTCAAACGTCTTCATGAGGCCCGGGCCGCTTTTCTGCGTGTAGCCGGGGTAGTTCTCTATGTGCTCCGTGAGGTTCGTCTGCCCGCCCACGTCAAGCGTCACCAGAAGTGTCTTGAGGCGCTTCCTGCACGTGTATATGGCTGACGTGAGGCCTGCAGCGCCTCCTCCTATTACAATCACGTCATACATTAAGAAAAATTGACAGCAAGGCTTATATGGTGAGCTGTAAAGTAAACGTCTGGAATTTTTGACAAAAAATTAACGCTTTTTGACAACCAGCGCGTTTTCCTTGACTTCAGCCTCTAATTCCTGACCCTCTTTCCACTTCAATTTTTCTATAATATTTGGGGGTATGACCAAAACCCACTTTGCATACTCAACGTCTTTTACCTTCCGAGAAAGCTGTTTTTGGAGTTTCATAATCTAAAAGTGGATCCAGTTATATTTAAACCTTTAGGTACCAAATCCCCAGTAATTAATTAGGTACCTAATATAGGTATGAAAAATGAAATAAGGTGCAGGCACTGCAAGAGCCAGAATTTCAGAAAAGAAGGAACAAGAAAAACGCATAATCGCGGGCATATACAAAAATATTTCTGCAAGAATTGTAACAGGTTCTTTACTTATGACGACGGCTTTTACAGGATGAGAAACAAGCCGGAGATAATTACAATATCAATTGACATGTATGTTTCCAACTTATCGAGCAGAAAGATGAGAAACCAACTGAAAAGGCATTTTGACCACAAGATCAGCCATGTTTCTATTCTGGATTGGGTAAGAAGATACACCTTGAAAGTCCACAGGTTCATAGAAAAACAAGGATACAATTTAGGCCAGAGCTTCTACGCAGACGAAACAATGATAGACTGCGAGGGCAGAAAAGACAGGTTTTGGTGTTGTCTTGATTGGGATACAAGATTGATTACTGGAGTGCATTATAGTCTGTCCGCTAATCCTGCTGAAGCACAGGAATTTCTAAAGAAAGCAATTGTCAAAGGAAAGCCAAAATATATTCAAACAGATGCTGGAATGTTCTATCCGAGAGCTTTCAGAAAGATGTTTTATTCAAACAAGTTTGGAGGTTTGGTAGTAGAACACAGAATACAAAATTACCAAGAAACAAGAATCCATAATTATAGAATTGAAACAGTGTTTATGAAAATCAAAGACA
>CAYJVT010000033.1:0-7432 GCA_964373695.1 uncultured archaeon | reverse complement strand
CGTTTACGCTTGCCGGCGCGTCGCTCGCTGCCATAGCAAGGATTATATGAAAAATTATTAAAAACAAATGATTTGAAAAAAAAGAAAAGATAAGCGGAAGAATGAAGCATCAGCGCCAAAGGGCGCTGTACCTTTATGCAGTCACTACGTCTATGCAGACGCCCGCGGCCACGGTCTGGCCCATGTCCCTTATTGCGAAACGCGCCATCTGGGGCATTTCAGTCTGCTTCTCTATTATGAGCGGCTTGGTGGGGACGCACTTTATGATTGCAGCGTCGCCGGTCTTTATGAAATCCGGATTTTCCTGCGCGACCTGCCCCGTCTTCGGGTCAAGCTTCTTGACTATCTCTGTCACGGTGCATGCAACCTGCGAGGTGTGCACGTGGAACACGGGCGTGTAGCCCTTTGAAATGACGGAAGGATGGTTCAGAACCACTATCTGGGCCGTGAATTCCTTGGCCTGCTTGGCAGCATTCTGCGGGTGGCACATCACGTCGCCCCTCTTTATGTCGCCTTTTCCGACGCCCCTGACGTTGAAGCCTATGTTGTCGCCGGGCCTCGCCTCAGGAGACTGCTCGTGGTGCATCTCTATGGTCTTCACCTCTCCCTGAGTCCCGGAAGGCACGAAAACGACCTTGTCGTTGACCTTCAGGACGCCGGTCTCGACCCTTCCAACAGGGACGGTGCCGATGCCGGTGATGGTATAAACATCCTGTATGGGAACCCTCAGGGGCTTGTCCACAGGCTGCTCGGGCAAGGTGAACATGTCAAGAGCCTCGACGAGCGTCGGGCCCTTGTACCATGCGGTCTTGTCGCTTTTCTTGGCTATGTTGTCGCCCACGTAGCCTGAAGTGGGCACGAAGTTCATCTCCTCTGTCTTGTATCCGATGCCTCTCAGGAGTTTCGTCATGGCCTCCTTTGTTTCGGCATACTTCTTCTCATCATAACCGACAGCGTCCATCTTGTTTATAGCCACTATGACCTGCTTTACACCGAGCACTTTCGCAAGATAAGCGTGCTCCTTGGTCTGCTCCTGAACGCCTTCCTTGGCGGAGCATACTAATATAGCTCCATCCGCCTGCGAAGTTCCGGTAATCATGTTCTTGACGAAGTCCCTGTGGCCGGGAGCGTCTATAATAGTGAAATAGAACTTGTTGGTGTCAAACCTCTTGTGCATGATGTCTATCGTAACACCGCGTTCCCTCTCTTCCTTGAGGTTGTCCATGATGAAGGCAAACTCGAAAGTCTCCTTTTTCAGCTCCTTCGCGAGCTCCTTGAGCTTCTTCATCTGCTCCTCCTTTATAGCTCCTGTGTCGTAGAGCAGTCTGCCTACGAGAGTCGACTTGCCGTGGTCGACGTGACCTATCGTTACCAGGTTAAAGTGCGGTTTCTTATCTGCCATCATGAACTACCTCCAATTGCATTATTATGTTTTTTTACTCTATAAAAAGTCATCATTGCCAAATGATGACTTTTGTATGCTGAAGTCCAATTGAAATGGAACTTCAGGCATTTAATCCTCACTGAGAATCTTTTTAAGTGTTTCTGTCAGCAGACAAAAACGGCCTCTCAGGCAACTTTCGGGAGTCCGGCCAGCGCCCTTCTGGAACGCCTATGTAGGAACCTAGCCCTTCGGGAATTCCGGGGTGCTCCCCAAGCGCCATTTCATCATCGGTCCTGTAGTCATTTCTTCCGTTTCTCCTGGAAGCGACGTAAATCAAGGCGGCTGCACCGACAGCAACCGCGCTCAAAGCGACAAACGCCCTGTATTTCATGCCGTTATTATTGGCAGAAATCTTTATAATAGCAGGAAACAATGATTTTGGGACATTTTATACGTTTCCTGCATATAGCATTTTACCTGAAAAGTTCCATTATTCATTGTTTATGTAAAATACTATAAGAAGAATCAGTCCGTGAGCTGTATCTCTATGTTGATGTCGCGCGGTATCCTTATCCTGGTTATCTGCCTCAGGACGCGGTCGTTCGCTCCCACGTCAAGAATCCGCTTGTGGATGCGCATCTCCCATGTCTCCCAGTTGCCCCCGCCGCCTCCCCTGTGCATCCCGTCGCCGCACGGCGTCTTCATCACCGGAATGCGGAGCTTCTTGGTGGGCATCGGTATGGGACCCGACACGGCTACGCCTGTCTTGACAGCAACGTCCTTGATTTCGCTGCACAGGGCGTCAAGTTCCTTCGGGTCCTTCCCCGTAAGCTTTATTCTTGCTACATTCATCCAAACCACTCTTTCGGATACGCACAAATTACAATTACTTATAATCCAGGCGAAAGTATTAAAGTTGCGGTTATCAAGGATTGAGCTCGTATTTGGTGATGCCCTTGCCCTCGAACCTGCCAGAGAACCTGTCATAAATCTGGTTAAGGGCTCTCTTGGCTTTCGTTACATGCTCCGGCCCCATCCCCTGCCTTTCAAGGCTTTCAACTCGCTGGCATACACTTCTGTACGTTGTAATGAAGAGCGGCGAGCCGTCTCTTCCAGATTTCGCTAAAGCTATAAGAGAGCTGTTCAATTCAGCTACGTAGTGTTCGAAATTCCTGTTCATACCAACCTTTCATTCATCTTCCAATATTCTTAAGCTTTCGCAAAAATCCATTTAAGAATCTCAAAGAAGTATAACTTCTTTGAAAAGAAGAATCAGGTGATTCGTTTGGAAGAAACTTTAGTCGTGATAAAGCCCGACGGGCTCCAGAGGAACCTTATAGGGAAAATAATATCGTATTACGAGAACGGCGGCATGAAGATAAAGGCGATGAAGATGCTCAATGTCAGCAGGGAGCTGATAGCGAAGCACTATCCTTCCGGCAGGGACTACCTGCTTTCCATAGGGCAGAAAGGAATAAAGGCCGGGGAGAAGCTCGACACTGAGAAGAAGCTCCTGGACTACGGGATGATGATAGTCGGAGGCATGCGCTCGTACATGACGTCGGGGCCCGTCGTCGCGATGGTAATAGAGGGGAACGACGCCATAAAAAAGGTGCGCGCCATAACAGGCTACACGGACCCGGCGACGGCTGAAAAGGGCACGATACGCGGCGACATGGGAACAGACACCATAGCAAAGGCCAATTCCGAGAAGCGGCCGGTCAAAAACCTCATACACGCGTCAGGAAATCCGGAAGAAGCCGGGAAAGAAATAGCACTGTGGTTTCCTGAACGATGATTCCATGCTTTCGGAACAGACTGAAAGTTTGTGTTTATATATGCCCAAAAACCATTAGGTTTTTGGCATCTTAAAGGAATACCATTCCTTTAAAGATTTCTCGCATAAATGTCTGTGATTAAGGAGCGGATAAGTCGGTATGAGTTTCAACGGTGACATATATGACAACGTTAAGGCAGCCTATAGTTGCCGTTCTCGGCCATGTGGATCACGGAAAAACCTCACTTTTGGACAGAATACGCCAGACCGCCATAGCCAGCAGGGAAGCCGGCGGGATAACGCAGGCCATAGGAACGACGGAGATACCGCTTGAAACCATAGAGAGGCTGTGCGGAACTCTTCTTTCGAAATTCGGCTTCAAGGTCAGCGTCCCGGGACTTCTCTTCATAGACACGCCGGGACATGAGGCTTTCACGACTCTCCGGAGGCGAGGCGGCAGCATAGCCGACCTGGCCATCCTCGTGGTGGACATAAACGAAGGCATCATGCCGCAGACGAAGGAAAGCATAGAGATACTCAGGATGGAAAAGACGCCCTTCGTCATCGCCGTCAACAAGATAGACCGGATAGGCGGGTGGGAAAGCGGCGACTGCTTCCTCGAGAATTTCGACAGGCAGACAGACGACGTGAAGGGCGAGTTCGAGAAGGAGTTCTACTCTCTCATGGAGGAGCTTTCCAGACTCGGCTTCCCGGCCGAGCGCTACGACAGGGTCCAGGATTTCACAAAAATGGTCGCGGCGGTGCCTGTCTCGGCGAAGAACGGCGACGGCGTCCCCGACCTTCTGGTGACACTCATAGGGCTGTCCCAGCAGTTCCTGAAGGACAAGCTCGCGCTGAGCGACAAATGCGAGGGGATAATACTCGAGGTGAGGGAGCTGGCCGGGCATGGGACGACGATTGACGCCATAATATATAACGGCACAATGAGGAAAAGCGACATAATCGTAGTCGGCGGAAGGAGCCCCAAGATTGCCAAGATAAGGGCCCTGCTGATACCGGAAAAGCTCCGCGACATGAGGACCGAGAAGAAATTCAGGAGCATAGACGAGGCAATGGCGGCAGCCGGCGTGAAGATATCGTCACCAGGCTTCGACGACACCATAGCGGCCGGCTCCTACCTGAGGAGCGCCGGCACGCTGCAGGAGGCGGAGAAGATACTGGAGGAGATGGAAAAGGAAATAGAAAGCACGGAGGTTCACGACGAGAAGGAGGGGCTCATACTGAAAGCCGACAACGTCGGCAGTCTGGATGCACTGAAGGTCGTATTCAAGGAGCATCCTGTGAGGGAGGCGTCGATAGGCGGCATAACCAGGAAGGACATCATGTCAGCGGAGGCCAACGAGGAGTTCGCCAACAGGATAGTCATAGGATTCAACGTCAGGCCGTCCGACGAGGCGGAGAAGTTCGCGGGCGACAAGCGGATAAAGCTGCTCCATTCCGACGTCATATACAGGCTCATAGAGGACTACGAGAAATGGAGCGAGACGGAGAAGGAAGAGGTGAGGCGCAGGGAGATAGAGGACATAACGCGCCCCGGAAAGATGACGATACTCCGCGGCTGCACCTTCAGGGCGAGCAACCCCGCGATAGTCGGGTGCGAAATCCTGTCAGGAATAATAAGGCCGAAGTTCAGGCTGTTCAAGGAGCTCAAGGACTTCCCCGGCTCGCTGAAGGAATGCGGCGAGGTGAAGCAGCTCCAGTCGCAGGGCGAGAACGTCTCGGAGGCCAGGCAGGGGGAGAAGGTCGCAGTCTCCGTCATGGGACCGACGGTGGGCAGGCAGATAGACGAGGACGACGTCCTGTACACCGACATCTCCAACGAGGAGTACAGGAAGCTCATAAAAAACGAAAAACTTCTTTCGCAAAGCGAGGTCCAGGCGCTGAACGAAATCCGCGAGCTCAAGCGCAAGCAGGAGCCCAAGTGGGGGCTATGAGATTTTATTCATATACAATTATTACGCCAAATATACTCTGAATTATTTATCCTACCGCGCATAATTCATATCATGGAAGACTACTCCTTCGAGGAAGACAAGAACGAGTTCGACTGCATCGAGTGCAGATACCACATAAAGGTTGAATTCGTCGAGGACGAGCCAAGGCCCATGACTTGCCCCCGTTGCGAGACGGAATATAAGATAGGAAAAAGGGAAGGCGGCGGCATATCTGTGGAGGTCGTCACTAAAAGCCTGCCTGAACCCGAAGCGCAGGAAGAAGAGCGTATGGAAGAGGGGAACTGAACTCCGTCAAGAAGGCGGGAGTGTGCTGGATTTATCTTTCTTTTCACACATCGCGGCCACAGAGCCGGCCACTTTTTCGTAATGTTCCCCAAGCGTGCCGCAAACTATCACTTCAGCCCTTCCATTATGGCCCACGTAAGCATACGTCGGGTCGCTTTCTACAGAAGGTCCTATTTCGCCTTTTATGAAATATTCGTGAATTCCGTCGCTTTTCTGGTAGACTGTATAGGTTTCGGTAGCTGGCAGGCCGCTTTCCACTATTGCCCTGTAAACTTTCAGCGTCAGGCCCACATGGTCGGCTGTATCCATAAAGAATGTGCCTGAATTCATATTATATTTCAAAAAGCAAAGCATAAAAACGGTCGTCAGGCCTCAAACATTCTTCCCGAAGTCCAGAGGCTTGTCCTGCTCGTAGACGATGCCCTGCTTCAGCGCTATTTCGGCCTTCTGGAGCTCGCATCCGATGTCCATCATATGGCCGGCCATGGATATCGCGTCCACATCCAGAATCATCCTGTAGAGCTCAACGGCTGACTTGCCGCGGAACTCCTGCATCTGCTTCTGCTCCGGCGAGTAATGCACGACGGAAAGCTCCTGTTTCTCGCGGTCAAGTCTGATGACGAAGTTGCCGCGCGGGTCCGGGACGAACTTTTCTGAAGGCTCGTGCTTCCCAATCAGCTCATTCGCCTTGTTCCAGTCGTGGCTGTATATGTGGGCGCTTCCGGAAACCGTAGTAAGGTCTCCCAGCTTCAGGCCCAGTGACGTGGCGATTTCCTGCTGCATCTTGCGGAGGCCGAACGCGTTAAGCGGCCATGCAGCGAACATGTCGTTGCTGCGTATGTAGCACGTAAGATAGAGCTTTTCTTCCCGGACGATGCACTGGATGAGGAGCCAGCAGGGCGGATTTTCGTTCTGCCTGTCGTTTTCGGGGTCCCATGTCACCGCCACTGCCCTCCTGGAGTACTGGGTGCGCTTCAGGTCTTCTATGATATATTCGACCTGGTTCAAGCCGCGAAAATCCCGCAGCTTCTGGCCGTAGGTGTACTTGGTGCCCGGCACGCCCTTCGCGCTCATGACCTGCGGATAATAGTTTTCTATTTCTTCGATGCCGAAAGGCAGGAATTCAGTCAGATAAGGGTCTGAAGGGTTCTCGTCCCCGACGACTGAAACAAGATTAATGAGTTCGCGCATGTCAGACGAGTGCTGGCTCTTCTTTATCTTCCCGAACCTCATCACATAACGGACTATGCGCAGCCACGCATCAGCTATCTTCCCCTCGCGCACAATGAAGCCCGTCTCCTCAGAAGGGAATGTGTCGACTTTCTTCATCTCGGGCATGGGAAACGTCCGGGGCTCGCCGAAGGCGTCCAGAGGCTCAAGCTCCCTCATTTTCGAGGCCACTTTCTCCCTGTCTATAATGCCGCGCATGTCAATGAGGAACACATGCTTCCTGACGTCTTCTATAGCCTCCTTGGGGAGCTCCTTGTGCACCCCGACGTCCGTGCCGACTATCATGTGGTTGTCGTCGATGCCGTCCTTGAACAGCTTTACGAGGGCTTCGCCGCTCTTCGATATGTCGACGCCGCACAAAACCAGGTAGCGTATGTTGGGGTTGGAGAGTATGCCGCGGAGAATGTAGCTCACGCCTTCGTCGTAATACATGTTACCTATGAGGGCGAAGTTATCGAGCGGCAGGAACTTCTCCTTCAGCGTCCACAGGGTGCAGACGGCGACGCTGCTTCCGGGATTGCCCTTCAGGAGGATTTCGGAGAAATGAAAAGGCCACTTTTCGTCTACGCGGGCTTTCATGGTGTTAAGATGTCAGAAAAAGTTATATGCTTACTTTTTCCTATAATCAAATATTTTATTGTATTTGTCGTGATAAATGAAATCCAGAATGAAATTAGTGATTTCAATTTCATTTGTCCTCAAAGTATAAATCATTCTCCAGTAGTTATAGTGAACCAAATAAATAAACAGGATATAACTTATTTGGTTCACATATAGTGC
>CAYJVT010000032.1:0-8803 GCA_964373695.1 uncultured archaeon | reverse complement strand
CTAATATGGGAAGAATTACTACAAATAGACTATACAACAATATTGGCGAAACGCCGCCGCCGATGGATGAATAAAATCACGGACTTGTCACAAAAATCCTGAATTCCCCGGTGTCCCCGATAAGTTCGGCTCCCGAGCTCTCTGCCATGAGGCCTAGGACGTCGCCTACCGGCGACACCACGTATTTTATTTCATATTTTTTCACGATATCGGCGAAAAGCCGTTCGTCGCCGGCCCGCATCGCGCGGTATTCCTCGAAGAACGGGCTGTCGCTGTAGAAAAGAGTGTGATGGGAGCGCATTTCGGACTGGTAAGGGATGAAGTCGCCCAGCTTCTCCGTGGTAAGGACGTTTCCGAACTCGTAACCTTTCAGGAATTTCACGGCCTCGTACTCGTCATCGGATATGTGATAGAAAGGGGCGGCTATTATGACTGCATTGCCCGCGAAGAGCGTCACGGAGGATATGACAAGCATGGCCGCTATCGCCTTCCTCGGCACTCCAATGAGGGACATCCCCTTGACGGCTACTATCGACAGCGGGAGGAACATCACCCATATGAGCCTCTGCGGATTCGTGAGGGGATTTATCTGGAGAGGCAGGAGTCCCAGGACAAAAGTGAAGAGGGCAAAAGCCGAAATGAACAGCCATTTCCTGTCTTTCACGGAGCGGAATTTCGCAGCGTATGCTGCGGAGAACAGGAGGACGAAGAATCCCTGCACTGCCAATGCCATGGGATTTATGTAGTTCTTCTGCTCTGAAAGGCGCTGTATTATGTCGGGATACTGCATGTAGCTTATTGCCCAGGGGAGCGCGGCAAGCGACGCGACTATCAGCATCTTGACGCAATCAGCCTTCCTGAAAACAATGCCGTATATTACAGCGGCAGCGAAGAAGGCGGCACCGAATATCGGATAAACCAGAGCCGACAGCCCGAGGAGCAGCCCCGCAAAATAAGGGTTCCTGCCCTTGAGGAGCATAAGCAGGAAGGAATGCCCGAAGAAAAGCGATGCAATGTGGTATATCGCGGAATCGGGCTTTGCTATGCCGGTAAAAAGCATGGCGCCCTGATACTGGGGCGGCACGCTCCCGGCTACCGCAAGATATATCAGGTATGAAATTCCTCCTATGCCTCCGAGTGTTATGTAAAGGAGGAAAGCTGAAGTCATCTCGAACCTTGTGGGGAAGAAATGAGCCGCAATCTTGTACGACGTGACAAGAAGGAGGAACAAAAAGACCAGCTTGGTTATTATGAGGACCAGCGCCGGGTCGACCGATGTCACGTAGAAAACGGCGCCTATGAACGCCATGATGTACGGCGAGCCCGGGAACGGGTCGTGGAATATGTAGCCTTCGTTCATGAAGAACGGGTTCTCGAAGCCCCATAGGACGGCTTTCGCCGAATCGAGCCATACCACCTCGTCGGAGCCTATGAAGGGCACCTCGCCAGCTGGATGGATGTAGAAGCTTTTTATATAATAGGCCGCGACCACTGCCACGATGACGATGGAAACCATGAGGGCGTAATTTCTCGGCATTAGTAGAGCTGATTTAATAACCTAAAAAAGGTTTCGCCAATACGATAATCTATGAAGCTCGTTACAGGCGGTTCCGGCTTTTTCGGGGCATTCCTGGTGAAGGAACTCCTCGAGGAGGATGATGTCAGGATACTTGACATAAAGGAGCCCAAAGCCGGGGATGCGGAATTTGTAAAAGGCGACGTAAGGAGCATGGACGACGTAAAAAAAGCCATGAAAGGGTGCGACACCGTCTTCCATCTTGCTTCCCTTCTGCCGCAGTCCGGCGCGAGCGCCAGGGACGTCCGCGACGTGATAGTCGCAGGCTCTGGAAACATCTTTTCATGCGCAAACGAGGCCGGCGCAAAGGTCGTCCACATATCAAGCTCGTCCGTCTTCGGGCAGCCGAAGAAAGTCCCTTACTTCGAGGACGACACGAAGGCTCCCCTGGGCATATACGGCAGGAGCAAGCTTGACGCCGAAATCCTCATGAAGAAATATCATGGCGACGGGCTCGATGTGATAGTGCTGAGGCCCATGACTATGGTCGGCCCGGGGATATACGGGATATTCGACAAGTGCCTCCGCTGGATAAAGAAAGGCCGGCCCATACCGATACTAGGCTCCGGAAAGAACCGCATGCAGATGGTAAGCGTGCATGACATGGCTGATGCGTGCCTGAAGGCTGAAAAGTGCAAAGCCGCAGGCGAAATAATGAACATCGGCTCCGACAACGTGCCCGAGCTCCGGGAGATGTTCGAAACCGTGATATCCAGGACAGGTTCGAAGTCTAGAATCATAACTCTCAATACAACACTCTTCAGGAACATTTTTCGCGCAGGCCATTTCCTTCGCGTGTCGCCGCTGACGCCGGAGCATTACCTGCTCATGGACAAGACTTTCATTCTTGACAATTCAAAGGCCAAGCGTCTCCTCAAATGGAAGCCGAAGTACGGCAACGTGGAAATGGTGCTCGACGCTTACAAGGGACTGTCATGAGCAGTTGCATTTTCTACGACAAAAAAGAAATCGAAGAAGGTATAGTTTATAAGACAGACGATTTCTTTGTGAAGGTCAGCTTTGGAGTAAATTTGGTTGTAATTACAGCAAACCCTTCAGCTCCTTTACAATCCTCTTCTGCTCCTGCTCCGTGAATTCGCTCGTGATGAACAAGCCCTTCCAAGAGTTCAGGAAAAGCTTATTATTGATGTCAGGTATTATTTTCTGCTCCATGTTCCTTGCGAAGATTGCTGGATCATTCAGCGCAGTGAGTCGTTTCTCGATATCCTTAGGGACGCCATTCTTCCACACAAGAGCGGCTATATCGCAAGTGTCGCTCCTGCGCGCTGACATGACTTTGAGCAGGAAAAAGTCCGTGTATGAAGGGACAAACACTTGAAGTTGCAAGCTGCCTACCTTTATCTTCGCCTTGATTTTACTGTCAAGGAATTTGTCATCAATCGTGAATATCTCGTTTTCACGGCCGCACACCTGGCCCTCCATGAAGTCAAGACCCAGCTTTGCTTTCTTGTTGCCAGCCTGAAGTATCTTGACCCATCTCATGTAAGCGTATTCTTCTTTCTTCTCTATCGTCTCAACGCTTACATCATTAGGCGTCCACTTATTTACCCGATCAAGGCCTTCTTTCAGGATGAAATCGCAATCCCTGCTGTATCTTGAAAACGGCACAAAGGCGCGTAGCGCATAGCCGCCTATGACAATTATAGCTGACCAACTTAATATTCGGTATAACACAAGTTGGTCACATATAGTGAACCAAGTTATAATATCCAGATTCTTTACTTGGTTAACTATAGCTTAGGCTTGGTAAATCCTTTGCTTTTTTGTGAGAGATAATTAACAAGATCTCCAATTTCCTGTTCACGTTTGTCCATGACATCTATGCTACTCAAATTCCAATACCTTTTCTATGGCCTCATCCAATTCCCGCTTTACAAAAATATTGTTTATTGAGATTTTTCTAACGTCAAAATTTATGTCTGTTTTTTTGTTTAATTGGTAAGCCGCATATTCAATAACCTGCCTTACGCGCACGTCTGTTCCTGATACCCTTATCCAGTAAGAGCGTTCTGTCAATTTCTGCCAGTTTATACTTTTCTTGTTCACGACCAAGACAGCTATGGCATCGGCGAATGCCCAATTCTTGACACATTCTATGATAGATGTATCAGGCCCTTCGACAGACAATTTCTTTATCTTCTCGAACTTCAACTTGCGCGCATTCTTATTATATTCTACGGTTAATTGCCATCCTTTCTTTTTTGCAAAAGCCTCCAAAGCCTTTTTGAAAGATTTATTATCAACAACAACGGTCAACATTTCTCTGTGAATGAAATCATGATTCCAGAATGAGGCTGCGCTCTGACTCACAAATGCTTTGAAGTTTTGGTCTTGCTGCAAGAATTCCAATGCGCCGGCTTCTTTCTTCGGCTTAATATAATACCAGCCCCAAGCAGCTTTCTCTACGACGCTCTGCTTTTCTAAATTGGTCAAGTATTCTCTGGAGTTTTTGTTCAATTTCTTTGCAGAGCTTACCCTAATCAAACCACCCTCATATTTCTTCAAAACACCATAAAACTCCTTCAAGTAGTTCTGCATATGAGTTCCTCTTTTTATATAGTTTGGCAAAGTAAGTATTTAAAGCTAAGTTCCGCTTTTAACATCATTCGGCAAAGTAGATATTTTGTTGGTACTGTAAATCTCATCCTCTTTTCCTTATCATCATTTCGCGGAGCTTTTTGGCGAGGAGCATCAGCCTGTTCCTCACCCTGTCGGCCTGGGTGTTTTCCTCCGTCTTCACCGCATATGTTATGTTGTTGACGAGGCGCACTTTTCTGAAGTTCCGCGATTTGTAGACGAGCTCGTTCACGAGCCTCCTGGGCCCTTCGTATCCGAGGGTGTCGTGGAACGCCATCACGCCGCCATCGATGAGCTTCGGGAACCACAGCTCGAAGTCCTTCTTCACGTCATCGTATTCGTGCGAGCCGTCGATGAATATGAAGCCGACGGGCTTGCCGAAATTTTTTGCCGCCTGTTCGGAGGTCTTTACTATTGGAATTACCATGTTTTTGACGCCGGCCTTCTCTACGTTCTGTCTGAATTCCTTCAGGGTTGACATGCCGTCATAACCTTCGTGGGGGTCTATCGCGTGTATCTTCAGGCCTCTTCCGGCCCTCGAGCCTTCGGCAAGCCAAACGGTGGACTTGCCTTTCCACGAGCCTATCTCCACGATTTCGCCTTTGGTGCAGTTTTTCGCGAGCTTGTACAGCAGTTCGCCTTCCTCGTCAGCAAGCCAGCCTGGAATGTTCCTGGAAATCTGCCTTAATTCGTCGAAATTCATGGCAATCTAAATTTCATGGACAAGATTTATAAAGGCTGTTTTGAGAGTATCATGATGAAATTGGGTTTTATAGGTTTGGGCTTTGCGGGCTTCCCGATGGCCGCCATATTCGCGCAGAAATTCAGCGTAACGGGCATAGACATAGACACAGAAAAAGTAAGGAAAATCAATGAAGGCTCGTACGAATGTAGCGAAGAGGGCATATCTGAGATCGTAAAGAAAATGAACCTTGTCGCATCCAGTGACATAAAACATTTGAAAGATTGTGATATCGTGCTTCTTTCGCTGCCAAGCACTCATGAGAATTTTTCAGCCATAGAAAAGACGCTTGAAAGCCTGGACTCGTTTTATACAAAGGATGTTGTCGTACTTTCCACTGTCTATCCTGGGTTCACGAGGAAGATGCAGGAAAAATTCAAAAATATCACTTTGTCGTTTGTCCCTGTCCGCACGTTTGAGGGCAAGGTTGCAAAGCAGTTTTACGAATTCCCTCATATAATAGGCGCATTTAACGAAGGAGCCTTCCAGAGGGTTTCATTCCTGTTCGAATCGATGGGATGCCGCACAGTGAAGGCGATACCGCCGGAAAAAGCGGAGCTTGCGAAGCTGTTCTCCAACACGTTTCGCCAGGCCGAGTTCGCCATTTCAGGCGAACTGGGTGAAATAGCAAAACTTCATGGCTTCGACCCGAAGGAAATATTTTACATCACAAACGAGGGCGACCCTCACAGGCACATAAAGAAGCCAGGCATATGGGGAGGCTACTGCCTGCCAAAGGACACGAAGATGCTGATAAACCACGCAAAAGAGATGGGTCATAATCCAAAGCTCCTCGAGGCAACAGAACACGTCAGGATGCATCTTGCCGAGATGCGCGCGAAGTGCATCGCGGAGAAGCATGCCGGGAAGGCGCTGCTCTTCCACGGCATCACCTCGAAGCCCGTTGAGGAGAAGATAAGCGACACGAGGGACTCTCCGGTAATCGACGTCATAATGCTCCTGAAGGGGAAGGGCTGTGAGATAAAGATATACGACCCAAACATCCCGCCGGCACAGCTCGTGGAGATAGCCGGCAAATTGGGCGTCAAGGTAGCGTCAGAGGACGATTACGGCAGATGCGCCGTCATAAGGCACGAGAATTACGACCTCCGGTTCTGACTTTTTATACCTATCCGTAAGATTAGGAATATGCCCAGAAAGATAGTCGTTGTCATACCCGCGAAGAACGAGCAGGACACCATAGGCGAGATGGTGAAGAAGGTACAGGGCGTAGGCAGGAAGCACAGGCTCGATTTCAAAGTCATGGTAGTGAGCGATTCCCGCGACAATACCATGGAAGTGGCGGAAAAGGCGGGCGCCATGGTGGTAAGGGGCGACGGGAAAGGGCTCGGAGCGGCCATGTTCAAGGGCCTCAAGGCCGCTGCCGAAACAGGTGCCGATATAATAGTCAGCATAGATGCCGACGGGCAGACGGAGCCGGAGGAAATACCGAACGTCGTCAGCCCCGTCCTGAACGGAGAATCCGACCTCGTCATAGGCTCCCGCTTTCTGGACAAGTCGCTCATGGAATACCATATGCCCCTGGTGAACAGGCTCGGCAACAAGTCCCTGTCATGGATGGTCAGGAGAATCACAAAGCTCCCCATCACCGACGCGCAGGCCGGATTCCGCGCAATGCGCCGCGAGGTCGCCGAGAGCCTCGAGATGATAGGCACCCACACCTACGTCCAGGAGACCATCATAGACGCCGCGAAGAAGGGCTTCCGCATAAAAGAAGTGCCTTCAGCGTGGAAAAGGCGCAGTTTCGGCAAGTCGAAGGTCGTCGCCTCGGCGAAGCGCTATTTCGCGTGGACGCTGCCTATACTCCTCCTTAGGGCCGGATGGCACACCATGCTGTTTACATTTCTCGGCATACTTCTGACTATAGCAGGCTTCATTGTGGGTCTTTCCGTGCTCGCAATAGAGAACTTCAACATAATCAGGACGTTCAACCACATACCAGCTCTCATCCTTACGGCGCTTCTCATACTTCTCGGCGTGCTGCTGTTCTTCTTCGGGTTCATGCTCAGCATAATGATAGAGATAAAGAACAGGGTTGACAAGAAATGAGGGACATCTACGCCCGCGAAGCCGTATCACAGGTGCCGCGCATCCTCAGCGTTATGGACAGGAACATGCCTTCGGCGACATATGGATGTTTCTACAGGCCTTTCTGGCACGACAAAGCGACAGATATAGCGTCGGCGCACCCGCAGATGTGCGTCCTCCCTCTTGCGCTCGTATACAAGCACAAGTTCCCGTCAAGCCCGTACCATGGCAGGAGAAAGATTCTGGACTGGGCCGTTGCCGGGATGAATTTCTGGTGCGACATACAGAAGAAAGACGGCTCCTTCGACGAGCACTACCCCAACGAGCACAGCTTTGGCGCCGCCGCGTGGACGCTCTATGCAGTCCTGGAATCATACGCGCTTCTCAAGGAGGAAATGAATGAAAAGGACAGGATATTCGAGTCCATAACGAAGGCCGCCAGATTCCTCGCAGCAGGCGACGAGCCCGGGAAGATAACGAACCACCAGGTCATAGCAGGATACTGCCTGCAGAAACTTTATTCAATGACAAGGGACGAGGGCCTTCTCGAGGCCGCCGCCAAGAAGTTCAGGATAACCCTGGACAGGCAGTCCGGCGAGGGGTGGTTCCTTGAATACGACGGGTGTGATTTGGGATATCTTACGACGACGATAAGCTTCCTTGCAAAGACCTTCCGCGACACGCGCGACGCAAGGCTGCTCGAGAGCGCAAGGAAGGCCATAGAGTTCTCGTCATACTTCATTTACCCGAACGGCTTCTACGGTGGCGTCATAGGTAGCCGCCATACGACACATTTCCACCCCCACGGATACGAACTTCTTGCAGGACATGTCAAGGAGGCGGCGGCCGTGTCTGACAGGACGCTGAAGGGCCTGGACGCCGGTTACGCATTGTCTCCCGCGGCTGTCGACCAGAAATATCTCCCCAATCTTGTCATAGAATTCCTCCTGTCATACCTGGACTTCTCGAAGAAAAGGCCAAAAGCGGTGTTGCCGTGCGACGGGAAGCCCTTCGAAAGGTACTTCCCGGAATCCGGGCTGGTTGCTGCGAAGAGAGGTTATTATTTCACGGCAAATGTGAAGAAAGGCGGTGTCTTCCAGGTGTTCGCCAAGAGGAAGTCGCTTGTCGATTCGGGCGTTTCAGCTGTTGACGGCGGCAGGATAATAACCTCAGGGTGGCTTGGCGACTGCTCTGCTTCAGTCCAGAAGGGCAACATGTCAGTGTCGGGGAACTTCCACGAGGTCCCGGCGGATTACCTTTCATCCAAGAAGATGATACTTTCAAGGGCATATCTGTCATCGGTCGGCGGCCGCGGCTCCTTCTACACGAAGAAGCTCCTCATAAACAAGCTCATAACAAATGACAGGAAGCACCGAGCAGTCTTCGAGAGGAACATCCGCCTGGGAAGCGACATAGAAGTCGTCGATTCGCTCCGCGGCGTGAAGGACGCAGTTCTGAATTCGGTTTTTGCCACCAGGTACGTCCCGGCCTCCCGATACTTCCAGCTCCACGAGCTTGACTCGGAGGATGCCATAGTCAGGCTTGATGGCAGCTTCATCAGAAGGGAGATAGACGGCAGGACGCTTAAGGTAAAGACGGAACTGAAATGAGCAAAGATGTTTACATCTCCGGCATCTGAAGATGTCGGTTTCTACATCTTTGTCATGTCAACGGCATTGTGTTTCATCCACCAACGGAACTCTGTTCCGTTGAAGGTTTTCAATGCCGTTGTACATGAATATAAAGTTTTCTTCCATTTCTTCTCTATGGTAGAGTTAGATTTGGAAAGGCTGCGATATCCCAACGACTATCTGTCCCTTGTCGGGATGAAGCTTTCC
>CAYJVT010000031.1:0-9470 GCA_964373695.1 uncultured archaeon | reverse complement strand
AATCTGCAGATTTGAAAAAGTCTTCTGGGCAAAAACGGCGGAATTCTGCAGATTTGATGCAGTTTCATTTTCTGTGCCGGAAATACGCCGTCAGTAATGCACCACTGACATGATAGTTGTCAGAAGGATTGAATATTGTTATTTCTCCTCCCGCATTGTCAAGCTGCCACCTGTAGCCCCCATTATCTCTTACAGTCCTTACCGTATGCCTTCCCATGAAACTGTCGAAGCCCTCGGATATTGAGAAATCCGACTGCCTTAATCTCTTATCAGAAACAACCCCTGAATAAGTTGTCATACTGTCTATGACAGACTATTTCATCATATTTAAGTTTTAGTTCCTACTTCGTCCCACTATCCTTTCACGTTTCCAATCGGAACTAACTTGCAGACCTTCTTCGAGATGCCCGCCTCGTGGATGGCGCCTATGACCTCGTCGATGTCCTTGTAGGCGCCGCCTGCCTCCTCGGCAAGGCCGGGCATCGAGGTGCTTTTCACATATATTCCGCGCTTGAGCATATCCTTCTGCAGCTGGTCGCCGCGAAAGCGCCGCTTCGCCTCAGTGCGGGACATGGTGCGGCCTGAGCCATGGGCTGTGGTGCCGAATGTGTTCTTCATGGCGCCCTCAGTGCCGACAAGAAGATAAGAACCGGTTTCCATTGAGCCGCCGATTATCACAGGCTGGCCAATGCTGCGGTACTTATGAGGGACTTCTTCCCTGCAGGGGCCGAATGCACGCGTTGCGCCTTTCCTGTGCACTAATACTTCCTTCTGCTTCCCGTTCACGTCGTGCTTTTCTATCTTTGCCGTGTTATGAGCAACGTCATAAATCATTTCCATGTCCATGCTCTCGGCACTCTGCCCGAAGATTTTGGAGAAGCACTCGCGTATGCGATGCAGGATGACCTGCCTGTTCGCAAACGACATATTTATGCCGCACTGCATTGCCTTGAAATAATCCTGGCCTTCTTGGCTCTTGAATGGCGCGCATGCGAGCTCCTTGTCAAGTATCCTTATCTTGTATTTGCTTTCCATGACGTTAAGGAAAGTCTGCAAGTAATCTGTCGCGACCTGATGGCCGAAGCCGCGGGAGCCGCAGTGAAATGTTATGACAACTTGATTGGGAAATATGCCCATCTTTTCGGCGATTTCCTTGTCAATTATGTTTTCCTCCTTCACGACCTGTATCTCGAGGTAGTGATTGCCGGAACCGAGCGTACCTATCTGGTTCAGGCCGCGCTTCACCGCCCTGTCGGACACCTTGGACTGGTCAGCGCCTTTCATGCAGCCGTCCTCTTCTATCATCTCAAGGTCCTTCTCCCAGCCGTAGCCCTGCCCGACGCACCACTTTGCGCCGCCCATTATGGCTTCGCGGAATTTCTGCGGCGTCAGTTTCACAAAGCCTTCGCTGCCGACACCAGCCGGAACGCGCTGGAAAAGCAAATCGACAAGCTCTTTCAGTTTAGGCTTTACTTCATCATAAGTAAGATTTGTTTTCACAAGACGCATACCGCAGTTATGAGAAACTATACCGTTGGCAATAAAGTTATGATTCTCGTCATCCATCACGAAATCATACACGTAATCATCAAACTGAATTTCTTCTAAGCTCTCTATACTGTCCTTCACAAATTCAGAATTTGGAATTCCATACTTTCCTATAAATTCTTGAAAGGTTTGGAAACTCTGTGGTATTCTTACATCTTTTGAACCTTGAGTTAACTGAGCGTATACCATAGCTGTGCTCAAACCCTGCTGTTCAGCTTGGGAAAGTATGACATTCATTGGTATGCATTCTTCAGAAGATTTTTTTGATTCATAAACAAAACACTGGATTTTTTCTAGGAAACGTTTCTTTTTCTTGAGGAATGCAAGTGCGTACATAGATTTCTCTCTTCGTTCCTTGCAATATTCATATCCTACTTTAGACCACAAATTAATTAGATTCTCTAGATTTGCTGATATTCGGAGAGCCATCTTATAGGTATTTTCCCCATAAGAATTGACTACGCCTTTTTGCTTGTATATTTTATTAGTTTTTACTCCAAATTCCGAAAGTAGTTTGACAACGTCAAGAAGGAATTGCCTATTCTCTTTTTCCAGCGAATCAATCTTGTTCTGACTGAAAGAGGGTTCAGTGAAGCCAAACCATTCACCCTTTCTCTGGTAGGGAATAGTCAATTCCGCTCCGAATAACCCTGCTAAATACAATCGTTTAATCCAGAGAGGTGATTTCTTTATCCACTGAGGGATGAACGTTGGTGTGCGTGATTTATTCCCTTCCGGAACGCCAAGCGCTTTCATTAACACCGCGAATGACTGGCTCATTATATGGAGCTGATAGGAAATTCCTTTTATATTTCTTTTGGTTCCACCGATTTCAGATACAATACTGTTATATTCTCTACATCTTATATGACTTGCCTTATAACCTAATGACCTTACATCATATAGCACCTCTTCCAAATCTTCCATCTTTCCTATTACTCGGCTGGACCATATACTTTGCTCTCTCTTTTTATTATAGTATTTCCCTATCCATCCGTCTCCAGTTAGAAAACCAACAAGTTTTGCAAGAATAGGGAGGCATTCTGAATTCAAGTAAAGGGGTAATAACTTTCGCTTTTTCAACGCATCAATAATATCCCTTCGGTCACCAACAATTTCAATGATATCTTTTTCGGTAAGGATAACGTCATCAGAGGGCTCCTCATACTCTACACCTTCAAATGGATGAATAACAAGCGTGTCTCCTACATTCAGGATTCCGGCATTCATAAACTGTGTTCCATTATAGAGCGGATGATCTTCTGTTAGAATAATCTCTTGTCCGCAGCTTGTAGTTATCTTAAATACCTTTTTGTCCGATTTTCTCCTCAAAAAGATATTCGCAGAGGCTTTATGTTTATTGAAAGTCTCAATATCCATACAAGAAATTATATCCTGAGAAATATCATTTTCAAAGTCCTTGATCCTCTTGTAATACCCACATTTTGTCAAGATTTTTGTATCCCCTGCAACACAATTTATATCAAAACCTATCCCGCCAGGCGATATTACACCTTCTTCCATATCCATTGCCGCAACCCCGCCTATCGGGAATCCATACCCGCTATGGCCGTCGGGCATGCAATAGGCGTGGTTTATGATGCCTGGAAGCGTTGCGACATTCGTAAGCTGGTCATATACCTGCATATCCATCTGCTCTATGATGCCCTGCGTGCCGAATATCCTTCCCGGCACTCTCATGCCCTTCTTGAAGGATGCAGGTATTTCCCAGACGGTGTCGCTTATCTTCTGTATTCCATGCGGTATTGACATTTTTTATCCCTCCTTTCTGTAAAATTTATATGCAAGGATTTAAAACTGAAGATTACATTAAGTCCTTTTGCGACATTAGTTTATCATGTACGTCATTCTCGGCGAATCCCCGGAGCAGTTCTTCGGCGACGCCCTCGACGAGGCCTCGAAGGCTTCCGTGAGCGAAAGCCTCAGGGGATGGTCTCCTGAACTGAGGCCCGGAAGCAACCTTTACCTGCCGCAGTACATAGTCGCGGGGAAGTACTGCGACTCGGCAAGGGATGTGTGGTGGAAGTATGTCAGGGAGGAGCCCATGAAAAGGACAAGGCCGCTCCTTACCGGCGGGCTTTACCACAAGCTGATTTCCGAAATAATACAGGAAGCGAAGAAATACATATACAACAGCGGCATAAAGCCCGGATTCGACATATCGGGGCACCTTTCATCAATAATGGAAGCCGTCATAAACAGCGTCTTCGAGGGGGAGAAGGGCGACGTCATCAACCTCCTGAGGGTCAGCGACATAAACGAGATAAAGGACAACATGAGGAAGATGTGGAACTACCAGGCCGTGCAGATATCGGCCTCGGTGAACATGGTTCTCTCGAGATTCACGAACATAGATTCAGATGCCCTCGTGTCCAAAGCGATACCGATAAGCGTCGAGCAGAAACTTGACGGCTCCAGGATAGGTCTGAGCAGGCAGCTTTCCGTCGACGCCATGCACGTCCCGCATGCCGTCATAATGGACGTCAAGACAGGGAAGCCGCGCCAGTTCCACAAGCTCACAATCACGGGTTATGCGATGGCATATGAGAGCGAGTTCAGGAAGCCCGTTAATATGGGATGCATAATCTATCCGCAGTTCATGGAAGGCAAGAGCATCCCGTACATCGAGAAGAAGTTTTACATGATAGACGACCAGGCCAGGAAGGAATTCATAGAGGAACGCGACAGGAAAATGCGGATAATACTTGAAGGGAAGGACCCAGGCCTCGCCTCACACTGCCCCGACTCCTGCGGCTACTTCTCAAGATGCCATCCAAGCGGGAAGGACGAGAGGATTACTTCAGCCCAAGCGCCTTCTTTATAGCTCCCCTATTGAAGCCGACGATTATATTGCCGTCAATATCGATGACCGGAACGCCTATCTGGCCGCTCTTCTCTATCATTTCTTCCGCGGCTTTCTCGTCGTCCTCAACGTTTATCTCCTTGTACTTCACGCCGTTTTGACTGAAGAATTCCTTTGCAAGCTTGCAGAAATGGCACGTAGTCGTTGTGTAAATGGAAACGCTGTGCATATAACCACCAAAATTAATTATGCGTTACATTTATAAACGGATTTGCCCAAGCTATAGATTAACGACCGAGCTTTTCGGGGTTATCGATGTGAAAAATTATGCGCTTCTTATGATATTGCCGATACTTATCTCAGGATGCACTTCCCAGAGCGCCCCTTCGTACACCCTATCTATAACATCGCCTTCCGAGGGCCAGGCCATACAGGACAGCACGATAAACGTCGAGCTTTCCACCGACATAAAGCTTGTCCCGGCCGGAGGCGAGCCCAGGGAAGGAGAAGGGCATTTCCACGTGTATATTGACGGCACAAACGAGCAGAGAGGAGCAAAGAACAATTTTACATTCGAGAATGTGCCGCGAGGCGTGCATACGATAAGGGCGGAGCTTCACAAGAACGACCACTCGCCGTACGAGGGCGCAGTGAATACCGTCATGGTGAACGTCGGAGGCTCTCCTGCGACCATAGCCACGAAACGGTTCGACGTCACGGCGCGGCAGTTCGAGTTCGAGCCCGGCACCATAGAGGTTAACCAGGGCGACGTTGTAATACTGAAGATAAAGAGCATAGACGTCGACCACGGGTTTGCGCTGCCGGACTTCGGCGTTTCGCAGTACCTTGAATCCGGAAAAGATGTCAGTGTGCAGTTCACGGCGGACAAGAAGGGCACGTTCACGTTCTTCTGCAACGTCCTGTGCGGCTCGGGCCATGACAGCATGAAGGGAACCCTGGTGGTCAAGTGAATATAGAAAAAATAAAAAATATTCAGGCGGAGCACTGGGTTTCTGCCTTCCTCGTCCTCACGCTTGCCTATTCTTATGCCATTTCACCGTCAAATGAAAAGCTGTACCAGATTATTCTTGCGCCATTGATTGCGGCGGCGCTCGATGCGATAATTTACAGGATAAAAGACAAAAGATGGGAATTCCCGTGGCTCGGCCTCATAACAGGGCTTATAATAGCGGCCCTGCTCGCGCCCCAGAGCATATTATTCGCCATCGGAATTCCTGCCATAGCCATCGTGCTGAAGCATGTCATAAAAAACAGGGGGAGGAACGTATTCAACCCGGCGGCTCTCGGGCTACTTATCGCGACCTTCCTAGGCGCTTTCGCATCGTGGTGGGCCGTATCTTTTCTGGTTATACCGTTCGGAATAATAGCCGTCTACAAGACAAGGAGATACTACAATGCTGCCGCTTTCCTCGTGATTTACTACATCCTGTCGGCAGCCAGGGGCAGCGCGCTCCTTCTCGACTACGCTGCACTGTTCTTCGCCCTTATTATGGTTATAGAGCCTGTGACGACGCCGTCGGCCAGGAAGGGCCAGATAGCGTTCGGCGCGGCAGTCGCGCTCCTTTCAACCGCGCTTGCAATATATACGCGCATCGACTTCTTCCTTCTGTCGCTTCTAGTCATGAACCTGTTCTCCTACAGGCTCAACAGGTTCAGATGAAGCCTGTGAAATAGAGCAAAGCCAGCAGAACCGGCTGGTGGACGAGGTAAATGAAAAGCGAGCGCCTGCCAAGTGCCATCAGCGGCTTCGCGACTGAAGGCGCATCGCGGATGCCGTATCTTCTTTTTGTCCCGTCATACAGAATGCTCCCGAGGAAAACTCCCAGCAGGAACACGCCGAACCACGGCAGCAGCGGAAAATAGTCGAACGTCTGAAAGAACTGGGGGACGGCGAAGAATAGAGGCGAAAACTCCAGAGCCATTCCGTATATATAGAACCCGGAAAGCACCAGAACAACGGCTGCCGGCAGGAGAAATCTTCTTGACGACAGGAACGGCAGCGAAAGGATTATCGAGACGCCTATGAGGTGCAGGATGCCGAAAAATATGACATACGAAGGAAAGAGCAGCCATGTGACAAGCGTGACTGCCATGCCATATGCGAATATCCTGGCGCCGCGCATCACGAGGTGGTTTGCCGACGGCCTCCTGAACCAGCTGAGCCACAGCGAAATGCCCGCCAGAAGGATGAACGACGACGCTATGAGGCGGGGAAACAGCCACTCATACATCCAGCCGGAGCCAAAATAAAATATACCAAAATACTTCAGCGCCACAAAATAGTTGAAAACCACCATGAAAACCAAGGAGATGCCGCGCAGCGCGTCTATTTCCCAGAACCTCATAATCTTAAACGCAAATGTAAGGTTTTAAAGCGTTATTGATTATTGATAAGAATGGCAGAGGAAAAAAGCGAAGCGACGGTAACGATAAAGAAATCGACACTGACTTTTGTTCTTGTCGCAGTCGTTTTCCTTGCATTGGGATTCGGCATAGGAAAATTCACGACGCCCACAGCAAACGTGGTCGCAGGCGGGAACAACAACCTGCCCGGCGGCAACACAGGCGACGGGCGCCCGGCCAGGTCCAATGTACAAGTAGGGGATGCGCCTTTCATAGGAAGCAGCGACGCGAAGGTCACCATAATAGAATTCAGCGACTATGAGTGCCCGTTCTGCAGCCGCTTCTACGAGCAGACTGAACTCCTCCTCAGGAGGGAGTACATAGACACCGGCAAGGTAAGGCTGGCCTACAAGGACTACCCGCTCAGCAGCCTGCATCCCACGGCACAGAAGGCGGCCGAGGCAGCAAGATGCGCCGGCGAGCAGGGCAAGTACTGGGAGATGCACGACCTGCTCTTCGTGAAGCAGAGCGAATGGGCCCCGCTGGGAGTAACTAAACTCAAGGACTATGCGCCGACGCTCGGTCTGGACTTGCAGACGTTCAGCTCGTGCATTGATTCGGGCAAGTACACATCCGCGGTGCAGAAGGACTTCAGCGAGGGCAGTTCGCTTGGCGTTTCGGGAACCCCGACGTTCTTCGTCAACGGAATCGGGCTTGTGGGCGCGCAGCCTTATGCGGTATTCCAGCAGGTAATCGAGCAGGAACTAGCTGGGTGAATATTTTTTTCTGATTGCATTTTAAATTCTTAACACTCATCCATATACTATGACACGTGAAGTGAATTTAACAGTTATTTGCAATCCAGACGGTAAGCTGGCCACTTACGGCGGCTGCAACCCGTTTCTAGAAGGCGTCAGATACATCATTATCAGGCGCCGTGGCGACATACCGCATGTGAGCGGTGTATATTTCAGAAGGCCACCGCATACCGACAGCCAGGAAGTTCTCAGTCTTCATGACGCAATGAACATGTACAGGTTCAAAGAACTCAGACGCCCTTAATCTGACTTATAAAAGCATTTCCGCTTTACTTCTCATATGCACATGCGCAAAAACCGTGGGTTTTTGGCATCTCAGAAACATCCTGAGATGTCTCTGCAGAATTACGAGGAGCTTGCAGCGAAGATAAAGGAGCGCAAAGCCAGGCGAGTGATGCTCCAGCTGCCGGAAGGGCTGAAAATGAAGGCTGCGGGCATATGCAATTTCTTGCAGGAAAAAGGCTATGATGTCCTGCTTTCCAACGACCCTTCATATGGCGCATGCGATTTGGTGGATGCGGAAGCGAAGCGCATGCAATGCGACCTGCTGGTGCATATAGGCCACAACAAGTTCTATGTGGACTTTGAAACGGATGTTCCTGTCCTATATTATATCTGGCCGGAGAAGATAGAACTCGGGAATATTGACTTCTCAGCAATAAAGGAAAAACGCATAGGCATCCTCACATCAATACAGCACATGGAACTGCTGTCTGACATAAAGTCCTTGCTTGAGGGGCAGGGAAAGGAAGCCATAATAGGGGGTCAGATGCTGGGATGCTGGACGGCCAACGCGGACAAGATACAGGAAAGGGTGGACGCCTTCCTCTTCGTGGGGAGCGGCGAGTTCCATCCGCTTGCGCTCAGCGGGAAGCCCGTGTACAAGCTGGACCTTGAACGCAGGGAAATAGAGGAAGTTGACGCGGAAAAGTTCCAGAAAATAAGGTACGGCAGGATATTCAATGCCAGAGACGCTACGACCTTCGGCATACTGGTGTCAAGCAAGAAGGGCCAGAAGGAGCTCCTCGCGAAAGCTTATTATGTCAGGCAGAGGCTCGAACAAAGGAATAAAAAAGCTTTCATCATAGTTATGAATGAGATAACTGACAGCAAGCTGATGGGCCTGAAGGTTGATGCCTTCATAAACACCGCGTGCCCCCGCATCAGCGACATGCAGTTCACCAAACCGATGATAAATGCCGACGATATAGAGCTTCTGCTGGAGGAATGAAAATGGTCGAAATAAAGGTTCTAGAGAATGAAAAGGGCAAGCTGAAGGCTGAGATAAGCGATAATTCCACTATAGTCAACGCGATAAACGAGCAGGTGTGGAACCAGAAGGGAATCGACGTGTCCACATACAGCACCGGCCACCCGTATCTGGGCAAGCCGACACTGCTTGTGAGGGGGAAGGACCCGGAGAAGGCAGTGATTGCGGCCGCGGAGAAGGTGGCGGAAGACGCGAGGTCGCTGAAGAAGCAGCTCGAGTCGGGGAAAAAATAAATCCTTTTTCTGATATATATTCATATGAAAACCCTTCTCAAGCTGATGTTCGAACTCGGCCTGTGCGCGGCGTTCTTGAAAGAATGACCTTATCATGTCGGCGTAACAAACCATGAAACTGCTGCATCACACAGCTTCCGCGTCACTGCACTCGCATACTTTATCACGCAAGAGGAAAAGGCTGATGCAAATAAAGTCTTGAAAATGTGCCTTGTGCATGACTTCCTTAGGCAAGGCTTCTTAATCAGACGTTCATTCGGGACGAATTTTATTCCGTGAAGGATAAGCAGGAAAAAGTCTTTTCGGAGCAGCTTTGCAATCTTAATGGCTCTGAAGAACTGCAGGAAATGTGTCAACAGCCACCGCCTTCAGGCGGCGGCTTGTCTGCAAAAGAGCTTTGGTTTTCATACATT
>CAYJVT010000030.1:0-9794 GCA_964373695.1 uncultured archaeon | reverse complement strand
GCAGTGGAATCTGCAGATTTGAAAATGTAATCTAAAATCTGCATCATAGAACATCCGGTAAGATGACGAGGGGTTTATAAAGGATTTTTAGAGTGGTAAGATTGGAAGATGAAAACAGGAGATGGGGAGAAAGGCCTACATGGACAGTAGATTTCACGGCATAATTAATTACAGATTCTAGTTATTTATATGTTTACTTCAAACCTGCGCAACGCCCTGACAAGCTCTTCCACAGAGTTCGACACCACTATATCGTCCGAATGGACGCCAACTCCTGACTGAGCCGAGCGAACGGCTTCGGCGGGGTCTATATAAGGCGTGAACAATATGCCGTTCCAGCCAAATTTCTCGATGCTTGCCCTCACGTAAGCCTCATTGTCGTCGATAAGAGTCACATTATAGCCTCCTGCCTTCTCATACATGCGCCTATCGGATTTTATGGCGCCTATTTCATATGAATATATTCCAGGATGTGACATCACATCGCTTTCAAATATTCTGCGATGCCTGCCACCAATTATCTCATGGGCGATTTCTGATATATTGGAAAAGTTTGCCACAAGATAGCCAGCATTCATAACTTCGTCCTTCACGTCCAGAACCTCATTGGCTTGGCATTTCCACGAGTATCCTATAAGCTCCCTTAATTTCTCTTCTGAGAGATATTTTCCTATAATTTCTCTCAATTTTCTGAAATATTCGCCTGTTGAAAGAGTTCCGGTCAGGGTGCCGGTTTCAATGTCGCTATTCACGTACGCATCCTTGAACTTTGACGGCGCCATGCCGGCAAGCCTTGAGGCTTCGTAAAAGAACTTGCTGTAATCAAGCTCAAGCTGTACCCCTCCTATGTCAAAAAGGACAAGGTCCTCCGTCAATGCTGTCATCCTCGTGTCTGTCAGCATCGTTATCCCGCGCGGCATCGTTCTGAGTCCCAGGACGGCAGTCGTCGTAGAAAGTGTCATAGAATCGGTATTTTGGTTAACTATTTAAGCCTTTTTTATACTTTTTGTAAAGCTCGTCAACGTTCCTGCTGCAGACGTAGTCATGGTAACGGAATCCGCCTCCCATGCTCTTCGGTATGTGGAGCAGCTCGTGCATGATGGTCTTGGTCTTTTCCTCGTCTCCAAGGCGCTCGAAATTCTCCGACACGACCTCGATGACGTAATGGGCCTTCACTCCAAGGGCTTTCTGCATTATCCTGGAAAGGGCATGGCAGCGTGCCAGGGTGCGCCTGCTGGTCGAGCCTGTGCTGCGCACGCATACGACACGCGAAAGGTCGTGGTGAAGGCTGAGGCTAGAGACTATATGCTTCACCTGATTGGAAAGCTGCTCGTCATGCTCGTATTTTATCATGATGAACCTATGAACAGTCCGTTATTTATCCTTTATCCAAAGATAATTGCAATGAAGTTCCGGAAATTCCTGCTCGCAGGCATGGCCGCCGCATGCCTCGGATGTGGGGACAGGTATCCCAACTTATACGACCATGCGACGCTGGAAAGGATGGACGGCATACTGAAAAACTCCCATCTCTACGGCAATGAAATCAGGCTCTCTGGGATTTATTATCATGAAAGCTCCTCCAGAAAACACCCGCTGGTAGTGGAGAAATATTTTGATGACAGAAGAAATTCAATATATGTAACATACGAAAGAGGTAGAAAGGAATACGAGATGCTTGTCCAGATCACCAGCGACCTCAACGGAAACGATGCCATAGATGGCGGCGAGATTGCCTTTGAAATGATGAACATAGACAGCGACCTTAGCGGTGTAGAGCGCATCGGACTCCAATGGAGAGACATCAATAAAAGAAGGCACGGCATCAACAGGACACACGATGAAAGCGGCAACGAAATGAGGTTCAGGGACGCAGACTCGCTCTTCAGGAAGATAATGAGGCAGGCGGAACGCAAGAGAAGTCGCAATGAAATGGTAATTTAACTATCCATTCTTTTCAATGTAATGCTTCCTGTAGAATTCGGCAACCTTGGCGACCGCGGCGACCTCGTTCGGGGTCGCATCCTTCTTGCCGTTGAATCTCAGGAATTCTAGGGCAAACTTCATGTCGTCTATCGTGGCATTGCCAGGAAGGCCTTTCTCATCCGGTGCCGTCTTCTCCTTAGATATCTCCAGTATGTATCTGTCGCGGAGTCCCATGTGACTAGGATGCCTAAAAATTATTTAAGCCTGCTTGTCCGGTATGACTACCTTATTTATGACGACAGGCTCAAGAGGCCTGTCCCTGGCATCAACCGGCGTCCTGCTTATCATTTCCACCACATTGTAGCCGCTCGAAACCTTCCCGAAAATGGCGTGCTTCCCGTCAAGCCAGGGCGCAGGCGCAACGGTGATGAAGAACTGGCTGCCTCCTGTATCCGGGCCGGCGTTGGCCATTGACAGTATTCCGGGAGAATCATGCCTGAGCCCCGGGCCGAACTCGTCTTTTATCGTGTATCCTGGGCCTCCTGTGCCGTCTCCGCCGGGGTCGCCCCCCTGTATCATGAAGCCGTCTATGACGCGGTGGAAGGTGAGACCGTCATAGAAGCCGTCCTGCGCGAGCCTGATGAAATTCGCCGTCGTCTGCGGCGCCTTGTCCTCCAGAAGTTCCACGGCGAAGTCCCCCATGGAAGTATCAAAAATAGCGAACCTGTTTTTTGACATGCTACCATCCCCTGCAACATCCCCCGTCTGGACGCATGCGCTGAGCGCAACCAGAAGCGCTATTCCAAGAGCCGCTTTGCCAGACATAAATATTGTATCGTTCCTAACGTATTTATCTGTTCAATAAAGTGATTATCAATGATGCCTCAGTAGCTCAGTTGGTAGAGCGTTAGCATAATGCCGCTAAACCTTGGTAACGGCCCTTTTGAAAAAAAGCGCCGGCGGAAAACCAACAAAAAGGTAAAGGTCGTGAGTTCGATCCTCATCTGAGGCTCTATGAAAACTGAAAAGGCGATATTTGCCGCGGGATGCTTCTGGGGAGTACAGGCAGCATTCGACGGGATAAAAGGCGTCATGAAGACCTTTGCAGGATATACAGGCGGGAGAACACAAAATCCTTCGTACAAAGATGTCTGCAATGATGAGACCGGACATGCCGAAGCGGTTCTGGTAGAATTCGACCCCAAAATTGTTTCATACGAAAAGCTGCTTGATGCATTCTGGAATCTTCACGACCCGACTCAGGTCAACAGACAGGGACCTGACACAGGAACCCAATACAGGTCAGCAATCTTTTACTCCAATGAAGAGCAGAAATCTGCGGCTGAAAAATCAAAGAAAATAGAGCAGAAAAAACACAAAAAACCTATATCCACAGAAATATCTCCCGCGAAGGATTTTTATCCGGCAGAAGGATACCACCAGAAATACCTCGAAAAGCGCGGAGAGAAGGTTTGCCACTGATAAAAGTGATATCATGGAAGAACATGAGTTCAAGTGCAACGTCTGCGGCGGCAAGATGAAGATGAAGAGGGTCAAGCTCTTCGGGCAGTGGGAGGACATTCCTGAGTGTCCGCGCTGCATGAAGAGCCAGGATTAGATAGAGAGTTAAACTACTTTTATCTTAATCGGCAGGTCTATCTTCTTGTTCTTTTTGAGTTTTTTCTTGAAGTTAATAACCCCGAATCCTGTTACTTCTTTTGTTTTCGGGTCAATGCGTTTGAAAATGCCGTGCCCGTCGTCTTCAAAAATTCCTTTTCGCTTGGATATAGAGAATTCCAGATAATCTCCTTCTTCATCATACCATACCTTTACGCCTTCCATATAACTTCACCGTTTTGAATATTTTTGACATAAAATGTCGTTATTACAAAGCCTTCTCCATTGCTTATTTTGACTATTGCCAATAAAAAGCTTTTTTGGCGGTCAAATTTATAGGGGCGATAATAAAGCCATACATAGGGGTCATCTTCGCTTTTTATGACAATGGAAGGGAGCATAAGCGTTTCTTTTATTTTATCCAACGGATTGAAAAGCTCGGGATGTTCCAGAATATGCTCAAGCCTTTCGTCTGTCAGCTTGATATTCCTTCCGAACTTGTCCTTGAACAAATGCATAAAATATCATTGATTTTGCTGCATTTTAAAGAATAGCCTCCAATTTTATCTATGGAATATGACAGGAATTTAATCAAAGACTCAGACTTCGGCCTGAATCCCCTGCTTTCTGATTCCCCTTACAGAGCGTGGACGATAGGCATGGGAGGCAGCATTCTTTCCTCGCCGCTGATAATAGATGACACCATAATATTCGGCTCCAATGACACATATGTTTACGCGCTCAATCTGGAAGGCGAAAAGCTATGGAACCACAAGACCGGGGACATAGTTATATCATCCCCTACCTTCCATAAGGGCACTGTACTTGTAGGGTCGAACGACGGATATCTATACGCATTTTCCATGAACGGCGAAGTCAGGTGGAAATTTCCAACCGGAAGCAAGGTATGGGCAACGCCCTGTGTGTCGGATGGCGTCGTCTATATAGGCTCAAATAACGGCATATTCTATGCTTTGTCGATCGATGACGGAAAGGTACTATGGAAATTTAACGCAGCTTCAGGAGAGTTTTTTCACAGCGCCGGAATCGTCAACGATTCTGTAATATTCGGAAATATGAGCGGCTTTATATACAGCCTTTCAACTAATGGAGATCTTTTATGGAAATTCCGGTGCGGAAGCCATGTAGTCCAGAGTCCTCTGATAACCGATGATAAAGGAAATGACGCCAGCAGCTTCAGAAAAAGGTCATTCGAAAAGCCTCCGAATGCCAAAAACCCCAGAATTTTCATAGGCTCCAGGGACTGCTACTTCAGATGCATCGATGCAGAAGACGGCAATTTGATATGGAAAAAATTCATAAACGTGATAGGCGGCTCGTCTCCTCTTTGCCATAATAATTCAGTTTATTTTGGCTCGTATGACGGAAGAATATACGCTCTGGCAGCAGACGGCGCTGTAAAATGGAAATTCCAGACATGGAACAGAATTGTCTCATCTCCTGCGTGCGATAAAGGCGTTATTTACTGCGGCTCAAGCGATTACAACCTTTATGCAATAAAATCCGATAGCGGGGAGCTAGCATGGCGTTTTCTTGCCGACAACGAGATTTTATCCTCCCCATCCATTTACAGGGACGCAATTTATTTCGGCTCGTGGGACTGCCATATGTATGCATTATCTATAAAGGACAGACAATTATTGTGGAAATTCAGGACATCAATGGGCATTCCCTCCTACATAAAAAAGCCGGAGGTGATAGAAGCGGGCGAAAGCCCGGCAAAGATGCCAAAGGCATACGAAACCGCCACGATAAAGGACTACCAGATAGAGAGGTCGAACTACCAGCTTTCCGCAGGGGAGCTCACGAACACGTTCTACGGCTCGCCCGTGGCGTACAAGACAAAGCCTGCTTATAAAGGCAAATCTGCATATAAGAAATAGCCGTATGTAGCATAATCTCTTAAGTATAACCAGGAAATATAAATATGAAAACTGTAACTATACCCAAAGAAGAGTATACACGCCTTAAGAAAATAGAAAAGGTAGATAAAGAGCTTTTAGAGGATATAGCAAACGGAATAAAAGATATTGTTTCTGGAAAAGTCAAAGAAGTCTAGAGATTTTTCACAACTTTGTCTATTTCATCCTTATAGACACTCAGATGCGATATTATGAAATCAATATCTCTTTGCTGGGCCTTTTTGTCTGTTATCGTTACAAGAAATAAAATAGAATGCTCTTCATAAATCAAGAATAAAAGCCTCTTCCCATCGAATCTTTTCTCCCTAAAGAATTTATATCCCAAGGGCTTTCCGCTAAATGGTTCATTCTTCAAACGCTGTTCAAAATTTTCTATTTTTTTATCTCAGAATTATCAAGTGTTTTTAGTTTTTTATCATACCACTCTGAACGGAAAACACGATACATAATTAATGTTTGCAGCATGACACTATAAATCATTTGATAGCATGCTTAATTATCTCCAGATTGCACGACTTATGGACGGAGCACCATTTCCTGCATTTTTCCGCCATTGCCTTCGTTTTGTACCTGAACTTGCAGATTCTGCACTGGTATGTCATGTATATATATTGCCCGCAGGCATACTAAAAATACTTATGATGGAGGTGAACACATGAATATCAAAATGGTTTTAGGCGCAATTCTTGTTCTTATAGGCCTCTTTTACGCAGTTGCTCCGCATGAAACTCACATCAGTTCAGGAGCAGACTTTGGAGCATCGCACACAGTCCATATGGGGCTTGGTGTTGTGCTGATAATAGTCGGCGCGGTTCTTGCGTATACTTCAAAAAAGAAGGGCAAGAAATAGGTCTTTAGCTCTTTTTATTCTTTTTTGATTACCTCTTTCTATGGACATTGATTCTCTGGACAAAATGCTCGTTGAGAAGATGAAGACAGGCGACAGCAAGGATTACATACGCAGCATAGCCCACTGGCTCAAGAAGATAAAGCAGGAAGGCGGTGAATACTCGACAATCGACGAGAAGGAGACAAGGACGCTCGAAAACATCGCCTCTCTAGGGCTTCTCCATATTGAAGAAATAAGGAAAGTCAAGATAGCTTTCCTGACGCCGGAAGCCGAGAGCCTGATGAAGGACTTCTTCAGGAAAGGATACTACATGCAGGCGCAGGACTTCAGCGCCCTGAAAGGGAATGAAAATGTCGCATCTGGTTGAACGCACAAGATACTGCAAGCCGATGGAAAATATAATGCTGGCGATGAGACAGGACTGCCCGCTTGAAGACACAGCCGTCACGACATTCTGGGGGCCGGTACCGCTCCAGGATTATATTGCAGGCATTCCAGGACAGAGCGAGGCCGATGCCTTTTTTACTGACAACGGGCCTTTCAGCCTTTTCTACATGTTCCCGCTCTTGCTCGAGAGATTCGGGAAAAGAGCCGGCATGAGCGAAGAGGGGACAAAGCGCATCCAGGAAAGATTCAACGCATACACATGGAGCGAGACGCCCGAAGCAAGGGATTGCTACTACAGGGCAAGAAGGCATGCCGGATACATTTCGGATTACCAATACGATCTCCAGAGAAGCCCCGGACTGGGCATGAGCATAGGAAAACTTCTTGGGAGAGACGAGTTCTCGGGATGCCCCAGCACCTGTGAACTGCGGAAAATTTATGAGGATATATCGAGAGCTGAGGACAGATTCAAGGAAATGCCGGGGGTTCCGATACTCAGGAGGGTCGTCCCGGGAAGAGGCGTACAAAGTCAAAAAAGGCTCGGCGCCATGAGGGACCTGAGCCGCCGCCTGAAAAGGGAGGCAAGACTCTCCACAGAGCCGATGAAATCGCTCGGCCGTGAGTACAGGGAAATGTATCTGCAGAAATATGCCGCCGGACAGCTTACGCTCTTCTAGCCGTGGGCTATGTCCAGTATCTCCTTTATCACGACAAAAATACCTACCAGCAAGGTAATCATGGGACTCATGGAGCTGCCGCCCCAGGCTGTTATGACCATCATGATGCCAACAAGTATGCCTATGATGCTGAGAAGCACAAACCATCCGCCGGCGCCTTTCATATTCATGAAAATAATTTAGCCGTAAAGCTTAAAAGCCGGCACGCTTTTGCCGGATAGTTATTTAATCCGGGGCTCCAATTATTTACAATGAAAGAGGTTTATGACATCGCAATCATAGGAGGCGGGTGCGCCGGCTTCGGGGCCGCCATGTATGCAGGAAGGTTCCAGATGAAGGTCGCCGTATTCGCCGACAACATGGGCGGCACCATAACCCTGACGGATGTCGTGGAAAACTACCCCGGATTCAAGAAGCTGACAGGCGGGGAGCTCGCCGAGAAATTGATAGAGCACGCCAAGGAATACGGAATTACTATCATAGAGGAAAAGGTTATTGACGTTTCAAAGAAAAGTGGTGTGTTCACGCTTAAAACGGAAGAAGGCACATTCCAGGCAAAGACGGTGCTTTTTTCGACAGGCACTAAGTGGAGGAAGCTTGGCGTTCCAGGAGAAGAGAAATTCGCCAACAAAGGCGTCCATTACTGCGCGCTGTGCCTTCCGCCAGATGAGGAAATAGTTTCAAATAGTAATATTCTCAAAATTAGCGATGTAACCCCCATAACTAAAGTACTCACGTCTGACGGAACTTACAAACCTATAGGAGGCTTTACTAAAAGGAATTACAAAGGCAATCTAATCCAAATAAAAACACGCTTTTTTACAGAGCCTGTTCTGCTTACTCCAGAGCATCCGGTATTAGCACTTAAAGTAAGCAAAGGAACTGGCGTGGATTATTGGAAAGATTTCAAAATCGGGGAACCCTATTGGATAGAAGCCCAAAAACTTACTGAAAATGAATGCGTAATATATCCAATCGTAAAAGAAATAAAGGATATAGAGAACTTCAGGATTTCGGACTTTTTAGATATACAAGTCGAAAATATTGATACAGCAATTCCACATAAAAAAACTCATACTGCGAAAGAAATTAAAGATGTTATTGAAGTCACACCAGATTTCCTCAGACTTGTTGGGTACTACCTAGCTGAAGGCAGCGCCTCTCGACATGCCCTAGTTTTTTATTTTAATAGCCGTGAACAAGCTTATATCGAAGATGTTAATTCCCTATTGAAAAATATTTTCGGTCTACAACCGGAAAAGAAAATAATTCAGGATGAAAATGTATGTTCAATCGCTGTCTACTCAAAAATAGCATCCGATCTTTTCAAAGCATTATTTAATAAGCATTCCTTTGAAAAAAGTATCCCGCATTGGATTACTTTACTTCCATCCCACAAGCAAAAAGAGCTTGTAAAAGGGTATTGGCGCGGGGACGGGACAATGCGAGAAAAAGACTTTACAGCAGTTACAAGCTCGCGAAAGCTCGCTTATCAGATTAGAGATATTCTGCTTAGGCTTGGCATAATTCCATCGATTCATAAGAGAGATATAAGATCGCTTAACAAAAAGAAACAATTCATACAAGGCAGAGATATTTCATTCAAACATGATAAATATCATGTTGTAGTTGGTGGGCAGTTTCTAGATAAAATGTCAGAGATTCTAGATATATCACATCCATTTATTCAAGAACGTACGCAATTTAAACAACATGCATGGATAAACAATGAGAGGGTTATTCTCCCTATCCGCGAAATAAAAGAAATTGATTATGAAGGTATAGTTCTTAGCCTTGGTGTAGAGGAAAATAACAATTTTGCGGCTAAAAACTTCATAGTTCATAATTGCGACGGCGCCATGTACAAAGGCAAGACGATAGGGGTTGTCGGCGGCAGCGACTCGTCCGCCAAGGAGGCGCTTCTCCTGTCAAATTACGGCAAGAAAGTCTATATAATTTACAGGGGTGAGAAGATACGCCCCGAGCCCGTCAACATGACACGCGTCCAAAACAACCCCAAGATAGAGGTAATAAACAGGACCAATGTGAAGGAGATAAAGGGGAACAAGTTCATGAGCCATGTCATTCTGGACAACCCTTACAAGGGGAAGAAGGAATTCCCCCTGGACGCGCTTTTCATAGAGATAGGCCACATACCACTCTCGGGCCTCGCGAAAAAACTCGGAGTCAAGCTCAACGAGAAGGGCGAGATAATAATAGACAGGATGTCGCAAACGAACTTGCCCGGAGTATATGCCGCAGGCGACGTTGCCGACACGGAGTTCAAGCAGGCGATAACCGGCGTCGCCGAAGGCGTCACCGCTGCGTACAGCGCCTACAAGCATCTCAATGAAAGCGGCGGCGGAAAGCCGAAGAAGAAGGCAAGATAATCAG
>CAYJVT010000029.1:0-10042 GCA_964373695.1 uncultured archaeon | reverse complement strand
TTTCGGCCCCTACGGGGCTTTGAGGCGGGCTGCCGGCTGCTAGACTCATTTTAATAATCTCTTCAGAAGAATTCATTATGAAAGCCCTCCTAAGCAGGGAGTTTCTCGAACAATACAAACAAGGCAAAAGATTTTTTTCCAGCATTATAATAAATTTTGCCGATTTTCATGACCAAATGATAAACGATATAGTTATCAAAGACTCGAAACTCTCATTTGTCACATTTTTTAACTGCAAGATTAGAGGTGCAAAATTCGTCAACTGCGAGATATTCTACGGCAGCTGGAATGGCGGGTATATTGAGGATACCATTTTTGACAGATGTAAAATAGATTATACGATTTTTCACAACGGAACCCTGAAAAATGTAAAAATCGCCAGCTCGAATATTTCCTGGTCACTCTTTTTCAGCAGGCCGACTTCAGAGCTTGATTATTATTCTTCCTTTAGGTTCAGGGTATTCAACGACCCGTCGCAGGTTACTGACCGGGACTTGGAGGAAGCCCTCCGGCAAATCATGCCGCTTATCGATAATCTGGATCTCTCGATAAGGATGAAGATAAAGGAAGAACTCGGGGCAGGCACAAAAAAATACGGCAGGGAAATAAAGAATATGGTGTCAGGTAATGCGTATGAAAAAACATCTTCCGGATACAACCCCCGGTCCGGCTATGGAATACAAAATCCCTTTAACGAGATGTTAAGTTCTTACATGGCACAAACCAACGCTTACAAAACAAAGAAACCCTATGAAACAAAAGGAAAATACAAATGAATTTTTGTTTTTTAACATTGCACTTAATACTATACCTATGAAGATCACTCCAGACACGATAAAGCACGTCGCTTCCCTCGCAAGGCTCCGCATAACGGCAGCCGAATCGAAAAAGCTGCAGGCGGACTTGGAGGAAATACTGAAGGCTTTTGAAATATTGAACTCGATGCCGTCCGAGTCGGAGCCTTCCTTCCAGCCAGTCCCCATGGAAGCATCCCTCCGCGAGGACGAGAAGGAGGAATGTATAAGCAGGGACGCGGCGCTTTCCAATACTAAGCATAAGGAAAAGGGGTTCTTCAAGGGGCCGAGGGTCGTATGAAGTATAATATTTCCGTTTCGGAGTTCATACGCAAGAGCGAAAGCGGCGGCATAGATTACCAGGACTTCATAAGCGCCTTCCGCGAGGAACTCTCTAAATGGAAAGGCCATAATTTTCTCCGCGTCACGGGCAGCATGTCGTGCCAGCCGAAAAAAGGCCTTTATGGGCTTCCGGTCTCGGTGAAGGATTGTATATGTGTAAAGGGAATGGAAAGCTGCGCCGGCTCGAAGATTCTTCGGGGATATGTGCCGCCTTTCGACGCCACAGCTGTCAGGCGCGTAATTGACGATGGGGGGAACATAATAGGCAAGACGAACCAGGACGAATTCGGGTTCGGCACGTTCTCCACAAACTCGGGATACGGTGTGCCAAAGAATCCAAACGACCCCGAGAGGACTTGCGGCGGCTCCTCAGGAGGAAGCGGCGGACTGACAGCGGCTCTTGACATGCCGCACATAAGCCTCGCCGAAAGCACCGGGGGCAGCATAACAGCCCCGGCAGCATTCTGCGGCGTCGTCGGGCTCACGCCTACATATGGTCTCGTCTCAAGGTACGGGCTCATAGACTACGCGAACTCACTGGACAAGATAGGCACGATAGCGAAGAAGGTCCACGATGCGGCCCTCATGCTTTCGGTGATAGCCGGCCACGACGGCATGGACATGACGTCGCTCCCGGCGCAAAGGCAGAACTACCTGCAGTACCTGGACGGCGTGGCGAAGATGACGATAGGAGTCCCGAAAGAGTACTTCGCCAACATAGACGGGGAAGTGGAAAAGAATGTGTGGGACGCGATAAAAAATCTGGAGGGCGAAGGCGCCTCTTACAGGGAGATATCGCTGCCGCACACCAAGTACAGCCTCGCCGCCTACTACATAATAGCCGCGTCCGAGGCGTCGACGAACCTTGCAAGGTACTGCGGCATGAGGTACGGCCTTCACGGAAAACTGGAGGGGAGCTCCAACGAATATTTCTCCAATGTGCGCAGCGAGGGCTTCGGCCAGGAAGCGAAGCGCCGCATCATACTCGGAACGTTCGCGAGGATGTCAGGCTACAGGGATCACTATTACGTCAAGGCGATGAGGATAAGGACGCTGCTTATAGAGGACTTCGCAAAGGCCTTCGGGGGCGTGGACGTCATTGCGGCGCCGTCGATGCCGGTGCTTCCGCCGAAATTCTCCGACATAGAAAAGCTCACGCCGCTTCAGCAGTACCAGATGGACGTCCTGACGGTGCCTGCAAATCTTGCCGGCATACCAATGATATCGGTGCCGTGCAGGAACAAGTCCGTCGGGCTTCATCTCATGGGGAACCATATGCAGGAAGGCATCATCATAAGGGCCGCCGCGGCTTACGAGAGGGCGCGATGAAACATGGAGCTGACACCCGGAAGGAAAATAGGCAGATTCAGACTTGAAGACGGAAGGGAAGTTGCCGCGAGGTTGCCGAAGAGAGGCGATGAAAGAAACCTCTTGGATTACATAAATTCCCTCATAAGCGAAAAGGTCTACATCCTCGAATCGAAGAAGAAGACGCTGAAGGAGGAAAAGAAATACCTGAAGAAGATGCTCGAAGGCATGAGGAAGGGCGACAAGTTCTGCATAGTCCTGGAATGCGGCGGAAGAATAATATCGGTGATAGTGGCGGAAAGAGGCTCGCACGACAAGAACAAGCATGTCTGCAGCATAGCGCTAGGCGTCGTAAAAGAGTTCAGGGGCATGGGCCTGGGGAACAGGATAATGAAAATGCTTATTGACGGTTCGAAGAAATACATCGGATGCAGGATGATACGCCTTTCGGTGTACGGGCCGAACAAGGTTGCAATAAACCTCTATAAGAAGCACGGCTTCAGGGAGGCCGGCAGGATACCGAAAGGCATCAAGCATTCGGGCAGGTTTATTGACGAGATAATAATGGTGAAAAATCTATGAAAATCGGTCTTGAAGTGCACTGTCAGTTGAGTACGAAAACAAAGCTCTTCTGCGGATGCGAGAACGGCTTCAGCAGCGAGCCGAACACGCGCGTGTGCGCATACTGCATAGGCCTGCCCGGAAGCAAGCCGCGCGTCAACAGGCAAGCCGTGGAAATGGCTCTGAGGATAGCGACGGCACTCGGATGCAGGATGCCCAAGGAGACATTCTTCTCAAGGAAATCATATTTCTACCCTGACATGGGGAAGAATTTCCAGGTCACGCAGTACGAGATGCCTCTAGCAACAGACGGAAAGCTTGCTGCCGCAGGAAAAGAGATAAGGATAAAGAGGATAAACCTGGAGGAGGATCCGGCAAGGATAGTTCACGAAGGCGGCGGCATCACAACAGCAAGCTATGCGCTTGTTGATTACAACCGCTCAGGCGTGCCTTTGTGCGAAATAGTGACGGAGCCGGATTTCACAACTCCGAAGCAGACCAGGCTTTTCCTGCAGGAGCTTTCCACGATGCTCCAATACCTGAATGCGTTCAATCCTGACATGGAGGGTTCGATGAGAGTAGATGCGAACATTTCCCTGGACCAGAAGGACATACCGGGACTCAAGCGCTCCGAGCGCGTCGAGATAAAGAACATATCCGGATTCAAGGACATCGAGAAGGCCTTGGAATACGAAGTAGTCAGGCAGCGCACTTTGTATTCGAGGAAGAAGGAGATAGTGCAGGAGACGAGGTCGTGGGATGCCGGTGCCGGCGTCACAAGAAGTCTCAGGGCAAAGGAAGTGGAGGAGGACTACGGCTATATTTTCGAGGGCGACATACCGAAGATACGCGTGGATGCCGGGATGCTAAGAACTATAAAGGAGACGATGCCGGAATTCGCCCGCGACAAGGTCAGGAAGTACGCGTCGATGGGCATACAGGAGGAGCTTGCAGTCTCCATAGCTTCTGAGCCGGACCTCGCCGAGATGTTCGAGAAGGTCATAAAGACGATTGACGCGGACTTTGCGGCGAGATGGTTCGCCGGCGAAATAAAAAAGACGCTCAACTTCAGCAACATCAGACTGAAGGACACGGGGATAAAGGAATTTCACATCACGAGGATGCTCCAGCTCATGTACGACAGGCGGATAACGGAACGCACGGCCGAGCTCCTGTTCAGGGATATGGTGAAGAGGCCCGAGGATCCTGAGGAAATGATGAAGAAGAGCGACGTCTCCATAATACACGACGAGGAGAAGCTCGAGGACGTCATAAAGGACGTTCTTAACGAGAACTCGAAGGCGCTGCTCGATTACAAGTCCGGGAGAAAGGAGTCGTTCAACTTCCTCGTCGGCCAGGTGATGCGCAAGACTCAGGGCAGGGGCGACCCGGTCACGATAAGGAAGCTCCTCGAACAGATGCTCAAGTAATATATTTATATGTTCCGAAACAAAATGATTTCTATGAAGAAAATGGCTAGGCTCTCATTATCATTCAGGAAAAACCGCAATAAGACGGCGAAATATGCGCCCCGCTTCCGGAATCAGACGATGTGGCACAATCAGAAGACCTATGCGGCGGCGCTGCTGCTGATAATAGGCATTCTGGCGACGCCAATATACACAGGCTTCGCGACGAACCGTGAAGGCGCGGTTGCGCAGTCTGTTGCACAGAAGGAAGCCGCAGTCCAAGACTTGTGCTCCGACTCGGACGGCAATAATGCCGGGCTTAGGGGAACCCTCACCGCGACAAGCGGCGGCACATCCTACGTGTTTGAGGACTCGTGCTCCGGCACCATACTGAAGGAATATTACTGCGACGGAAGCGGGATGGCCAGTGCCCTGAAGAAGTGCCCGAACGGGTGCAGTGAAGGCGCCTGCAATCCCTGATTATTTCTATTTTAATTCTCTGCAGCGATTAGTTTACTAAAGGGCCCGTAGCTTAGTGGCAAATCCCTTTCTTGGAAAGAAAGGTCTTTGCATGTCCCAAAGAACGGAAGGCTTTCACAAATTTAAGGGATTGCCGAGAAATCTGGATAGAGCGTCTGGCTTCGGACCAGAAGGTCGGGGGTTCGAATCCCTCCGGGCTCGTGATATTTCAAATCCTGCTGGGGGATTAAAACGGACACGCCTCCAAAATCGTGACAGAAAAGAATGTAAACATGCGAAGAAATATATAATAATGTCCGAAGAAAAGGAAGAAGACGATTTCTGGTCAGAAGGCAGCTTTGCCCAGCCGATGAGCGATGCCGAGATGAAGAAAAAGATGCGCACGTTCCACATGAAGAATGACGAGGAAATGGACTACGACTGCAGGGAGTGCAAGGCAAAGATTTCGGCGCATAACAGGGACTGGCACGACGGGATGTGCGACGGCTGCTTCTACAGAAAATACTTTCCCCGACACAGTATGATAGATATATAAAGTTTAGTTAATATGTATTAACTATGATAAATATATATAAACTAAAGTTTACAAATCTCCAGCAGGAGATATTGAGGCTTCTTTTCGTAAGGGCCGGAAAGACCATGAACCAGAGGCAGATAGCAAAAGTTCTCGGAGTTTCCCCTCCGGCAGTGATGAAAGCTATTCCACAGATGGAAGAAGACGGGCTGATTGTTGTCCAGCAGGACAACGAATCTAAAAGATGGTCTATAGAAATGAACAGGGATAGCCGAAGAGTAATGCAGCTGAAAAGGGCTGATAACCTGAAGCTTATATATGAATCCGGACTTTTTGACTACATTGAGCATGAATTTGCAGGAGCAACAATAATCCTGTTCGGCAGCTATTCGAGAGGGGAAGACATAATAAGTTCTGACATCGATCTGGCTGTAATAGGCAGGAAGGACAAAGTTATAGACTTGGATAAATTCGAAAAGGCTCTTGAAAGGGAGATAAATATCAATTTTTACGACTCATTCAGCAATATACACAAACATCTGAGAGAAAGTCTCTACAACGGCATCATTCTTGTCGGAGGGATAGAATTGTGAAGTCATTCAGCGAATTCCTGAAAATGAGAATCGTGAAAAAACAGAGTCCGGACATGTCAAGGGCAAGATTCCTGATAGAAGAATCCGAAAGGTCTGTCAGATGGATTAATGACGTAATTAAAAAATAGGTATAGACGAAAACAACAAAAATTCAATAATCAAGGACTGCTACGATGCCATAATGGAAGCGATAAGGGCAAGAATGCTCCTTGATGGCTATAATGCCTCGGGTGCCTATGCACATGAAGCCGAAGTGTCTTACATGAGAATTCTTGGATTTGATAAGAATGATGTCCATTTCGCCGATCAGCTCAGATATTTCAGGAACGGCATTTTGTATTACGGAAAGACCTTTGACAAGGAATATGCAAAAGAAGCCGTGAATTTCCTGAAAAGGATTTATCCTGAACTCATGAAGAAAGTGAATGAACAAAAGACAGATGATAAATCATAAATTCCCATATAACACATGATATAAATTTCCCGAATCCCTACCCAGATTTCAAATTCGCCCGGCTCCGGGCTCACTTCAGGAGATTCGGATTTGAAATCAGAATTCCCCTGCAATATCTGTATCCCTTTAAATATGGCTGTGGGGTTAAATTATTCATGAAAACGGACACAGTTACTATACCAAGGAAGGAATATGAAAAACTGAAGATGCAGGCAGAAATAGATGTCGAGCTGCTCAGGCAGTTTATGGAAAGCCTTAAAGACATAAAAGAAGGCAGAATAAGAAGGGTAAAGTAATTACTCTTTCTTGGCTAATCTTTCAAGTTCATCCCTGAAAAAGTCCAACAAAAGTCTTATTGTATTGATAACCTTTTGCTGGTCTTTCTTGTCGCTTATTCCTACCATAAAAACAGACGAAATGTCATCATAGACGAGAAAATAAACCCTATAATTCTTATATTTCTTTTCGCGGAACCACTTGACGCCAAGCGGGTCTCCAGAATAGGGACTTTTGACAAGCTGCTCTTCCATTTTATCCAGCCAGACTTTGAAATCGTTTCCGAATTTCTCAAGTTCTTTATCGAATCTTGAGGAATGATAGATTGCATAATCTGGCATATTTCTTTATTCATATACGATTTAATAAAACTTCTCAACAATATTCATGGATTTCAAATTCGCCCGGCTCCTGGTTTCCTATATTTCTTATTCTTAATAAATTCCAAGAAGCACTAAGAAAAAGTAAAATCATTTCTCACCTATCACAACTTCTTCATATTTAAGAATTCCATGCAAATTTCAGTCATGGAGCACCCACTGGAGAGGCTGAAGCTGGATTTTGGTTATAATGAATTCAGGGAGATGCAGGAAGATGTTGTAATGGACGTGCTTTCCGGGAAAGATGTGTTTGTGCTTATGCCTACCGGGAGCGGCAAATCGCTTTGTTACCAGCTGCCGGCTGTGATGAAGGAAGGGGTGAGCATTGTAGTGTCGCCTCTTATTTCACTCATGAAAGACCAGGTGGATAGCCTGCGGGCTAACGGGATTGGGGCTTCTTTTATCAACAGTACACTTACTATGAGTGAAATTGAGGATGCAAAGATCAGGCTCCTTGAGAACAAGGACAAGATATTGTACGTGGCGCCCGAGAGATTTGCATCTTATGATTTCATAGAATTCCTGCGGATGCTCAGGATATCGCTGTTTGCGGTAGATGAGGCGCATTGCATATCGGAGTGGGGGCATGACTTCCGGCCGGAATACAGGAATCTTAAGATGTTGAGGGAGGCATTCCCCAAGGTTCCGATAATCGCGCTTACTGCTACAGCAGTACCGGAGGTGCAAGGTGATATCATTTCGACACTCAAGCTTTCTTCGCCGCGAATATACAGGGCGAGCTTTAACAGGCCGAATCTATTCTATAATGTCCGGCTAAAAGAGGATACTTACGATAAGATTGTGGATTATGTATCACATCGCAGAAATGAATCAGGAATAATATATTGCCAAAGCCGCAGTTCCTCTGAGAAACTTGCGCGAAAACTGCTGGAAGACGGATTTTTGGCACTGCCTTATCATGCCGGCCTCGGCAAGGATGAAAGGGCTGAAAACCAGGAGAGGTTCATCAGGGATGATGCGCAGATAATAGTTGCGACGATAGCGTTTGGAATGGGAATAAACAAGCCGAATGTGCGATATGTCATCCACTATGATTTGCCTAAAAACATCGAAGGATACTATCAGGAGACCGGAAGGGCGGGAAGGGATGGGCTTCCAAGCGAGTGCATACTGTTTTTTAGCTATGGCGACAGGAAAAAAATAGAAGCGCTGCTGGACAAATCAAGGAACCGGAAAAAGCTTGCAATAGCTTACAGGAAGCTGGATAAGATGGTGGCTTTCTGCGAGAGCCGCGAGTGCAGGAGAAAAATGCTTCTTAATTATTTTGGGGAAGCGTATGAGGGACAATGCGGCAAATGTGATACTTGCCTGACTCCCATGCAAACTTTTGATGGCACGGAAGTTGCAAAGAAAATAATTGCCTGCATCAAGGAGACGCGGGAGAGGTTTGGGGGAGCATACATAATTTCCATACTTACTGGAGGAAATGAGAAAAGGATAATCCAATATGGTCACGAAAGGCTCGCATCATACGGGAACGGAAAAGATATTGGCAAAAGAGAATGGCAGTCATTCATAAGAGAGCTTTGCCGTCTCGGCTTTATTAGCATAGAAGGAAGCAAATATCCTCTTCTCAGGCTAAATGACAAGAGCTACGATATCCTTTCGGGAAAGCTTCCGGTGAGGCTTACAAAAGCTGCTGGCATGGAAGATATGCCTGCCGCGGAAAGAGAAGAAATATCAACGAAAGAAGCTTTCGACAAGGACTTGTTCGAGGCTCTAAGAATTCTAAGGAAAACTATTGCTGATGCAGAGCATGTGCCTCCTTATGTCATATTCCATGACACTGCGCTAAGGGAGATGTCAATATATTATCCGCAAAACCTTCAAAGCATGGCGCAGATAAAAGGGGTTGGAAGCGCAAAGCTTGAAAAGTATGGCAGTCGATTCGTGGAAAAGATACGAGGGTATTGCCTGCAAAAAGACTTTAACGAAAGAAAGATTCCTTCAAAATCACAGGCTAAAATTAATGTCGATGCCGACACTTATACGAAGACTTTTGAGCTGATAGAACAGGGATTTAGTCTTGAGGATATTTCGACTAAAAGAGGGCTTGCTCCGAGCACTATAGAATCGCATATAGAGAAGCTGATATTTTCAGGAAAGGAGATAAACATCGATCAATTTGTAAGCAAGGAGAAGCAGGATGCAGTTGTCAGATGCATGCAAGAGCTCGGAGGCGGACCGCTCACGCCTATCAAAGAGATGCTAGGGGATGGCTACTCCTATGAGGAAATAAGGCTCGTAAGGCTCAAACTAATCAAAGAAAATACCATCTGAAAAAGTAATTCATTTCTTACTATCACATGATATAAAAACCTAAATCCCCTTCATGGATTTCAAATTCGCCCGGCTCCGGGCTCGCTTTCTCCATCCAAAACCATTTTATCCGCCGCGGCGGAAGTAAATACATGAACATGCTGACATTTGCGGTAGCCATAGCCGTTGTCACGGCTTCCACCATTATTCTGACGACTCAAATAAACTTCCTCCTTGAGCCCGCCTACAACCAGTTCGAGGAAGGCAGTATATCGCTCGAAAAGCTCGATGACGAGATACGCTCATTGAGCGCGGAATCGGCGGGAGCGAAAAGGCTTGTGCAGTTCAATGCAGGGATAGGAACGCTTTTTGCCCGCGATGGCCCCGACACTTTGGAATACAGGTTCCCCGGGCGTTTTGTCGAGTCGAACTTCACACAAAATAACCTTAATTTCTCTTATGACGGCGACAGCCTGATAACGGTTAATTATTCCAGCAGCATTGACATAATCGGCAATGCAAGCGGCTCCGGCAGGATGTCCGTGAGCCTTGCAAGGAGCGCCTCGGGCATACAGGTCGAGATAATATGACAATAATCAAATCTGCAGATTCCACTGCCTTTGCCCAAAAGAATTCCTTGAATTCTTCTGG
>CAYJVT010000028.1:0-10091 GCA_964373695.1 uncultured archaeon | reverse complement strand
TGTTGCACTTGAATGCACAAATGTATGAAAACCAAAGCTCTTTTGCAGACAAGCCACCGCCTTTTCATCAGAAGCCGAAGGCTTCTGTGAATGTGTGAAATTGCAAAGCAATTTCAACACCCCAAAGAGCTGCGCTCTTTGAAGGATCAAAGTCAAGCTTCGCTTGACTTGTGATTAGGCGGTGGCCGTTGACAATCCCATCTTGGTAGATGTGATTTTAGACGTTTAAAAACGCTTATTTGTGGATATTGACAACGTCAAGCTCCTTGCATACGCAAGGCATGCCGAGGATTTCCGACACCGATGGCTGCGTCCGGCCCGAGTCGCCGTTTATGAGTTCTTTAATATAGAGGCCTGCTTCGCCTCTGACAGTCATAATGAACGTCTTCTTGTCGACATACCTGGCCTTGATGGACTTCACCTTCCTCTTCCTCAGCAGGTCGCTGCGCCTGTGGGCGACGCGCTGCGGCGTCCTCTGCTTTATCTCGGTTATGAGGCGCTTAATCTTGGAAAGGTCCTTTCTCTGAATAGGATTCTCGCACTTCACGACTGCCTGGTACGTCTTGTCGGACCTCGCTTCCTTCAACTTCCTTACTTCATCGACGTCCGTGAGCCTCATGTTCCTGACTTTCACGCCCTTCCCCACCTTTTTCTCAAGGGACTTCAGCTTGAACGTCCTGTTCTTAGGCTCCGTGATCTCCAGGACGAAAGGTCTCCACGCCAGGCATCTGGCGTCTATGTCCTCGCGGCCCTGTGCATGCAGCTTGTGGATTTTGCCCTTCGACGCCTTCATGAAAGGTTTCGCGATGATTTGCTCCACGCTATTCTTGTACTTCCCAGATGGCCACTTGGTCTGCGGTATGCCGCGCACGAGCTTCTGGTACTCGCCGTAGATGAATACAGGATTGACCGATATCCCGGTGGCGTTGTCGTTCAGGTCGACTATGAAGTTGACATCCGGCTTCTTCGGGTCGAATTTCTTCCCCGGCATTAGCTTTTCCAGCCGCTTCCCGACTTCCCTGTTGAGCTCGGCCTTCAGCGGTTCGCAGTCGTCCACGCCTATGCGCTCCCACAGCTCTTCCTCCCTGCTGAGGATATCAAACGACAGCTTCGTGCCGACTAGGAACGTCCTGAAATCGTATCTGGACGCTTTTCTTGCTATGCCTTTCGCCAGCTTGCCGACATTCCCGAGAAGACCGTCGCATACCGAGCATTTCTTCCCTGCAGGCTTCAGCATCTCCAGGCTGTGGAAGTCGTAATCTGAGAAGTTGGACATGTCCATTTCATGCTTCGCGTCGGCCCTGTCTATGTGCATCGCTACAAGAGTCCTGACGGCGCGGCCCCTCTCCTCGTTCGAGTATCCCGACAGGAGCTGGGCATACTGCCTGCCGAGGCACGAGTCGCACACGGGCTGCTTCAATATCTTGAAAGCTTTCTCCATGATATCCATATAGAATCCTAGTATAAATTAGTATAACAGCCGTATAAATAAAATTTACTTGTACCAGAACCTTCTATTGCCGACCATTTTTAGACTTATATTGTTTGATTTATGCAGTTCTATAAGATACTTCAGTGTAGTATCATACCCCATAGAGAGGGCTTCCGATACTTCATTTGTTGACATAAAAGGTTGGTTTCTCATAAAGGTCTTTGGCATCTCAAAAGAGCTTTGCTCTTTTGCAGACAAGCCACCGTCTTCAGGCGGTGGTCATTGACAATTCAGGCGCTGGATAAGGGTAAAATAAGACTTAGAATAAACGGAAAGAATCAGATGAGAAAATGGCTTGCAACAGTCGGAACAAATAACCCCAAGCATTACAATAAACTGGATAAAATATTACAATAGCGGGGGTAGGATTTTCAGTCTTTGATGCAAAGACATTTGAACCTACGACCTGTACCCAGCAAGAATATGTGGTTCTTGCTTCCGGGTGTCCTAGAACAGCTTATGGGCCATTCGTATATGCACCAGAAAGATGCAATTTCGACGAGCACTCCAGGCTGCTCTACCCCGCTATAATCAAATAGTCTATTGCTGCAATTCTTAAATACGACGCATCTAATTTATTCCGTATGAAAGTTCTTGGCATTGATGAGTCCGGCAGAGGCCCTGTCATCGGCCCTCTTGTCATATGCGGCTATCTTGTGGAAGAGGAAAAAATCCCCCGACTGAAGAAGGCCGGCGCGAAGGACTCGAAACTTCTTACAAGAGAGCAGAGGAAGGAGATGTTCTCACGGCTGAAGAAAATAGCGTCCGATGTCAGAATCATACAGGTCCCTGCCAGTGAAATCGATTCGTCGGACAATCTGAACAAACTGGAGATACGGAAGATGCATGAGATAATAAACTCCGTGGACGCGGGGCGCGTTGTCATAGACTCGCCTGAGGTTAACGTGAAAAGGTTCTCCGAGAAGATAAGGAAAGGCCTCGATAAAAAGTCTGTCGAGATAGTCTCCGAGAACTATGCTGACAGGAAATATCCGGAGGTCAGCGCCGCTTCCGTCATGGCGAAGGTGACGAGGGACAGTGAGATAAGGAAGCTCCACAGGGTGTACGGGAATTTCGGCAGCGGGTATACGAGCGACGAGCGCACCACCGTCTTTTTAAAGAATTGGATTAAAATGAATAAAGAGTTCCCGGCAGACGTGCGAAAGAGCTGGATGACCGCCGGCGAGATGATGCGCGAGAAGCAGCAGAAAAAGCTTGGCAGTTTCGTGAAGTGATATAATGGATTTGAAAAAGTATTTTGATGCGGAGCTGAGAACGACCCTTTCTTTCATGGTTCTCGGCGTGATCGCCGGATACGCATCGTTCCTTTCGAGAAGCAACGTGCTTTCCGTCATAATAATGCTGGTTTTCCTGGGAGCCGGATGGCTTCTCATGCAGCGCGTTGTCAAGGAAAAGAAGGACATGAAATGGTGGCTCGGCAACGGGATGGTGGTCTGCATTTTTACTTGGTTCGTCGTATGGACCATATTCTACAATGTCCTGGTGTGAAAAATCATAAGTCTTCGCGTCTTTCATAATTAAGAAGACTTTGATTTCAAAAAGTATAGCTTTAAATTTGTAGAATATACTTTTCTGAAATGCTCCGAACGCACTATTCCTCTGAAGTCCGGCCGAACCAGAACGTGAAAATCGCCGGATGGGTCGACGAAAAAAGAGATTTGGGGAACCTGACATTCATATTGCTGAGGGATGCGAAGGGCAGGATTCAGGTAACCGCGAAGAAAGGCAATCCGGTGCTGGAAAAAATAAAGGATCTCAGGAAAGAGTCTGTTGTCTGCATCGAGGGTTCGGCTGTCGAGAGCAAAGCTTCGCCGGGCGGTGTTGAGATAGTTCCAAGCTCAGTCGAGATCCTTGCAAATGTTTCCGACATAATCCCGATAGAGATGAATGACAATATACAGACAAATCTTGACACAAGGCTTGACTACAGGCCTCTTGACCTCAGAAGCAGAAACAACCAGGCCATATTCAGGATACAGTCGATGCTGATACAGGAGATACAGGATTTCTTCAAGAAGGAAGAATTCACTCAGATATTCACGCCCTGTATAATGGGCGTAGCGGCCGAAAGCGGAAGCGAAGTTTTTCCTGTAGTATATTATGATAAGGAGGCATTCCTCCGGCAGGACCCGCAGCTCCACAGGCAGCTCACCATAGCCGGAGGTTTCGAGCGCATTTATGAAGTAGGGCCCTCATGGAGGGCTGAACTTTCGCATACCACAAGGCATCTTTGCGAGCACAGGACGTGCGTAGCAGAAATGGCTTTCATAAAAGATGAGTACGACATAATCCGTCTGGAGCAGGAAATGGTAAAGTACGCCATGAGAAAGCTGGCAAAGGACTGCGAAGCCGAGCTTGAAATGTTCGGCGTCAAGATAGACGTGCCGGACAAGTTTCCTGTTCTCGAGTTCCCAGAGATATACGAAATACTTGACGGGCTTGGCTTCAAGATCGAGCATGGGCAGGATTACGGAACGGAAGAGGAGAAGGCCCTAGGCGATTACGTGAAGAAGAAGCACAAATCGGACTTCTTCTTCGTGAACCGTTTCCCTTTCAATGTCAAGCCTTTCTACGTCATGCGTGTTGATGAAGACCCGCAATGGGCAAGAAGCATAGACCTGATATACAGGGGAGTCGAGCTCTCGTCCGGCGGCCAGAGGGAGCACAGATATGACAAGATAATAGAGCAGGCGAAGATAAAGAAAATGAACATTGATAACATCAAATGGTTTTCGGATTTCTTTAAATACGGCATACCGCCGCATGGGGGATTTTCCATTGGATTTGAGAGGCTCACGAAGCAGCTCCTTGAATTGACCAATGTCCGTGAAGCCGTTCTTTTCCCAAGGGACGTGCAGAGACTGGTGCCGTGAAGACAAAAGTATTTTATTGTTAATTACCAAGTAAATGCATGCATTTCTTTCGGAAAGAGCTTGCTGCAATAATTATTTTATTGTCCGTCACGCTTTTTCTATCGTCATACTCCGACTTCGTGGCGGAAGGCAACGCGATTTCACGATCGCAGGGATTGCCCTCATGGGCCCAGTCCTGGGCTGCCGTGCCGTGGGATGTCCAGACAGGGGAGACGCTTGTCAGCGCCAGCTACCAGGACAGCAAAGCTATCGTGACGGCAAGCGGCACATACATATGGACGACAGGATACATATGGAACCCGAGGGCGAGGCAGTGGCGGCAGTTCACCTTCCCCCACAACACGGAATATCCCGGATGGTCGTCGAACGAGGTGATAGCTGAAATACCGGTGGAGGCTGGAAATCTTCTTTCCGGCGGCAACTACGTTCTTGCATACACATGCCAGTGGAAGAACGAGAGGTGGTACTGCGGATGCCTGAATGAGCAGAGCGGCGCCGACGGCGCATTGCTCTCATGCGGGAGGTGGCAGCTACAGACGTTCGGATTCAACACAACCTCTTCATGCTCCTCGTTGAGAACAAAAGAGGCGTGCGATGCGGTCCCCGAATTGAGCAGCGGCGTGCGATGCGTCTGGAAAGACGACATTGAAAACCCTTTCTGCCTTGCTGTTTCTGACGGCTGCAGCCAGATGTCATCATTGTATGATTGCGGAAATTCAAATTATCAAGGGCTGCGATGCGACTGGAATGACGCAAGCAATCAATGCGTCAACTCCGGCCCATCGACAATATCACCAACAGCGAGGCTCAAGACGGCCAGTTTTGGCTCCATGGACGAGCCTTATTGTCCCGGATTCACAAGGGATTTCACGATGGATGGTATGTATTCCATAGCATGGAAAGAGGGATGCCCGGAAGGTTGCGTGGCATCCGGGGGAGTGAGTTCCCCGCTCTATTGCACGTTTCCCGGTAGATATTATACCAGGAGCGACGTGGCCGCCATACGGTCGACTTATATGTATGATGACACCACCAACAACTGCCTGTCAATTTCAAGCTATTGCGACTGCATGAGCGGCAACGCTGAAATAGAGTATTGCAGGCGCCGCCAGGGCAGCGACGGAATCTACATGAGGACGCTCGGCGATGTGCACGGATGCACATGGTCTGGCGATGCGACTTCCGGATTCTGCACCACTGTTTCGCAGGCTTTGACGATTTCAAGAGCAACTGAACTGAGACCGAGGGGAGGACAGGCCTGCAGCTCGGCCTACTCCGTCCGCATGGGAGACGGCGAGGACAGGAACAAATGCTTCGCATGCACGCCTGACGGAATATGGATGCAGGTTCAGGAAAGGCAGGACATAATAGACCCCACCATATGCGACACCGGCGTGCGCGCTGATGCTGGCATTGTAAGCAATTTCATAGGGGCAGTGATGCGCGAGAGCCAGCTGAATACAGAGGAGGTCGCCCGTTATGAAAGAGAAGTGCTGCCTAGAATGCGAAGAGCAGTCGAAAAAAGCAGGATTATCGAGCTGGCAGCAAAATATACTAATGACGAGCGCATCTATTCGGAAAGGCATCTCCAAGGAAACGACGAGCAGATAATCGCCTCGATAAATGACGGCTCGCTGAGAAATTTTGACGAATTTTATTACACCGATTACGGCATAATCCCGAAGGGGCAGGAATTTCGGGGATGTTCAGAAGGCTCCCTTTGCAGCGCAGGTTCGTGGACAGATAGCGCATGTCTCAGGCGTACTGACGGTGCATGCTACGTATGCAGCCGGGTGGATGACTATTCTTCAAGGCCAGGGGAAGGAAGGGAGTACAGCAGAGATGATGGAGTCTATGTTGGAAGCGTCGGCGTATTCATGGACCATGGAACAGCTTTATGCAAGTCCATGCTCAGGGAAGGCGATGGAGTCAAGATTGAAGAGGTCGAGTTTAATAGTTATGAAAACAACTTGACAAGCCCTGTCATCCGAGGCCTCTTCGAGAGAGTGAAAAGGGGCGTGTATAAAGTGACGTTCTCCACGCCACAGAGCTATGATGGAATCTGGGAGATAACAAATTACGATAGAACTGAAGAAATTATTGTAATAGATTTAATGTCAAGAACGGTGTATGGAGATTACATACCGCAGGGCGGTCGGGGGGATTCTAATACACTTGAATTCAGCTTTACTATGAGAAGGAATATCGGGACAACGACCGAGGGCTCGAAAACCTACACAAGATACGAGGAATATTCATTCAACGACAGGGACCATGATGGCAGAATCGAGCCCGAAGAGTTTGAGTACAGAGTCAGGCTGGTTTCGCAGGACGGAAGCGGGTCCATAGACGTTTCGGAGACTTCTGCAGAAATCTCCTCCGAAAGGGTATCGCGCATCAAGAGAGAAATAAACAGGCAGATCGCATTTGCGGAAGAACGGGCGAGAGAAAACAGCTAAAATTTTCTTCTTAAATCTTTATATACAGCCAATCAAAATATAATTACGGAATATCTTTCAAAAGTAGAGCTTTTGAAGATATCAAAAAAGTTATAATTATACTTTTTTGCAGAATTACGAGGTGTTCGAATGGCAAAGAGAAAATCTGCAGGGAAAAGGACTTCAAGAAGGAATCACCCGCATGCGCCTTCTTACATAAGCAAGAACGAACTCTTCCTCAACAAACACGACGAGGAAAAAGTGCTACTTTTTGCTTCAGGCATACTGTTCGGCGCCGGGCTTTTCTCCTCGCTGCTCAACCTGTTCTGGTTCACCGGCATATCTTTCCTCGTGCTCGCGATAATACTCCTCTTCGTAGAGCAGAGACAATAACAATCCGAAGACAGTTTTGTCAGATTCTTATTCCATACCTAGCCTTCGGAAGGCGCTCCTCTATCCGCAGAAGACGGTTGTACTTGGCGGTGCGCTCTCCTCGGCACGGCGCACCCGACTTTATCATGCCGCACCCCATTCCTACAGCGAGGTCCGATACGAATGTGTCTTCAGTGTCGCCGCCGCGATGCGAGACCATGACGCGCCACTTGTTCTTTGCAACGAGCTTCGCGGCGCCAAGCGCCTCGCTCACCGTCCCGACCTGGTTCACTTTAAGGAGAAGGCAGCTGCACGACTTCTTCTCGACGGCTTTCTGTATGCGTTCCCGGTTTGTGACGGTCAGGTCGTCGCCGACGAGCTGAATGCGCGACGACGAGAGAAGCTCCGCATAAGACTCGAAATCATCTTCGTGGAACGGGTCCTCGATGCTTCTTACATGATATCCTGCAACAACTGATTTGTAAAAGTCAATCATTTCGTCAGCGTCAAGGCTCTTGCCGTCTATCATGTAGCTTCCGTCGTAAAAGAATTCCGACGCGGCCGCGTCCAGCGCTATCACGGTTTCCTTCCCGTGGCCGGACTCTTCGATGGATTTCGACACAAGCTCCAGGGCGTCTTCCGTGCTTTCAAGAGGTGGGGCGAAGCCGCCTTCATCACCGACGTTTATGCTGTTCTTCCCGTACTTTTCCTTGATAATGTCCCTGAGCATGTGATAAATCTCGCTTCCAATGCGCAGCGCATCGGAGAATTTCTTCGCTCCCGAAGGGACTACCATGAACTCCTGCACGGAAAGGCCGTTCCCTGCATGCTTCCCGCCTTCAAGCACATTTATGAAAGGAATAGGCATGACGTACCTGCCGCCGTAAAGCTTTCCTATCGTCTCATAGGTCTCGCCTTGCGCGGCGCAGAACGCCATCGACACGCCGAGGATTGCGTTGGCCCCCAGCCTCGACTTGTCCGGCGTCCCGTCGAGCTTCAGCATCAGCCCGTCAAGCTCCGCCTGAGCGAAAGATTTGCCCGTTATTTTTTTTGATATTATCTTGTTGACGTTTGAAACTGCCACACTCACCCCCCTTCCCATGTAACGGGAGCCGCCGTCCCTCAGTTCAAGCGCCTCGTGTGTCCCGGCCGATACTCCGGAAGGCACAATGGCTCTGGCGCCGTTCACCTCGACCTCCACCGTAGGGTTCCCCCTCGAATCCAGGACTTCCCTTGCGCGCATGCTTCTTATCCGCATAATAATCATTTCCCCTCCTTATTATTAGACTTTTTCCCCCTCCGCTTCTCCACGGTTTCCATGAAATTCTTTTCCATCTCCTCCGCCCCCCTGACAATCCTGTCGCTTGCCATCCCTCTTTCCCTCTCAATATCCTCAAGCTTGTCCTCGACGGCCACGGCCGCCTCCTTCAGCTCCTTCTCTATGCTTTCCGCTATGCTGCCAACTCTTTTTGCCGTGGTTTTCGCGCTGCTCTTCATATACAGCATCTGGTTTATGCCGCCGTGAATTCCTGTCCTGAACATTTCCTGCGCAACCTCCGCAGTCTTTGCTTTTTCCCTTTTCTCCACGACCTCCTCCAGGAATTTCCAGAACAGAAGCCCTCCTGCAAGACGCAGGATAAACGATACTACGAAGACCGCCTTCAGGCCCTCGAATCCCAGCAGCTCCCCGCCTGTCCCCGTCATATAGTCCGCATAGAGGCCGCCTGCTACAGGCGCTATTATCGCTGCCGCTCCCATGACAACCCAGAAAATTGCGGCATAAGTGGGCCTCAGCTCCCTGGGACTTGTTTCAAGCATGTAATTGAACAGCGCGAGGTCGGCGGCAGCCCACGCGATTCCGTTTATTATGTTGACAATAATTATGTGCTCAGGCGACGTTGCGAGCGCCCAGCCAAGAGGCGTCAGCGACGTGCCTATGCATCCTATAATGAGAACAGGCCTATGGCCAAAAAGGTCCGACGCTTTCCCAACTGAGCCCCGCGCCATGATGCCGGCTATGGTTGATGCGGCGGCTGTTATAGATATCCATATGTAAGCGGCGTTCATGTTGCTTATCAGGTCCACTATCATGAAAGGCGCGCCGAACATGACGCCGAACCTGAATATGAAATATATTACTATGAATTTCCTGAACCGCCTGTTTCCGAGCGAATGCCTGAGGTTTTCGCCGAATCTTGTCCTCAGTGCCGAATACGGGGGCTCTGGTATCTTTGTCAGCAGCATTGACGACAGGATGCCGCAGGCAGTTCCCATGACGAAAATGATTACAAAGCCCGTCGTGCCTTCCGGAAACACCCCCAAAATCAGACCGGCAGACATGGTCGCGACAAGGCCCGCAAAAGCCGTGGCGCGGTTCCTGCTGCTGAAATATCTTCCCCTTATCTCGTCCGGCACTATGTCCGCCATCCAGGACGCCCACGCAGGCCCGATAAATGCGCCTATCATGGTCGAAAGCGACACGAGTATAATAAGAATGTTGAGGTCCGGGAAGATGAAAGGCAGGAAGGCTATAGGAAGCCACACCAGCCTTGAGGCGGTTGCCGTGAATATAACTATCTTCTTCCTTTGCCCCGTCTTCTCGACAGCCCATGCCGCGGTGAACTGGTTTGCAGTCCACAATACCTGCGGCGCAGCCGAGAGGAGCCCTATCACGAGGTTTCCGGCGCCCAGCGCGAGCGCAAACGCGGAGACGAATGCCGACGTGAACGCATCCATCGCCGACGCGAACATGCCGTCATATGTAGAGTACTTCATCCCTTTCTGGATGTCTATTTTCTGTTCCATCGCTACCATGTATGGATTATGATGGAGGGTTAAATAAGTTGCATGAATAAGTTTTTCATGCAGCTATAGTGCTCCAATGAAATAAAAAGG
>CAYJVT010000027.1:0-10316 GCA_964373695.1 uncultured archaeon | reverse complement strand
AGAGGCTGTTGCATGAATGCGCCGAGCCTAAAGACAACGGCACGCTCAGGCCAAAAGACTGCCCGCGCTGCGGAAAAGTGAACCCGGCTACTTTCAAGGTCTGCCAGAAATGCTGGATGCCTCTTGATCTGAAAACAGTCATGGAAATCGAGGAGAAAAGAAGGCTGACAGACAGCGTGATGGACAAGCTCATGGAAAGGCCTAGCGTCCGTGACTTTTTGGAGCACGAGCTGGGAGAAATAATAAAAGAAGGTGGAATCACCTTCCTTGAACATGATGGTGACCTGCCATAGCCTGCCTTCTGTTAGCCTTCACTCGGTGCTGTAAGCATAGGAAGCTATACTTCTCATGTCAGCACGTCACGAACAGGCTTCTTGACATTCGTCTATGCGGCTTGTAGCCTTGCACCCTGTGCACATGGACCGTTTAATCCGGCCTCAGGCTTTCGCCTGATAGGCATTCCTCATCTATAACGGCATGAGCCGTTCTCGGTATGCAGCCGGTGTCGTTTCTGTTTCCGATGTCTGGCATTCCTGCCAGGCGCCCGTGCGCGCACATCTCCTTGCGGAAGGGTGGGCAGAGCTTCCTCCCCGGTAGTTCCGAAGTTCGTCAGGATGTCCCTGCTAGAGGGCATCCGGCCTTCCTGCAGAGTCCGCCAGGGGCGGTCAAGTGGCAGGTCACAAGAAAGTATTGGAGAACAAGCTAATAAATCTTGCTCAAGATACCCGGCGTCATAGCCTTCTCTGCCGGCTGTATCCGTCATATCTATGCTTCTTTGCCGCAGAAACCGCAGAACGATATGCCCCTGGCTCTGATTACATAGCCCCTGAAGCCGTTACCGCAGTTGTGTAGCTTTTTCTTCATTCGACACACACCCCAAGACGCTAAAGTTGACCAATAAAAATTTGCAGTAAAAGGCCATCAAATCAGATTCCTTATATGTTCTGGACTATATATAAACTTTTCTATGGGTTGGAATATAATATAGAAAAGTGGGTTTTTAGTGGGATGTTTATGACCAGTAGATAGTTAATTCTGCATAGGTTCATCTATGGTGAACCAAATAAATAAACAGGATATAACTTATTTGGTTCACATATAGTGCCAAAGAAAACTAATAATTATGATTGTTTTCTTGGAGCACTATAGCCATTTTACTTATGAAAATGCAATTTTCAGGTCCGGTCGATTTCTCGAGGGAAGTATTCAGAACAATGCAAAAACAAACTGACGCACTTTGTGCGTCTATCAGCTTTTGCATCAATCCTCTTTGCTTCCCAACGTTAAAGGTTAGCATTGGTTTAGGAGACAATGGGCTGAATACCTCGCCGAAGCTTGGTAATTACACCCCTGTTCCATGACTGGTCGTCTTGCCAGCACCGATTGCCTATTTTCGAGAGCCGCTTCGAGCTTAGATGCCTTCAGCTCTAATCGGCGTACGGCGTAGCTACCCAGCGCTGCCCTGTCGGACAACTGGTACACAAGAGGCCGCAGAAGGATGTTCCTTTCGTACTTATCCTTCTTTTCCCTCAGGCAATGACACCTCCAGCAGATATAGACCAAACTGGCTCACACCGTTCTGAACCCAGCTAAGGTGCCCTTTTAATCTGTGAACTCCAGCACCCTTGGCTGCTGCTGCACAGCCAGGAGAGGGCCAGCCGACAGCGACGCCGCAACACGCGGGGTCGATTTGTCCTCCGGATTCTTCGTTTGTCTATGTCTGCAAAGACCTTTATCGTATTACTAACGCTGTTTTTCACGGAAAAGCAGACCAACGCACGAAGTGCGTTAATCATTCGTTGCTCACTCTAACAGTTGAGGGTAATACGATGTTGGTGGTACTTTGTAGACACCGAGGTTAATATTTTACAAACCCCGTAATGTCGAAGAATACGGACAAGAACTCTCGCCCGCTACGACACCATTATAGGGGATTTACAAGCGATTTTAATAACAAATCAAGTCTCTCTTTCTTTTCTGGATGACGAAAATTTATAATTCGACTAAATTTTAACATATTGTTTTTTCCGTAGAAAGGGATACTTATAACGTTATTTTTGTCTTTGAATGGTTTTCCAGTTTTTATACAATTCTTTTCAAGCAATCTAATGACAATCTCTGCTGTTTTCGGTTCATTTGAACTCACGGTAATATGCCTTCTTTCGAAACGAATACTACCTTGAGCATCAAAGATCCCTTGAAGAAAACCTATCTGAAATTTTTCGTTTTGCTCTAAGATTAAATGCGGATTTTCGTGAAGTTTTTTTAGTTCGTTATAAAGATCTTTAGAATATACATTCAATCTAAAGTAACCTCTTTTTGTTTTTCTAATCTTAGAGTTTTTACGATAAGCTTTCTGCAAGTATTTTTGAACTATCTTCAACCATAAAAGAGATTTCTGGTCTATTTCTAAGCCATATTCATTTTTCTCTTCACGGTGATAGACAATTCCGTCATAGCTTGCTCCAAAGACAAATCCTTTCTCCAGCATCAACTTGATTTATTAACAGACGCTTATAGATCTATCCCCGGGGTAGCTTTTCTCATACCACAGACAGCCATCTAGGCCGAACTGCGTCTCGCTAACTCACGCTTTCGCGGTTGGACACTATTATGTTAAGAGTCCAATCAACCCGACTTTTGCGTTTGCACTCTTCCTTCCGATTTCTGACCGGAATGAGTCGAGCTTAGAGGGCCTTTGATATCTTTTCAAAGGCGTACCGCCCCAGTCAAACTGCCTATCTGTTGATGTCTACCTTTCGGTATAAGCAGTATAGATGAAAAAGGGTAGTGTTACATTGTTGGCTCCACTCTCTCTTGCGAGAAAGCTTCGACACCTCCTACCTACGCTCTACAGTCCCTTCCATACTACAACAACAAACTGCAGTAAAGCTCCACGGGGTCTACTCTTCCCACTGGAGGTCTCTGGCCTAATCACCAGAACAATGGTTTCGCCTGGGTCCACTTCGGGACAGTTTCCATCTGGTTAATCCATCATGCAGGCCATCATTTAAATGGCAAGGGATTACGCTCAAGCTGTTACTTTAGGACTCCTTAACAGACCAACGCACATAAGTGCGTTGAACTATTTTGAAGCGGATTTACATTTCTGTAAATCTCCTTGCATTACTGCAAGGTTCGGACTATATCTTCACAAAAGCAGTGATGCTATCGCTCTGCTTCGTGTTTGGCTTATAGTCTCTGGGGATTCCGTTTTTTGATATCCTCAATGACTTCTTCTAGCTTGTATCTTCTTTGTTTGCCTTCAAGATTCATTTCATAACACTTTCTGATTAAGTTGATAAAAGTGTCTTTTTTGTGATGCAGTTTGTTTTCAAGGCCTTCTACAACTCCCTTGAATTTATCAAAGTCGTTATATTTTGCCATCAGTCTGTTCCTCTCAAAAAAAGGTATTATTTTTTCAACAAGTTGTCTTCGATTGTCGACAAGATATAATAACAAATCTGGTTGTCCAGATTTTTCTATTATTCTGCCGCAATTTAGTTCGTTTTGAAAGATCTCTAGAATTTCTCTATTTGTTTTATGCTGTGTTATTTGAAATAGGGGATCCAAAGCCCATCCAAATCTTGCTGTATCTTCCCTTTTCAGAGAAATACTGAAACAGCCTTCTGCATCTGTGAATCCAAGAAGGTAATAATTTCTATATTTTATTTTCGGCATTTTCATGGTTTCTCACCTCACGGTTTCCTGCTGATTGTCCACATCCTTTCAGGGTTGTTCCTTTCTCAGGACCTGAAAATTTTGGACGTTCCAGCATACAGCCAAATTTTACTAAGGCAACAAATTTCACCTTAAGACCCTCAGAGTTAGGGCCGGCCTACAGCGGGGCTTAGACCGGTTGAAACCAGTTTTAACACACCGCTAGTGGCCACGACTCACCGGCTATACAAGACCTTTCGATTTAGCAGCCGGCTACGTTTATCAACCAGAGAGAGATGATACATGCTGCTACGGACTGGCTCTTTCGAGCGGTAGCTATAGCAGTTTTTCTTCAACACCTCTTCCTGTTTGTTAAACAGTCCGATGGAACTTGTCACTGCGACCTGCTTATCACTAAGCAGGCACCCGTTCTACCGAAGATACCGGGCTATTTTGCCGAGTTCCCTAAAGTGGATTCTCCAGAACACCTTCGCCTTTTTCTGTTCGAAGAACGGAAAATCAAGAGCATCCGCTCTTCGAATCTCAGCGAGGGGCACCTGTTTCCCGAAGACGAGAACTTCAAACTATATTTTTTATGTCAATGACCACGCCAAAAACTCTAAAATAATTTTCAATATATTTTTCTAAGTCTTCTATATTTATTTCAGCTTTCTTCCAAATTTCTGTCAATACTTTAAGCGGTATTGCAGCTTTGCCTTCTCTCCATATTCTAAATTGTTTGTCTGTATACCCAAAAGATTTCGAGAATTCTTGAAAATTTGTCTCATTCATCTTTATTATTTTCAACAAATTCTCATTGAATTTTTGTGGTAACAAAATTCCTGTTGCTCTTGTTTGTTCTCTAAAATCCTTGTCTATCTCATCAGCATATTCAAAAATCGACAGTTTCGTAGTCGACTCTAGGTACGCCTCGATATTCATAGATTTCTGTGTTGAAGCCTCGCCTTTGTCGGTTCTGAGTACGATCAGACAATGCTATGCCTGCATTAAGTTTTCACGGGCTCCAGGAATCGCCCAAACCCGGCATACACCAGGCCATTCGTACATTCTCCAAGTTCTCGCCATTACAGCACTCCCTCGGATTAAGTACTTAGACACGAAGACAATCGTGCTTGAGTTATCCCGAAGCGTCCAAGATACAGAACGCATTGTCAGGTTGGAGAATATTAACTCCATTCCCTGATTCCCGATGCTCTTCCTAAGACATCGGTTAGGATCGACTTACCCCCAGCAGATAAGCTTTACTGGGGAACCCTTGCCCCTCAGGCGGTCAGGATTTTCGCCTGACTCGTATGCTACTCCCGGCAGGATCTTCATTTCTGCGCGGTCCACGCCCCCTTACGGGGACGCTTCTGCCCACGCAGGACGCCTCTCTATCACGCACTGCAAGCAGTACGTCCGCAGTATCGGTGGCTGATTTAGCCCCGTCCATTTTTAGCGCCCAAAACTTCGGTGGGTCCGCTATTACGCGTTGTTTAAAGGATGGCTGCTTCTAAGCCAACCTTCCCACTGTCTAAAGTTTTAGACCGCTTTCGATACACTTAATCAGCACTAAGGGACCTTAACTGCAGTCTGGGTTCTTTCCCTTTCGGATATCAAAATTACTCCAGATACCCTCACTCCCGGCGATTATGCTAATGGATTCGGAGTTTGACAAAACAGTTGGGGATCTCTCCCCTTGGCTGTTTAATCAGTGCTCTACCCCACCAGCCGAACTCGCCGAGGCTGCACTTAGATGCATCTCGAGAGGAACCAGCTATTACCAGATTCGATTGGCTTTTCACCCCTAGTCCTAGGTCACCCGAAAGGTTTGTACTTCTAGTAAAAACATCTGTGACCTCGTCCAGTAAATGTAGATTGCTATTTGAGATTCACTAGTTGACGCTAATATGGCTCTTACTAAAATTGTACCATAACCGGTATCGAGCCTCCACTCTGCTTTCGCAAAGCTTCACTCTGCCAAGGACTAGATCATCTGGTCGCCCGACTTGGGAATGAGGTTTACAAGGTTTGTATGAATATCATCTTTTGTTTTTCCTAGCATTTTAGGCTTCAGACTATACGAGTTTGATGTGAATTTCAGGAGATTTGATTTCATTATTCCTTTCCATAAGCCATTTCCTGAAATCTCAACGCCTTCTACAAAACCTATTTCTTGTGAAAATTTTGTCATATTTTCTTGTTTTCTCAATAAGACTGAATCTTTTAGCATAACAGGCTCAAAATTCAGTTTTTTCAGAAGCTCAAAATATTGCTTTCGAAGACTTGTATGTTTGCAATATAATTTTACACACCTGTCAAACCTAAAGCCGTATTTTGCTTTTCCTATATTGAGGATTATTGTTCCATCTCCTGTGAATGCATATTTGAGAAATTCTCTTGAAAGAACCGGTTGATGCCATATAAATTCTGGTATTCGTGCTTCTGTTTCCTTGCCTTCTTTGGAAAGTGTTCTGTATGTTGGAGAATATCTTACCAGTTCTTCTACAAATTCTTTTTTTATAGAATGCTTTACTTCAAATGCACCTTTATAAAAACTTTTCTTGAATTTGATGTTGAACAAATCAAAAGCCAATCTTTCAAATTCGAAAACAAGTTCTTCTGAACTGGAAATAAAGGAAATTCTCCAGCCTTTTATTTTTTTATTCTGATACAGGCTGCCATCTGTTAGGAGCAATCCTATCAATCTTGACAAAAGAATTTCTCTGTTTTGCATAGGAACATTTGCTTTTCACTTTAATACCTCTTTGCCAAGAGCGCGTGAAAAGTGGTTATTTTCAACAAACCTCTACTCACTCCCAAGTTTTCGGGTCTTTATCCCGTGACTTCCGCGTTTTCGCACGGTGCGCCTTGTTGCCTGCGCGCAATCGCTTTCGCTACGGCTGCCCCCAGAAGGGTTAGCCTTGCCACGAGAAAAAACTCCCTGCCACGTTTTTCAAAACGTACGTCGGATTCTTCCGCCTTGCGGCGGCCTTACCCGACTAACTATAGCTACCTGGGTTCAGACTCTTTTCAACGCCTTTTACGGCTACTTTTCAACGTTCAGTCGCCTTACTAATACGCTATCGGACTCGATTCAGTATTTAGAATTAGGTCTAGATGCGACCCGTATTCTGGCTCCAAATCCAAGGAACCATACTCTGGATACCCGGTATCAACTTTCCCGCCTTCTCCTACGAGGCTGTCACTCTGTAATGCGCTTCTTTCCAGAAGACTTCGGATGCGCGGGTTAAGCCAAGCCCGGGTCCAAACACCACATTGCTGCCGCATTTCTGCGGAGCTTCGGTTTGTTCTGTTCCCTTTTTACTCGCCGTTACTAAGGGAATCGCTTTTGCTTTCTTTTCCTGCCCTTACTAGAATGCTTTGATTCTGGGCGTTCGCCTTCGCAACTTGCGTCGCGAATTAATGGGATGTCCCATTCGGCAATCCCCGGTTCGAAGACTGCATGCGTCTTCCCGGGGCTTTTCGCAGCTTGCCACGACCATGACGAAGAATTAGCCCATATTCCTCAGAAATTCAACAATTTCAGTCTTGGGTTAATTCTTTTTCGTCGCCAATCGAGCCAAGCCATCCGCCAGATAGCATGGGAGCTAACTATCTTTGTTCCGGACCTGTAATTGCATCATCAGAATACTGGGCGTGATTAGGCAAGCGCCCTTTCTTAGCACTTCGCCAGAACAGCGTTCGCTGCCTGGGTGCGACTTGCTCAAGGAAGCCGTGCTTCCTCAAGGACGGCACGAATGGGTTGTTTCACCAAGCTAAACAGAACCAGCAACATATAATGACCGAACTACATTTCTGCAAAAAGCTTCGTTTTTTGCAGATTGCCACAAGCAACGCATTCTCTCACGATACATTGCCGACTCTGAACAGCCTGTAATTCCTGCCTAACAGCACTTTCATGCTGAGTAAAGAACCTGCGGGATTTCTGACCCCACGAACAGCTATTATAGAATAGATACAAAAAAGCTTATAAAGGTTAGGTGGACCGAGGGGGACTCGAACCCCCAGCCTCTTGCTAGTTCGGAAATTTTTGGTCGAACTTCTTTGAAGGAACCAGTTCCTTCAATATCTCAAAGAACTTTCGTTCTTTGCAGATTTTTCCAAAAAGTTCGTGCAAAGCAAGCGATCTTCCAATTGATCTATCGGCCCGTAGTGAGAAATTATTTTTTAATGATTTAAATTCGTCAAAAATCGTCATTTCTCAAGAATTTTCTTCATCTTGTCCCAGTAATGTTCCTTCCAGCCTTTGCTTATCATGGCATAGCTGTCTTCCGGAACGCCTTCTTGGATAAAGATAAGTTTTGTTCCGCTGCCGGATTTCTCGAGAACAAAGGTCGCGGTTGAGAAATGCCCCTTTGGCCATTCGGAGCCGCGCCATTTCTGGACTATTTTCTTGCCATCTTTCAGCTCCAGATTCTTGCCTTCTACGTAGCCGTCATAGGCGATGATTTTGCCGCCAACTCTTTTGCTTATCTTCGCCGGCGCGCCGGTGAATGCCGAGTGCTTCTTGGAGTCCATCAGCATATTGTATACGATCTTTGGACTTGCCTTGAAAATCACTGTCTGTCTCAATGTTTTCATTTTGACCACCTCAAAAAAATCTCTCGAACCCCTATTCATTCAAATCACTGTAATTATTTTGGTTGAATATTTTAATCTCTTACATCTGTCGCGGCCTTCATGACCGCATCCGCTATATCCTTCACATACCCTTTGTCGGTCGCATGCGGCAGTATCTTGTCTTTGGCAGGCTTCACGGCTCTCGCAAGAGCGTGAGCCGCCGCTATCTTCATTTCTTCCGTTATCCTGGTCGCCTTGGCGTCGAGCGCCCCTCTGAAGATACCGGGAAAAGCGAGCACATTGTTTATCTGGTTCGGGAAGTCGCTCCGGCCTGTACCGACTATGGCAGCTCCGGCGTCCAGCGCATCCTGTGGCATTATCTCCGGCACGGGGTTGGCCATCGCGAATATTATCGGCCCGTCCGCCATACTCTTCACCATCTCCTTGGTAAGCGCTCCGGCGGCCGAAAGTCCTATGAAGACGTCTGCATCCTTCACTGCTTCGGCTAGACCGCCCTTCACTATATTCCTGTTCGTATACCTGGCGATATCCTGCTTGTATACGTTCATGCCATTCCTGCCTTTGTGGAGTGTGCCTTTGCTGTCGCAAACTATTATGTCCGCAACCGATGTGCAGACGCTGTTGTCAATGTTTATGCATTTGAGCATGCGTGCAGTCGATATGCCGGCCGCTCCGGCGCCGTTTATGACGACTTTCAGCTCCTCTATCCTCTTTCCGACAATGCCGGCAGCGTTCTGCAGCGCGGCCTGTATCACTATTGAGGTGGCGTGCTGGTCGTCATGCATCACTGGTATGCCAAGGTCCTGCAGGGCCGCCTCTATCTCGAAGCACTTCGGCGCCGCTATGTCCTCCAGGTTTATGCCTCCGAATGTCGGCGCCATGTTCCTGACGATGGATATTATCTCGCCGGCGTCCTGCGTCGCCAGGCATATTGGAAACGCGTCCACGCCCGCCATTTCCTTGAAAATCATGCATTTTCCTTCCATCACAGGCAGCGCGGCCTCTGCTCCTACGTTTCCTAAGCCGAGCACTGCAGAGCCGTCGGTGACGACCGCTATCGTGTTCTGCTTTATCGTATAGTCCCAGACAGCCTTCCTGTCGGCCGCTATCGCCCTGCTGACCGCGGCAACTCCTGGAGTGTAGGCAATAGAAAGAGATTCCCTGTCGGTGGCGCGCATCTTCGGCACTATTTCTATCTTGCCCTTCTTTTCCCTGTGGGCGTCTAAAGACGCCTTGTTGAAATCCATAAATATCAGAATGGAAAGCGCGAGCCGCTTGAGCGGACGGAAGCCTCGGCTTCCGCAATTTGGCACCTATCAGGACGTCAGTAAGGTAACTGACGGCACACGAAGTCGATGATTTTTCCAACCTTGCAGACCGGCGCATGAAATGCGCCAATCCTTTGAGTTGAAAAAATATAGGAGGTGATCCAGCCGCACGTTCCCGTACGGCTACCTTGTTACGATTGCTCGAAAAACGGCCGCAGCCGTTAATCTCTTAGCCCTCCTTACAAAGATTTGGTTCGAGCTGCTCATCACAGACCTCACCAAAACCTCATTCGGATGGCTTGACGGGCGGTGTGTGCAAGGAGCAGGGACGTATTCAGCGAAAGATTTCACGTGCTGCGAAAACAAATCATCGTGCTGCTTGCATGAAATTTCGAAACATCAGAGTCAAACCGTTGCTAGCATATGAAACAAACCAAACGCAGAGCGTTTTTGCTTATTTCGCTAGCCGCCCATACTCTTCAATCATCTGTTTCTGTTTTTCATGACGCCAAATTCTGCAAAAAACCGAAGGTTTTTGAGAATCTCAGAAAACTTCGTTTTCTGCAGATAGTCATCTAAGAATTCGCAGCATTGATGACCTTCGCTTACTAGGGATTCCGGCTTCACGAGGGCGAGTTTGCTGGATTACTATCGCTTTGCTATAATCATAGTTGTTCGTTAGCAATCTTGCAGCCCTCGATCCGAACTGGGCGCAGGTTTAGGAGATTGGCTTCACCTTACGGTGTTGCATCCCATTGTCCTACGCATTGTAGGCCGCGTGTA
>CAYJVT010000026.1:0-11014 GCA_964373695.1 uncultured archaeon | reverse complement strand
GTTCTAAGAGCGAAATGCATATCAGACACTTATTTCAGAATCTTTAAAGAAATGAATTTATTTAAGATCCTAAATAGCTTTGCTATTTAAGGAGTTTCAAAGAACCCGTTATCTTGTCTATCTTCTTTTCCTCATCAGGGCCTATGCCCAGCGCCGTGATTGTACCAGGTTCGAGTTCCGTCAGCCCGGCGTCGGATATCAGGCAAGAAATTATCATGGACTTGTCGCATTTTTTCTTTATTTCAAGGATGTCTTCCATTGCAGCCTGGAGTATTATTTTCTTCTGCCCCTGCCTGACCCACGTATCGACATTTTTTTTCTTCGACTTCAACAAAGCGGCGACGGATGCATGACAGGATTGCGCTGCCGTCTTTCCAGGCGACATCACTATGTCCTGTCTTATCACAATTATCTGTTTCATTGGTTTATTATAAACGGCTCCCTTAAAAACTTTATACATACGACCTTATCAGTTCCTTTATCTGGTAGACTGCAAGCCTCGCGCTCTCCTTTATCCCCATGCCCCTCCGCTTGTAATCGACGCTGACGGGTATCTGCGTGACTTTGAGGCCGGACCTCGAGGCATTTATAATCGTCTCTGTCTCGAACTCGTACCTGTTGCTCCTGAGCCCCAATCCAAGAAACTTTCTTTTCCTGAAAGCCCTGAAGCCGCAAAGGACATCCCTGTAAGCCTTGCCAGTGGAAATAAAAACCATGAGAACCGAAAACATGTTGGATATCATGCGCTGGAAAGGTATGTCGCTCCGCCTGCGGAAGCCTATGGCCATGTCAGCCTTGTCCAGAGCCGAGACGAATTCAGGTATCTGGCGCGGGTCCAGCTGGGAATCTCCGTCAATGAAGACTATCTTTTCGCACGACGCGCGTTCGGCTCCTGTCCTGCATGCATACCCTTTCCCCGTGTTTTTTTCCAGGCGTATGCACTTACTCACTTTTTTTCCAAGAACCCTGCATATGTTAACGTCGGAGCCGTCGTCTACGATTATCACCTCATAATCTTTCCTTATTTTTTTGAGGACGCTTTCTATGTCATTCATTTCATTGTAGACAGGGATGATGACAGAGGCGACCGGCATTCAACCACTCCTTTTCACGGAAGCCGCTATCCTCTGCAGAGCGCTCACATTCGTCAGGACTGCCAGTAGCACTATGAAATAGACCAGGTACATGACGTCAAATGAAGCCGACAAAATTCCCAGGAACAGCAATATCATGCGCTCCCCGCGCTCGACAAGGCCTCCTTTCACCTCAATCCCGAGCTCCCTCATGGCGGCCGCCCTGACGAAGGTGGTCATTATGCTGCCGAACAAGAGAGCCGCTATCCACAAGCTTGCCCCGACAAGGAAAGGTGGGAGCCCGGCGGCCATAAGGGAAACCAATATGATAAATTCCACGTACCGGTCTATGACAGTGTCGTAAAAAGCCCCCTTCGGCGCGGCCGAGTTCCTGTACCTGGCAACCGAGCCATCGACCATGTCCGACAGCGCCGCCAGTGCAAAAACCGCCGCGGCCGTAGCGAACCTTCCGGAAACAACCATATAAGCAGCCAGGACTGCCAGAAAGAATGAAATCAACGTCCATTGGTTCGGCGTTACCGGCGCCCTAGACATCACCCTTCCGACGGATTTCCCGAAAACGTCGAACTTTTTCCTGTTCTTGTAAAGCATAACAATAATGCTTCCACAGAAGAATTTAAATTGAAAAATCAACTCATATAGTGGTTAAATGGTCTCGGAAATCCTCATAGGGCTTGTCACGTCTTTCGGCTACCTTGGTGTTTTTGTCTCCAGCCTCATAGGCAGTGCCTCTATTATCCTTCCGGTGCCGTCGTTTTTCGTCATTTTCTTCGCAGGAACCATACTCAACCCGGCTGCCGTGGGAATAATAGGAGGTATAGGAGCAGCCATAGGCGAAATGACGGCTTACGCAGCAGGGTATGGAGGAAGGGCTCTGATTGACAGGAAAAAGGCCGTATCAGGAAAGCACCTGAATCATGTAGAGAAGCTTTTCAAGAAGTACGGCGGAGTTTTAATAATATTTATCTTCGCAGTCACGCCGCTGCCGGATGATATAATAGGCCTGTTCTGCGGTGCAATAAAATATAACCCCAAGAAATTCATTATCGTCTCGGCCGCCGGAAAGATCATCCTTTACCTGTTCCTTGCATATGCAGGATTCTATGGGTGGGACATGGTATCGAAATACCTGACATGATTACCAAGGATGCTTCTTCACTTTCATTATATGACAGCCGACAAAATTCGTGAAGATATGTATGGGCGGCGTGACGAGGAGGAGGGCTATAGCTATGAAAGGGTCGAGCGGCTCGATGGCGGCCGCGAACAGCAGGGCTGCAACCAGGAAGCCCAGCTGGTCCATTATGGCGGCGGAATCGCCGCTGTTCAGGCCGAACCTCCTCTTTGTGAAGGAGCCGGCTATATCCCCGGCCATTGTCCCGAATACTAGGGCGGCAACAAGCGGAAACGTCATGTGGTATAGCTCCAGAGGTATCATGTCCTGATAGAGAACTTGCGCAGCACCCACGGCAAGTCCCGCCACAATTCCCCCGGCCGTCCCTTCAATGGTCTTGCTGTTTCCGAGTATCCTGTGGTTTCTCAGGTTTTTCCCGAAGTCAATCGGCCTTTTGCCCCCCATCACAGGAGGAAATCCATTGGCAACATAAGAAGAGGCTATAAACCAGAATATATTCACTACAAACAGCAGAAAATCCATTTCATTAAATTACAACCCGATGCTTTAATATGTTCTCCGAACAATCGGCAAACAGCTTAAGAATCCGCTGTTTTAGAACAGCGGATTTGCATGCTGAAATATAAATGATATTTCAACATTAAAAGTATGGTTATCATACTCTTTGCAAATGAAAATCTCCAAAAAACAGGGTTTTGTGCAAAGGAACGAGGTTCCTTTGACATCTCGGAGAAATTTAAACAGTTCCTCTGCAGATTTGAGTGCTCAAATCCTTGAAGAGCAAAACTCTTCAGAATCTCAAAGAAGATTAACTTCTTTGAAGAGAACTGAAAGTTCTTTGGCATGCCAGAAAGCTCTGCTTTCTGAGCAATCTCAATGGAGGGGGTTCCTTTGAAGATAGCAATGTTCACCGACTCCTACAGGCCGCAGATAAATGGCGTCGTCACATCCATAGAGATAGTGAAGAAGTCGCTGGAAAAAAAGGGCCACGAAGTCATGGTTTTTGCGCCGTCCGTGCCAAAATATACCGACACCGAGGGCGGCATATACAGATTCTCATCTATTTCCTTCATGGCCCACAAAGAATACAGGATAGGCGTGCCGGTCGAGTTCCTGAATGACAAGAACCTGAAGAAATTCGACTTCGACGTCATGCACGTTCACACGCCGTTCTCGATAGGGGCCTTGGCGCTCGGAATAACGAGGAAATACTACGTGCCATGCGTAGGAACTTTTCATACGCTATTCTCCGAATACATACACTACTTCATCAGGCCGCAGTTCATAGGCCAGATAAAGGAGGTGAAAATGCTGTTTGATAAATTATCGTGGAGATACCTGCCTTGGTTCTACAACCAGATGGATTCCGTCATATCCCCGTCAGAATCTATTAAGAACCTCCTAAAAGAGAAGGGTATAACGAAGGACATATCTGTCGTGCCAACTGGAATTAATGACGACATAATAAGCAGGAAGTCAAAGAAAGAATGCAGGAAAAAATTCGGGTTTGGCGCCGAGAAGATATTGCTTCATGTGGGTAGGGTATCGAAGGAAAAGAACCCCAGATTCGTAATCAGTTCTCTTAAAGGACTTCTTGCAAAAGGTGGCACCAGGCTCGTTATAACTTCCGAAGGCCCCGAGAAGCCTGTGCTCAAAAAACTCGCCAGAAAGCTAGGCGTTGAAAAAAACATCATCTTCACCGGATACATGAAAGAAAGCGACATAGCCGATATGTACAGGGCCGCCGATATTTTTGTAATGGCATCAAAAAGCGAGACGCAGGGAGTCGTGCTTCTTGAGGCGGCGGCCAATGGCCTGCCGTGCGTGGTTCTGGACACCCCCGTAATGTCCGATTTCGTCAGGAAAAACGGGACCGGAATCGTATGCACGGAAGACGGGTTCGCCGATGGCGTGGATAAAATGATGCGCGAAGGCGGCAGGTATGCAAAGAACGCATTGTCGTGCGGCAGGAAATACTCATCAGGCAGATTTGCAGACAACCTGCTCAAGATATACAAGTCTGCAGAAAAGCATTAGGAATCGTAGTCCCAGTAGCCCCTGATATGCGTGCCGTTAAGGAAATAAGCAAATGTCGACTTGAGGTATATTTTCACGCTTCCAAGAAACCCGTTTCTCCTTATCCTTCTTGATGATGTAAGAACCGGTATGTCGTCGAAATACACGAAACGCGACAGCTTTGAAGCCCTTATCGCCAGATCGTGGTCCTCGTTCGTCATGAGCGACTGGTTGAAACCGCCAGCCCTCTCGAATACATCCTTCCTGTAGATAAAACAGCTCCCAGCCGTCATGACTATGCGCAGTTTGAAAAGGAGCTTCATTATTATATGGGCAAGATTATATGACGAAGAAAAACCGTCGTAGGAGTACAGCCTGCAGATGAAGCCTCCTATATCCTGCGACATCTTTTCCTCTATGATGCCGAGGAAATCATTCCCTATCCTGACGTCAGCATCGAGAAAAACAATGATGTTGCCCTTTGCATTCACGGTTCCCTTATTGCGCGCGGCTCCAGGGCCCCTCATCTTTTCATATAGAACCCTTGCTCCATATCTTTTCGCCAATGCCGCTGTATTGTCTTTGCTGTAGCCGTCCACGACAATTATCTCAAAGTCCTTCCTTTTCTGCTTCCCGATGGAGTCGAGGCACGCACCTATATACTTCTCCTCGTTCAGGGCCGGCACGATAAAGCTGAATCTTACCTTTCTCATCCACTACATTCCTAGCATGTTATAATGCTCCCGCCGGGATTTGAACCCGGGTCATAAGGTAATTGCCAATATTCGTCCGCAACCTTACATTCTATCCAGCCTAAACTACGGGAGCTCTGAATAGTCTGTTCTCCAAGAATCTCTTAAATTTAGATTTATAAGCGTTTTTATATAAGAAACATAAGGTGTTGAAATGAAGTGCACATCATGCCATACGGTCCTGATATCAGAGGACAATTTCACGAAGTTTACATGTTCCTCGTGCTCAAAGGAAACGATAGTGAGATGCAAGATATGCAGGCTGAAAAGCACCGTTTATACATGCCCTGAATGCGGCTTCGAGGGACCCTGAATGGGAGAAGTCGCCGTAAACATCAAGATAATGCCTGAAGGTCCTGATTCCGACATCGATGCCATAAAGAACGCCGTGAAGGAGCTTGGCGCCAACAACATAGAGAAAAAATCCATTGGCTTCGGACTGGAGATGCTCGATGCCATATTCATTTTTGACGACAGGCAGGGAGCCAACACCGACATCATAGAGGAAAAGATACGCCGCATAAAGGGCGTTGGCTCGGTGGAAGCCGGGGACGCCGCGCTTATCTGAGCGTCCAGCTTGTCTTCAGGTTCTGCGTATTACATATCTGCTCCGGATTGTAAGGATTTATGCTGCCGTCATTGAAGCAGCCATACGAACTGCCTGCCTTGACCCAGCATCTGTTTCCAGAGAGGCAGCAGTCAGGGTCCGACAGCCCGCATGCCTGCTGGCAAATCGTTTGACAGACTGTAATTTTGCCATTTTAATAATCTTTAATCGGGTATTATTAAAGATTTCGAGTCCAATAATATTTCAATGGGCATTCAGCTTACCGACATTGTCGAAGGCGAAGAGATATCCATCGACGCCCTTCTCGACAAGAAAATAGCGGTGGACACCTATAACTGGCTCTATCAATTCCTTTCTATAATAAGGCAGCCGGACGGCGAGCCTCTCAAGGACTTCAAGGGCAACGTAACATCCCACCTGTCCGGGCTGTTCTACCGGACGCTGAAGCTCATGGAGTCCGGAATAAAGCCTGTGTACGTCTTTGACGGGAAGCCCACGGAACTCAAGAAGGAAACGAACGAGAAGCGCCACGACGTCAGGGAAGAGGCCAGGGAGGAATGGAAGAAGGCCCTCGAGAAGAAGGATTACGAGGCCGCCCGCAAATATGCGCAGCGTTCGTCTACCGTGACACAGGACATGGTTGAGGAATCCAAGCGTTTGCTGGACGCCATGGGAGTGCCATGGGTACAGGCGCCCAACGAGGGCGAGGCTCTGTGCAGCATAATGTGCACGAAGTGTGATGTATATAGCGTTGCGTCCCAGGATTATGACACGCTTCTTTTTGGCGCTACAAGACTCATAAGGAACCTTTCAATGAGCGGGAAGAGGAAGCGCGGAAGCGAATACATTACCGTGAATCCTGAAATGATAAACCTGAAAAATATCCTCGATAAGCTGGGCATAAGCAGGGAACAGCTGATAATAGTCGGCATGCTGATAGGGACGGACTACAATCCGGGCGGCGTGCTGGGTTACGGACCTAAAAAGAGTTTGGAACTGGTGAAGCAGGAGAAGACGCTGGAGGCTGTGCTGGAAAAGGTCAAGTGGAACTCCGATGCGGAGCCGCAGGAGATATTCGACTTTTTCATGAAGCCGAAGGAAGCCGATTACTCGCTGGAGTTCAAGCCGCTGGACGAGGCGAAGGTCATGAAAATCCTTGTCGAGAGTCACGACTTCTCCCATGAGAGGGTGGAAAACGCCATAGGCAAGCTGGGCACCAAGAAGCAGAGCTCTCTCTCAAGATGGACTAAATCATAAGTATTTAAAAACTTATGGGAATATGGGAGAATTAAAACTAAAGGTTTCTGATAATGTAGAGAAGAAATTCAGGGAATACGCTCTCAAAAGATTTGGGTACAGAAAGGGCGCGTTCAGCAAGGCTGCGGAAATAGCACTGATAAAATTGATGAGTTCTGCAGAAAAAACCGCTAATGACAGATTCCTCAAATCAGCCGGGGGCTGGCGGGATGTGGATTCCGATTCTATCATCAAGAAAATATATGAAAGCAGAAAAATTTCAGGAAAGAAAGTTGAATTTGAATGACATATTTGATAGATACGGACTGGATAATAAACTGGCTGAAAGGCAGGGAAAAAACGGTAGAAAAAATCAAAAACCTGCCAGAAGGCGGGCTTGCCGTGAGCATAATATCGGTAGCTGAAATTTACGAAGGCGTATTTGGCTCAAAAAATACGGAAAAGCATGAAAATGCGCTGCAGGAATTTTTAAGCGGCGTCGAAGTCGCATATATAGACCAGAAAATCTGCAAAAAATTCGGGGAATTGAGAAATGAATTAAGGAAAAAAGGAAATCTTGTAGACGATTTTGACATCCTGATAGCATCATCAGCGATATCAAAAAATTTCATTTTTACTGACTGATAATCTTGAGCACTACAATAAAATTCCTCATCTGAAAATCGGCAAAATTTAATAGATTATTTTACAAATTCCACTTGCTTCTCAATGACGGCGCGTGCAGGCAGTCCTTTTATTTTGAGCCTAATACCTCTGTGCCCTGATGTCATCGGAAATAATATCTCTCTGTCTCTTTTTCTGTAAAAGCAAATTATATGTTCGCCCTGAACCTCGTCGCCTATGTTTCTCAAAATCATTTTATCCTGCCCTCGCCGGCAAGCTCTTTCACAATTTCCAGAACAAGGTCAAAATCAAGATTCAAGCCATCGGCAATATCACTTGGATAAGCCTTTTTGTTGGTTTTCATGTAATTTATTATTTCATTCCGTGCTTTTTCCTTGCTTACGTTTCTTACATCTATCACTTTTATTGATTCAAGCTTTTCCCTTACCGACATTCTCACAAAATCTGCGACATTCATGTAGAATCCTTCATTTACCAATTTTTCTATCTCTTCCATTTCCCTCGGGCTTAATCTTGCCGATACGAGCTCGCTTTCTTTTTGCTGCTGCATAATATCACTTGTATTCTATCTATATCAAGATTTAAATAGACATCTATTGATATCAATCCTTAGAATTGTTTTCAGGCAACTTTCTCTACGGTTATTATGGCCTGCGTATCCCCGACAGACCCCATCTTAATCCTGAAGCTCTTCCAGTACGGATCGGTGAACTTCTCGCCGGCGATGAGGTAATCCCTTCCCTCGTTGCTCTTCGTCACGTATACGACGAGCTTTGCTATCCTTCCATTGGAATCAGTCTCGACATCAAGGAAGTAGCCCGGATTGTTTGTTTCGGAATTCTCCGCCACCGTGATTACGTTCCGCCCTATTATGACCTCATAGTCATTCGCAGCGCTGTTCAGGGATGTGTAATTTATTTTCTTCAGCCCGACATCGATACCGCCGCTGCCTCCGAACCTTTCGAAGCTGTTCTGGGCCATGTCTTTCGTGGCGGAACTGCTCGAGTAGCTCAATGTATCCATATAGCCGCTTGCATCCTCCTTTCTGATGCGCATCGAATCAACGCTCGACGCCCTTATCGTTGATGAATGTATGCTGTATTTCTGGCCGCCGAACGTGAACTCCCTCACTTCCCCCTGCTTTATGCCGCTGATAATCTGCGCATCCCTTAAAAATGAAATATTTGTCGGCGTCGCGGCTATCACGGTGTAATCGGCGCCGAACAGATTCAGCCGCATGCCCGGCATCTCGCTCAATGCCACTGGCACCTGAAACTCAACCACTGATTTGTAGAAGTATGCGCTCCTTGAAGCAACCGCAGGCAGCGACCCGAAGTTAAGCTGCCTTGAAATCCGGCCGCGCATGCTGTCATAAGTCAGCTCGTAATCTGCGGATTGTGGAGATGTAAGGTCAATATAAGTGCTATAGGTAATGGAAGTGCCAGATGCGGCCGTAGCAGTGCCGCCCGTCACAAGCCCCAAGCTGGAAGCTGTAACCCTGCCGGACATGGTAGAGTATTCGCTGACCGTTATGGCATCCGAAACAACTACACCGCCTTCACCTCCTCCGCCACCTGTGCCGCTATCGCTTGCAGCAACGCACGAATTGCCGCTCCTGACATAGCCGGAAACGCATGTATATTGGCATTTCGGTGCCGAACATGAGTCTGAGTCAACCAAAGTTATTGGCGTGTTCGAACTCAATCCAGAGTCGTCACCAGAACACAGCTGCGAGTTCTGCGGTATCTGTCCGGTGCATACATATACAACGCTGCTTTCCGCGACGCACGAATTGCCGCTTTTTGTGTAACCTGAAGCGCATTTCCATTTGCATGCAGTTGACGTTGTGGCGGATTCATCGTATGTCCATGAAAGTCCTGTGGTTCCGGTATAAGTCCAGGGGCCTCTTATGTAATTGTCGCCGGAAGGCGGAGTGCCGCTGCACAGGGTCCCTTCACCAGGCAAATCCACAGCGAAGCTGACAGTCAGCTTTCCGCTATTTCCTGCCCTGTCCTTGCAAGCCACGTAGTATACTTTGCTCTGGCCGTCCGTCAGGCCTGTGGCAAGCCATACGTATGGAGAGTTTGTTAACGTCACACCTCTCATGGAGTCATATACATCAGTTGTAGCCGAAATCCTGCAGGACGCGCCGGCTGGGGCGTTCACGCGCAACAAAGCCTTGGTTGTGGTGATAGTTTTGGGGAAATCTGTTGTAATCGACAAGCTCGAACCAGACGAATCTCCTGAAGGAGATGTAGTGGTCTTCAGCACACACGTTTCACCGCTCTCGCTCCTCTGATATCCAGTGGCGCACTTCCATGTACACGGGCCCATACTGACCGCGCTTGATTCACTGTAAGTCCAGGAAGTCGGTGTGTAATCTGCTGAACGGTAAGTATTGCCCCATGTCATGCCTGCCATATAAGAGCCGTCGTCCTTAAGATAAGGCGCGCGGCCTTCACAGGCAATTTGTTCCGGCGGCCGAGCGCCACTGCTGGATACGCAAGAATTGCCGCTTCTTGTAAACCCTGAATTGCAAGTGTACTCGCACTTTGCTGATGTGCAGGATGAAACCAGAGTCCTCTGGACATTTCCTGAAAGGCCTTGGTCGTCTCCGGCGCACAATGCGGCATTGGAAGGAGCCGGGTCAACGCATGAATATGTTATTGGAATGCCGGGCTGCTGGCCTGAAGTTATGTTAACGCATATTTGCTCCGTGCCTATCACAGTAACCCTCCTGCATCTTGTGTACTGGGTGTCGCACTGGCTCAGCGTCAGTTCATTGCACGGCTTCTGGGTTATTGGCACTGAAGCCTGCTGCGGCAGTTCCACAGTGAACCTGACAGACAATCTTCCTTCATTTCCGCCTTTTTGACATGCTACGTAAACCGTCTTCTCACCGTTCTTCAGGTCTTTGACAAGCCACATGTATGGAGCGTTTGTCAACGCCCTGCTTCTCATGACATCATAAGAGTCCGTTTCAGCGGAGTACTTGCACGAAGAGCCGTCTGGGGCGTTCACGCGCAAGAAAGCCGCGGCTGTGGTGACCTTGCTAGGGAAATTTGTAGTAATCGACAACGCGCCTGCAGCGTTGCTGCTGGATACGCAAGAATTGCCGCTTCTTGTAAACCCTGAATTGCAAGTGTACTCGCACTTTGCTGATGTGCAGGATGAAACCAGAGTCCTCTGGACATTTCCTGAAAGGCCTTGGTCGTCTCCGGCGCACAATGCGGCATTGGAAGGAGCCGGGTCAACGCATGAATATGTTATTATTGGTATGCCGAGAGACTCTTCGTAGACAAGTATTCTACCACCAGAACTTGTTCCCGCATAGAGTTTGTTGTTGAAGACAACAAATGATCGAATGTTTACCGAATTAAACATGTACGAATTAAAAGTTGTTTTATTCAATGATTCTGACCATTGGGTTCCGTTGAAGACTAGGATTTTGCCGCTTGGGAATGTTCCTGCATAGAGTTTGTTGTTGAAGACTGATAGAGAAGTAATTTGTTCTTCTGATGAATCATATGATTCTGACCATTGGGTTCCGTTGAAGACTAGGATTTTG
>CAYJVT010000025.1:0-11523 GCA_964373695.1 uncultured archaeon | reverse complement strand
AGACGGTGGTCATTGACATTTACCTGGCTCCGCCGGCTTCCCTTTCCACGCGGTCTTTTTCCTTGACTGCGTATGAGTCTGTAGAGCCCTTGTACGCGGCGTATATCTCGTCCGCGAGCGCCTCATGGGTGCGCTTCTTCTTGTTGAACGAGCTCCTGTAAGCGGCCTGAGCGAAGAACCTCAGGGTCTTGTCGACCCTTCTCTGTGGCGCCGTGACGACGGCCTCCCTGGCGACTATGCTGCCGAGCTGGTAGGTCATTATCTCCTCCCTTAGCGCGGAGTTCTCTATGGCCCTGACGAGTATCTCGACCGGGTTCTTCTTTTCCTTCTTCTCGAGTATGTCCAGCGCCTTCTCCACCGTCTCAAGCGCATTGGAGAAGCTCCCGCCGAATTTTCCGGACGTCAGCTTGTGCTTCTTCCCCATGTGGCCCGAAACGAGCAGGTGGAGCGCCAGCCTTTCAACGATGTGCATCTTGGACTTGTGAAACCTGTTCCTGTGGGTGCCTGCGGAGCGCGGCAGCATGCGCGGCTCTATGTTTATGTAGTTTTTCATGCCGGTGTCCAGGACTTCAAAATTGGAATCCCATCTGCCGAAAATCTTGATGTTGGTGAACTTCGTCTTTTCCCTTTTCTGAATGCTCTGCTTCTTTGTCGTTCTCTTCGCGGGACTTTTTTCCTTCATCATGGCATCACTTTGTGGATTTCTGCTTCCTTCCCGTCCGCACCATTTCAAGGGAGAGGTCGTTCACCTTGAAGACCTTGAACTTCAATCCGGACATGGAGCCGACCGAGCCGCCCTGCGAGCCTCCCATGCCCTCGACGATAACCTGGTCGTGCTCAGAAATGTGATTTATCGCCCCGGTCTTCGGCACGAAGGCCGTCACCTGCTTGCCGTTCTTGACAAGCCTGACCCTGACGCACTTTATGAGCCCGGAGTGGGGCTGTTTCTGCTCTATCATTCTCTTTTCAAGGACTATTCCGCGGGCCTGGGGGGCGTTCTCCATCGGGTCCTTCTTCTTCTTCAGTTGCAAGACACGTGTCCTGTACTTGGTCTTCTTCCACCTGAACCTTTTCCTGTCTTTTTTCAGCTTTCTAGCACCGAATTCTCCTGTCATTGTTACGCCTCTTTTGCTCTCTATAAGATGAAAGACAAAGTATAAAAAGTGTTTTCGGGAATTTCACTTGACCTTGGCTTCGGCGCCGAACAGACGCTTCAGGAAATGGTTGATTATCCTTATGTAGCTGCCGTTCTTTCCTATTGCTCTCGACCTGCTGGCTGGCTTTATCCTCACCTGAACCGTGTCGCCGTCTCTCCGTATCTGCTGCACGTCCTGGAACACGTTCCTTATGAACTGCTCGATGTCCGGCGAGTACTCTATCACCCGTATCCTCTTCTTGAACACGCGCTCGGCGTTCTTTATCTTCGCGCCGCCCCTGCCAACCGCGAGGCCGTACTGTCCCTCGCCGACCACGAAGTATATGTCGCCGTTGTCCTCGGCGAAGTCCATTACGGAAGAATTTGTAAGGTTCTGGAACATGCTTATTGACTGTATCTGATTGGAGTCCAGGGTCACTTTCATTTTATCACTGCGCTATTGGTAGCCGGCTAGTGCGACCGGGAAGGGCTTCCCTATCTTCGTTCCGAGGTCGGCCTGGTCGCCGGTGAATCCGACTATTTCGACGCTGCTCTCGTTGAATTTCGTGGCGTCCTTTATCCTCTTCAGAAGGAAATCCGGGCAGTTGGAGGACAGGACTACCTTCCTGACTTTCCCGCCGTTTATGGCCTTCACTACTTCCCTTGTTCCTATGACGGGGCTCCCGTCCGGTAGCTTTTCTATCGTTTCCATATACCCTTCGCCTCCGGCAGATCGTATCGCCATATATTCATTTAGTACCCCTCATCTCCGATGAGTATCCCATTTTATTTTTCACAATCCCCGCCTTTCATATCAGTATTTCATATCTTATAAAACTTATTTTTTCCTGGCCATCTGCCTCATCTTTTCCATGTCTATGCCGAGCTTGACCATCCCGGTGCCGACAGGTGCTATCTGGCCCACTATTATGTTCTCTATTATGCCGTCGAGCTTGTCCGTCTCGCCGGAGAACGAAGCGTTTATCAGGTGCTTCTTCGTCTCCTCGAAGTTGGCCCTCGCCAGGACTGACGACTTCTTGCCGGAAACGCCGTAGCGTCCTATGTCCTTCACGGTGCCGTCGAAGCTCATCATGTCGGCAAGCAGCAGGATGTGCCTGATGTCCACGTCCAGCCCCTGCTCGCTCAGCGTGTTCAGCGTCTCGCGGAGTATCATGTTCCTCGCGGCCTCTATGCCTAGCACCTCGAGCACCTGGTAGATGTCGTTTGTCGTGGTTCTGTGTATGTCGACCCCGTCTATCTGGAACACTTTCTTGAGGTTGCTCCCGGTGGTCTGTATTATCCAGTCCTCATTGTCCTTTATGACGACGACGTTGTCTATGCTCTGGATGCCCCTTATGTGGAGCCTCATCGCCTTCGTCTTGAGTTTCCTGAGGTTCTTTATGTTCTCCTTCTTGGGCTTTATTATTATCTTCCTGCCTCTGGAGCTTATTTCTGCTTCCTTGATGTACTTTTCTATGACCGACTTGGTGATGTCCCTGTCGGACTCGTTGTCGAGCTCTATCTCTATCGAGTTCTCCGCCAGGTCTATGGAATCGGAAATTATTATGTCGGCAATCCTGCTTTCCTTTATCATGTTCGCTATGTCCCTCGCCTTCTCCTTCGTGTTGCATTCGGGCTTCAGGTATATCATCATGTTCTTCTCGAAGCTCTTCCTGGTGTCGAATATCTCTATCAGCCGTGGCAGCCCGTGGGTGACCTTGCTCAGCCTGTCGCTCTGCGACGCCATCGTGTACGAACGCATGGTGTTGTGAATAATCAGGCCTTCTGAAGTTGTAAAGGTATGATTCTCATCCACTGTGACGTCGTAAACATAAGGCGCTGAGGGTTTTATTTTCCTTATTTCTGTTATTTCATCCCACATAATAACAGAACCGGATGTATTTCTTGACAAGAGCATACCACTTTGGGTTGCAAAGGTATTTGTTATGAATAATTTGGAAATATTTTTTATTGCCGGTATCATGTCGCCTATTTTCAGGTCTTTGCCTGCAATAGGGATTATTTTACCGTTTACTTTGGTCACAAATGAATGATATTCTGTTGCTCTTACGCAGCGTCCCGATTTTGTTTTTACTTCCAGCAGGAATTCGGGGCTTTCATGCCTGCAGAGGGCTGTGATTTTTTTCCATCTTATTTTTTCATTAGCATCAAGACTCGGAACCAAAATCTCAATTCCTCCCGGCAGATTTCTTATTTCATAGCCGTTAAATTTTTCGCAACTTTTATCCATAGCGCTGTCTACAAGCTCTCCTATTGTTATACTATAAACTTTTTCTTTGAATTTTACAATTATTTTTTCATTATAGTCGGCGCACATCTGGGTCGCTGGTTCTGAGATGCTCTGCGCGGCTATTATGCCGATGGCCTCGCCGGGCTCGTACATGTATTTTATCACGAGCTTCTGCAGGAGCGCCAGTTTCTCCTCCTTCTGCTTGTCGCTGAGCTTGTTCTCCTTGCAGTATTTCTCGAAATCGTCCATGGTTTTCTTTGAAAGCATCATCCCAGAACCCTCTCCATGTTGATCTTTCCGCCGTCGCTCTTGGCCGGGTCCACACCGTCTTCCCCTGCAACGAACTGGATTATGTGGTTCTTGCTGTCGCGCACCGTGCCGTCGTATTCCACCCTGAGGTCCTGCAGTGCGGAGACGAGGCGCCTCTCCATGTATCCGGAGTGCCTCGTGTGCAGCGACTTGTCCATGAGGTTCTCCCTGGAGTTCATGGCGTCAAAGAAGAACTCGAAAGGGTCGAGGCCGACTTTGTATCCGCGGCCGACGAAGCCCTTCGCCTTGAGGCTCATCTCCCCGGGCCTGAACGACGAAAGAGTCCTGTTCACGTATCCCCTGTTTATCCTCTCTCCACCCAGCGTTTCCTGGCCGACGAATCCGCACATCTGCGTCAGGTTGACGAAGCTTCCTCTCGCTCCCGTCCTGGCCATGATGACGGCAGAGTTCCACGGCAGGTCGCCTTTTATTATCTCGTTCGCTTGGTTGGAGGCTCCTCCGCCCATCTGGAGTATCCTGTTCTCAAGGACCATCTCGGGCGTCATGCCCGGCACCTTCTCCGTTCGCCCCGCGTTGTAGTCCTTTATGAGCTTGTTCACCGTCTCCTCATATTCCTCGAGTATCTTCTCTATCCTCTTGGACGCCTTATGGCTTATGTCCACGTCGCTGATGGATATGCTGAATCCCTTGCGCGTTATCACTTCCAGCGCCAGCCTCGATACGTTGTCGATGAACTTCCTCGTGGTCTCGTGATCGTATTTCCTCTCTATGACGTCTATGAGCTTCCCTTTCTTCTCGCCTAGAGACCTGTCGTCTATGACGCCCTTCTTCAGGACGCCGTTCTTTATTATGACTTCCTCGCCTGACGCCGACTTGTATTCCACGCTGAGCTCCTTCGGGAGTATCATGCTAAATATCTCCTTGCCTGTGTACTCCTCCTTCGCCTCGAAGTCCTCCATGCCTATCGAGAACAGGAGGTCCGCGGCTTCCTGCTTCGTGAACTTGGCGTCGTCCTTCGTGAGGAGGTAGGCGCCGGTTATGTGGTCGTGCTTTCCGGCTATGACAGGGAGGCCGTATCTCGGCGACCTTATATGCTTCTCGACGCTCATGAGCATCCTCGCCTCGGTCTGGGCTTCCACTGTCTGCGGGACGTGTATGTTCATCTCGTCCCCGTCGAAGTCGGCATTGTATGGTATCGTCACCGTCAGGTTGAGGCGGAGCGTCCTGAACGGCATGACCCTGACGCGGTGGGCCATCATGCTCATCCTGTGCAGGGAAGGCTGCCTGTTCATCACGACTATGTCGCCGTCCTTGAGATGCCTCTCGACCATGTACCCGACGTCTATCTCGTTGGATACTTCCTTCTTGTTCTCGTCGGTTATCTTCTTCCTGACATTGTCCATCCTGACGATGTAGTTCGCGCCGGGATATGCGGCGCTTCCGTTCAGTATGAGCGTTTTCATGAGCTCAATGTTGCTCTTGTTCACCTTTTCGAGTATGGTGAGCTCCTTCGCGATTTCGAGCGGAACCCCTATCTCGTTGATTGATATCTGAGAGTCCGGCGTTATGACGGTACGCGCCGCGAAGTTCACCCTCTTGCCCGAGAGGTTGCCCCGGAACCTGCCTTCCTTCTTGCTCAGCCTCTGCATGAGCGTCTTTAGTGCGCGGCCGGACCTGTGCCTTGCCGGCGGCAAAGTCGATATCTCGTTGCTCATGAGCGTTGACACGTGGTACTGGAGGAGTTCCCATATGTCCGCTATTATGAAATCAGGAGCCCCTATCTCAAGGTTCTTCCTCAGCCTCTCGTTTATCCTGACTATGTCCACGAGCTTGTGCGTGAGGTCGTCCTCGCTGCGCTCCCCGGTCTCAAGCGTTATTGACGGCCTTACTGTCACCGGCGGTATCGGGAGTATTGTCAGCACGAACCATTCCGGCCTGCCGCCCTTTATCTTCATGAGCTTCACGTCATCGTCGCTTATCTTCTCTAGGCGCTGCCTGACTTCCTCGCTCGTAAGCTCGTTCTTGCCCTCCCTGAAGGACGTGGGCTTCTGGTACTCCATCTCCTTCTGCTTGGCCTTGCAGTGGGGGCATGTCATCTTCCTTTTCTTGTATATCATGGCCAGTGGGTTGCTCATCTTCTTCAGCTCTTCCTCGTTCACGAGGGGTCTCGAGCACTCCCTGCATGTCGACATGAGTATAAGATAGATTTTCTTCCCGTACAGCGGGTGGGCGACCGGCTTCACGAGCTCCAGGTACCCGAAATGGCCAAGGCACTGGCCGATGGTGCCGCCGCATGTCCTGCATCTCAGCCCCGGGTCCACCACGCCCAGGTGGAGGTCCGCCAGCCCGTTGTCTATCGGATAGCCGTCGGGGTCGTAGAGCTCCGCGTGCTCTATCTTCACCATGGACATCTCCTTTATTACCTTGGGCGACAGGAACCCGAAGCCTATCGATTTTATGTTTGTCATGATTATCACTCGTCTGCAATGACCCTGGGATATATGCCCAGGCACTTGAGCTCGTCGAGCATGAGCTTGAATGCGTAAGACATCTCGACGTCGGTTATCTTGCTCTTCTTGCATACTGCGCAGTATTTCTTTCCCTTGATGTGGTCTTCCACCGCCACAAGCCCGCACTGCTTGCATATCGGTATCGTGTACCTGTCGGAACTGAACCTCTCCTTCAGGAGGAGCGCCGCTCCGTGCGCTATTAAGCAGTCCTTTTCCATTTCTCCCAGCCTCAGCCCGCCCTGCTTTGCCCTTCCGGCCGTGGGTTGCTTCGTCAGCAGGGTTACAGGACCCCTGGCCCTTGCCTGGAGCTTGTTCGCGACCATGTGGTGCAGCTTCTGGTAGTAGCACGGCCCGACGAGTATGCGCCCCTCGAGCTTCTTTCCGCTCACGCCGTGGTACATAGGCTCCTTGGCGTCGTCCCTGAATCCCATGTGGGTGAGCGCCTTCCTGAGCGACTCCTCGCTCACGGCCTCGTCGTTGTTGAACGCGGACGCGTCCACCCTCGTTCCTGTTAACGCCGACACCTTGGCGGCTACGATCTCCAGGAGCTGCCCTATGGTCATCCTGGACGGTATTGCGTGCGGATTTACTATGATGTCCGGTATCACGCCGTTCTCGGTGAAAGGCATGTCCTCCTCCGGGACTATAAGCGATATGACGCCCTTCTGGCCGTGCCTGCTGGTGAACTTGTCCCCGAGCTCCGGTATCCTCTCGGTCCTGACATTTATCTTGACGAGCTTGTTGCCGTTTATAGTCTCGCTAACGATGACGTTGTCCACTATCCCTTCCTCGCCGTACCTTATGATTTCCGAGGTCTCCCTCCTGTTCTCGGTCTCCGACATGAAGCTTTCGACCGGGCCAAAAAAGCGGAGCGGCGAGACCTTGCCCACTATGACGTCGCCCGCCGCGACCTCTATCTCCCTGTTTATCACGCCGTCCTGGTCCAGGTTGGCGTATGATTCCTCGGTCTTGTATCCGTTGACGCTCTTGTCGGGTATCTTTATCTCGTCCTTCTCTATTCCCCAGTATTTTTTCTCTTCGGTGACGTAGCTCCTGAAGAAATAAGACCTTCCGAATCCCCTCTCTATGGAGGCCTTGTTGAAGACTATGCCGTCCTCCATGTTGTAGCCCTTGTAGCTCATCATCGCTATGATTATGTTCTGCCCCTGCGGATGCTCGTCGAGGTTGACCTGGTCCGTCACCGCCGTCGTGACCAGCGGTATCTGCGAATACGCGAGTATGTCGGATTTCGTGTCGGTCCTCATGAGGTAGTTCGTGGCAAATATGCCGAGGGCCTGGCCGAACATCTTGGCGCCGAAATTCACCCTGTCCCCCCTGTCGTGCGTCGGGAACGGCACCAAGGACGCCGAGAGCCCCAGTAATATCCCGTCATTTATTTCCATATGGCTCCTGTCATTGTTTATGTAGTTCCTGTTCAGGGCCACGTAGGCGTTGTTCTCCTCCTCCGCGTCGAGGTATTCGATAACGCCGTTCTTTATCAGCTCATTCCATGATATTTCACCTTTCTTCAGCTTCTCCACATGCTCTTCGGTGAGCCTGGGCTTCCCGTTCTCCACTATTATAAGAGGCCTCTGCAGCCTTCCGGAGTCCGTGTTTATGTGGACTTCCTCGAACTCGGGCACGAACGAAACGTTTATTCCCGAATCCAGGGCGCCGGACCTTCTCTTGTCGCGGAGCTTCTGCACGAATTTTTCCGGCTGGTCCGTCGTGCACAGTATCTTTCCATCGAGAAGCACCACATGCCTGCCTTCGGTGATGCCCTTGGTGTCTATTGGCATCTCCTTCTTTGCCATGTCCAGTATCGGCTCTTTTTCCTTCTCTGTCGAGGTGTCAGAAATCATGGCCATTATCGCGAGGTATTTCCTCAGCCCTATGTTCACCCCTTCGGGTGTCTCCTCCGCGCACAGCCTTCCCCAGTGTGTCCCGTGCAGGGCCCTGGCCTCGAAATGCTCCTGCGAAGACGAAAGGGGCGAGATGACGTTCCTGAGGTGAGCCACCGTCCTTATGAAGTTGGTCCTTTCGAGGCGCTGGCAGACGCCTGTCCTGCCGCCTATCCACTGCCCTGTCGCCATGTGCGAGACTATCCTCTTCGTCAGGTAGTCGCTCTCCACTATGGACTTTATCGATGGCATCTTGCCCCTCTTGACGAGCTTCTGGTATGAGTATACTATCCTCGAAACGAGGCCGTATTTTCCAAGCAGGACCGACCTGAAGAGTATTTCCATGAAGTCGCCGACCATCCTGAGCCTCTTGTTGGAGTAGTGGTCTATGTCCTGCTCGGCGGCCTTCTTCATGCCAACCTTCAGTATTTTCTTCACTATCTTCGACAGGTAGATGGCCTTGTCCATCCTCGCCTTCTTCTCCTGCCCCAGGTGCGGCAGCAGGTACTTGTCCAGTATGTCGTTGACACGCTTGTCGCTGTATTCCTTCTGGGTTATCTTCATCTTCTTGCTGATGAAGTCCTTGCCCTCGTCGACCGTCTTCACATCGGATTCGTAGATGTTGAAGTATATCTCCTGCATCTCGTCCCTTTCGCTGGTTATGGCCTCTATTATCTCCTTGTCGGTCTCCATCCCGAGCGCCCTCATCAGGACGATGACGGGCAGCTTCTTCACGTTGGCGAACGATATGGTTATTATGCCGCTCTTCCTCTCTATCAGGTGTCTCTGCACGAAGCCGGACGCCTCGGAGTTTATCCTGGCGCTTTCACCGTCCTTCTTCACCTCTGTTATGGGCCTGTTCGAGAGGACCTCTTCTACCATGACTATGACCCTCTCGGTGCCGTTGATTATGAAATAGCCTCCCGGGTCCCTTGCATCCTCTCCGCTATCCACAAGCTCCTCTTCGCTCATCCCGTTCAGCGTGCACATCTTCGACTTTAGCATTATCGGCAAATCCCCTAATTTGACTTCCTGCGGCTCCTGCTTCACGCCGTTTATGATGGGTATCATCTCGACATATATGGGGGAAGAATAAGTCAGGTCGCGTATCCTCGCCTCGAAAGGTGTTATCGTCCTCGTGGCGCCGTCGGCCTCCTTTACGCACGGTTGCGGTATCCTGACCTTTCCGAGCTGTATCTTGAACTCGGCAAGCTCAGGCGTCTCGAGCTGTATCTCGCCTATCTCGTTTATTATCTTCTGGACGCGGAAATCAACGAATTCGTTGAACGACTTTATCTGGTGGTCTATGAATCCTACAGAATCCTTGAAAGACTTTAGTAAAGTTTTGTACTCCTCCATTTCTTCACCAGCCGACGGACAGACCTTTATGTAGCACTTATAATTTTAAAAAGTGGGCGCGACAATCTTTAATCTAATGGAGGAAAAGCTTAAAAATGCACTTCTTTCAGTTGAAGTGCATTTGCATCACAAAAACCAGAGGTTTTTATGATTAAAAGACTTGCAAGTGGGAAAATCCGGCTCAAACGACGACCCTATAGTAGACGTATTCGCCGGCAACCATTGAATTCCTGATTATCTTCAGGATGTCGCCCTTCTTCGCGCCTATGGCTTCCACAGCCGGGTCGTCTTCCTTTATCCTCGGGAGCTGCTTCGGCGTTATGTTCAGCCTTTTCATCAGTTCCGCTTTTTCGTCGGCCGAGAGCGCGACATGCTTCGGCACAAGGCTGCTTTCGAAGATGTTTATGTGCTTCTTCTCTTCCTTCTCCTTTGTCTTGGCTGCCATGATTACCTAGATATGTTGGAATTCTGATATTTAAAAGCCTTTGTTTCCGCTAATAATCCTATGAAGGCCTTCTCGTATTACCTCAATTCCGTCATGAAAGACGTGACGGCCCTTGGAGGCGTGACGTTCTACGCCGTCCTCCTGGTGTTTTCCTTGTTCATGAGCATGCCGGTTTTCTGGATGCTCGCCGCCGGTCTCTTCCTGATGTACATCATCAACGTCCCTCTAAAGCTAGTTTTCTACAAGGACAGGCCCAACAAAATGGGATACAAGGCTTTGTGGGAGAAGTTCGAGGCGTCGTCTTTCCCCAGCGTCCATTCTGCAAGGGCCGTATTCCTTGCTCTGGTTTTTTGGACGACTTCTGCAGCGCTCCCGCTGAAGGCGTTCGTCGTCCTGCTCGCCGCGCTCATCATGGTTTCGCGCGTGTGGCTGAAGAAGCATTTCTGGTCCGATGTCGTCGCGGGCATTGCTTCGGGGCTGGTCGTGTTTTATCTGGCAGAAAAAATCGTCGCATTTATATGATTTAAGAAACATTCTAAAAAAATCCCACAATTTTCTTTGTGGAGGCTGTTCACGCATGGGTTCTTGCGGTTCGGCGTCTGAAAATCACGTAACTTTAAATAGATACACAGATACATAGATAGTATGATAAGCATAAAGTTAATTGAAATGAGAAGGCAGGCAAAAGAAGAATTGGAACACATAGAGAAAGGGGATTTATACCAAAATATGTTAAGGCAGGTTTATTTCGATATGCGGATGCACAGCATGGGAAAAAGTAGCAAACATCCAAATGACAAAAATGAAATACTGAAAATTTCAATAGAAATGGTCAAAAATTGGGCTAAAAAAGATAAGGCGGAATTTAGTCCCCAATTTGACAAGAAGTTTTTTAAAATATAACAATAGAGGCGTCAAACATGCAACAACAAAACAAAAAACTTGATTTTATGCACAGCGATATCTGAAAGGCTTCTTGTAAATGATATAAAAAGACTGTTAATAAAATTTGATATTAAATCCAATGTCTTTTCAAGAGAAAGACTAATATATGGCAAAAAAACTGTCCAATACGGTATCCACATATATGGGAAGGAAAATTTATTCAAATGGATGGATTCTATTGGATTCAGAAATGAAAAACATCTGATAAAAATAGCGGTATGGCTAAAATGGGGATATTGCATGCCTAGAACTACTATTTCGCAAAGAAAACAAATTTTAAATACGAATAAATCAATGACTCAATTGCCTTGTGGTGAAACTGCCTCAGCCAGAAATGGCGGCAAAGGTAGTGTAGTGGCCTAGCATATGGCCCTGTCACGGCCATGAATTGCCATATGGTTGGATGGCGATTGGCAAACCCGGGTTCGAATCCCGGCCGAGGCGCTTATTTGAAGGGTGTAAGTTTTGTAAATAATAAAAGCGCTTTAGCGCGCTGATAGAAGAGGAGTATACGCAGAGGAGAAACATAGTTTCTCCTTTCGTCATGGGCCTGTAGCTCAGCCTGGTAAGCCCTTTTGCTCATACAAAAGCGCTTGCGGAAAGGCTCAGGAGAGAGCACCTGCCTCTTACCCCGTAAAATGGCCTCGACTTTGCGCCAGCAAAGGGGAGAAAGCAGGGAGTCGCGGGTTCGAATCCCGTCGGGCCCA
>CAYJVT010000024.1:0-12099 GCA_964373695.1 uncultured archaeon | reverse complement strand
TAAGGATGAACCGGCTTTATCTTTCACTCTCCCATCCCAGATAATTCTATATATGGCCGGAAACAAATGTATACCATGAAGATTCTGGCAGCAATCATCGTCCTGCTTGCGGCGTCCGCCGTTCATGCAGTTGACCTGCAGATACTGGACTTGCAGTACACCGGAGGGCGTCTTGTTGCAAACGTATTCAACCAGGCGCCGGACGGCACAGAGGACGACATACTTGTCAGATTTTACGACAACGGGAGGGAGATAGGCTCAAAGCTTTACACGGACCCCCTGCCCAGGTACAGCGTATTCTCCGTCTACATGGACTACACGCCGTCCGTCGGCCTGCATGAGTTCAGGTCGGCCGCCGACCCCGACAACTCCATAGGCGAGACGGCGGAAGACAACAACGACAAGACGATAAGTTTCGAGCAGAAACTCGACACGACTCCGAGAAACGTGACTCCAGAGCCGCGCCAACAGCAGGAGCCCCAGAGCCAGTCCGATACCCCCATAACGTTTCCTTCAATGCAGGTTGACGGCGGCACGATGCCTTTCATGGCAGCCCTACTGGCCGTCCTGCTAATCCTGCTTGCGATAAGAATTCTCCATAAAAGAGGCAGACTCCGGATATCGTTCCCGAAAAAAAAAGCCGAGAAACCGTCTGAGAATACGGGGAGATATTCAAGCGTTGCGGACGCGCTCAAGCTGGGTCCGGGCACCACAGTAAAGCTGAGGGCCAAGCTTTCTTACAACGGCGTTGTAGGGGGCGAGCACACATACTTCGTAAGGGACGCCGGTTACGAGGCTGTCGGCGTCTCCTCAAAGAAGCTGCCGGAGAAGGAATGCATGATAACGTGCGTCGTGGAGAGCTTCATGAAGACAGACAAGATACTGAGGATAAAGGACGCGAAGTGATTTATTTATTCGACCGGTAATAGATTTCTATGAAGCATGCCTTCATACTTCCGCTGATAGCGCTTGCGTCAGCCTCCCTCGCCGGCATACTGATAGTCGACAACACCCAGCCAGTCGTCGTGATAGACCGGCCCACGACGGTCCTGCCAGTGTACACTTCGGAGAACCAGACGGTAAGCGTGAAGTTCAACTATACAGAGGGCAACCCAAGCAACTACACGATAACGATATTCAACACAAGCATCGTCGTATGTTCGAAATTCTCCAACCTCACTGGCGGCGGCACCAACATAACCATAAATGACACCTGCACGCTGTCCGGCGCCCGGAACAACTACAACTTCAGCATAAGGGTGAACATAACCGACGTCCTAGGAAACACGAGCTCCAACACCCAGAGCGGCGCCGTCATCCTGGACACCGTGGTGCCTATCGTGTCCGGCGAGATACCCCTCAACAACTCCAACGTCACGTCCTCGCCGGTGACGTTCAGCGTCAACACATCCGAAACAGCAGAATGCAGGTATGCAACTGGCAGCGGGGCCGACTTCGACAGCATGGCGACGTTCGCGAACACGAACTCGACTACGCACAGCGTCACGCTGAGCCTGGCGGACTTCGGCTCCTACAGCTTCTACGTGAGGTGCAAGGACGCCGCAAACAACAGGAACCCCGACTATTTCACAAAATTCTACTACACGGGAAGCATCGCGTATTTCGGGCGCTCGGTCTCCATGAACTTCGCGTTCAACATCGGCGGGGACAAGTTGGATGACACGATAAAGAGGTCCCAGAGGTACGCCATCTCATCGGACGTGGCGCTGGGCACGGTCTTTGCTGCCGTGTTTTCGGGCTCGTCGCCGTTCACAAGCACGGAGAACGGCGCCTATTCCGCGTCCGAAAACATGCTCGGGCTCATCCAGTCGGCAAAGGATAACAGGTTCATAATAACATATACGAAAGGAAGCGACGCCACCATTACATCCCGTGCGCCGGAACTAGGCGGCGGCGCCATACCGTCGAAGACTTTCCATAACTACGCCGAGCTCAAGCCCGACACGTTCAGGATATACATGATATTGCAGTACACGACGCTCCACCTCACCGGAAGCCCGAGCTGGAAAGGAACCGGCAAGCTGCTTATAAAGAACAACGGCAAGGATGCCGATGGGCTCGGCAACATCAGCATAGAGGTGGTATAAATTAAATGGAAACAATATGCAAAGAGCTTTGCAGAGTTTCCATTTAGATTGATTTCAAAACTAAAATATATGAGGTGTTCAAAAAAATGGCAAATCTTATAGGCCATACGATAACGGTGCTTTTCGGGGTCTTCCTGATACTCTTCGTCATAAGCTTCACGAACAACATAAGGAGCGACTACAGGGACTTCATAGTGGAGAACGAGATAGAGCACGTGTGCCTGCTCGTGAAGGGCGCCATATCGAAGATATACGTCACCGACAACCTTCCCGGGCGCTACAACGACACCCTCGGCGACATAACAGTCAAGATGCCGGAAAAGATAGCAGGCGTCAAGTACAGGGTAGGGTTCATCAATTCCAGCGTCAAGGTTGAGACGTTCTTCGAGATAGGACGCAACACCACATGCGAGTCAGGCTTCAACGCCGCCTATACAGGCCTCTCGTCGGGCGGCCTAACCAAGTTCACCCTCCTCCAGTACGTCAACGGAACCAAAGCGATAGAAATGAGGAACGTGTAAGAAATGAAGGGATTCGTCCAGATAGACTATGTCGTGGCATTCGGCTTCTTCTTCATAGTCGTCGTCTTCCTGACGCAGCAAGTGACCACCTACGTATCCTCCGTGAGGGACGACTCCGACATACTGCTTGCAAGGTCGGAGGCTGTCGACCTCCTGACGTCCGGCGCCTTCCCGGCCCAGCCGCCGAACTGGTCGAGTGCGGAGGAGCTGAGGAGGATAGGGTTTTCCACTACTGCATACTCCATGCTTGTCGTGGTGAACAATACCCAGCTCTTCCTGAGGAACCAGAGCGCCAGCCCGACGGCCGTAGCAAGCGAGCTGGTCACGCTGAACTACTCGGAAATCGGCTTCCAAGGCATAGACATAAACTCTACCGTGATATACGACGAGAACAACAACAGCATCGCCTACCAGATAAGCACGACCAACATAACGTTCGCCATTCCTGTAAACGCCAGCCAGGTAAGGTACCTCACGGTATACTTCGACGACGACAGCAACTTCACATCAAGGTCGCAGTCCATCTCCGGTACAGACAACCTCACCGAGAGGGTTTTCTTCCCCGAAAGGCTCGAGCTCATGCAGTTCAGGCAGATACAGAAGATAATGAATGCAAACTACAGCCAGGTGAGGAACTCCACCAAGGTTTCAAAGGATTTCATCATAAGGATACTGGACATCGACACCGGCGTGAACTTCCTTTCCTTCGGTCCCGAGCTTCCCAGGAAGGGCAACATAGTGGCCCTGCAGAGATACGGGCTCTACCAGAACTCTTCCGGCTTCGTGCGGAAGGGCCGGCTGACGGTGCAGGTGGGATGACCTGAAATGAAAATAAATTTCCAGATAGGTGATTCAAGCATGAAGGGATTCGTGTACACTCTCGAGGTGCTGATAACGGTCGGCATAATCATAGTGGCTGCCGCGATGGTATTCAAGAGCATCCCGGAAAAGACGCAGACAGAGCTCGCCACTCTCAAGGAGCAGGGGTTCCGCGCCGTCAAGTACCTCGACGACACCGGCTACATAAGGAGCTATGTCAACCAGAACAACGAGTCCTTCATAGAGGCCGAGCTGGCCGGCATACTGTCCTCGACGGTGAATTTCGAGGCGGAGATATGCGGCATGTCGTGCTCCGACGCCAATGTCCCGGCGTCAAAGGACGTGCTCAGCATCGACTACTATATATCAGGGTACAGGGACGAGTACCTGGAGAAAAGGGTGAAGCTGTGGATATGGAAGAAGTAATAGCGAGGGAAATTCGCAAAGGAGAAGGCGGGAAGGGGCAGATGTTCCTCATAGCGATGATATTCATACTCATAGGATTCTTCACCGTCAGGAGCATAATCGACATATACGATGTCTTTGAGGAGAAACGGGCCCAGGAGATAAAGATTGAGGACCTCCAGCTGCGGAACGTAATGAAGGAATACGGATATGCGGCCGGCATAGCCACAATGCAGCCCGACGCCAACAGGAGCGCTCAGGACTACCTGTTCAACTTCTCCTCCTTCATAAGGAACACCCGCGACGCCAGGATGCTTTACGTAATGGCGTACGCCAACGGAAGCACAGGGAAGTACTCGGTGACGGTAGGGAACTTCCTCGTTGAAAACATCAACGGGACGGTAAGCGGCACCAACTCCGCGCCGGCATCGCAGCAGTTCATCATAACGGACAGGAAGAACACCACATTCGAGTTCAATTTCACTTCAAACGGCACCGTCGAGCTGAACATCACTTACACAACGGGCAGCGCCGATATGAAGGAGCTGCTCAACGTCACCGTCCAGAATCCCAGCCTTTTCATGATGCTCCTCTCAGACGTGACGCTCGAGGGAAGCGATATTAAGCTCAGGAGCAAAGAAATCTATAACAGGACGTGGAGGGTGCCCTGAATGAACGTGATGCTTTCCCTTGCTGCTATCGTGATAATAGTGACTGCCTCCATATACGTAGTGCTCACCGAGACAAAGGGGGCGGTGGACTCAGCATCGCTCGCCGTGGAGTTCAGCGACGCGGAATCCTTCCTGAAGTCGCTGGACAACCAGATAAGGGAGGTGCAGAAGGAGGGCCCGGGCTCCAGAAGGCTGTTCCCGTTCTCGGTATCCGGGAGCTACGAGGTCTCAGACGCCGAGGACAGCATAATACGCGAAATGCAGTCCAGCCCCGAGTTCGTCCAATACCAGTCGTCGCTCCTTTCGGAGAACATAGTCTTCGTGTCGGGCTCCCAGAGCAGCTGCTTCGAAAGAGATGAAAACGGGGACGGCCTTAACGAGCTCGTCATGGAAAACCCCTACATCAAGGCCGTCTTCAGGAAAACCGCAAGGACAAGCCCGCTGGCATCCATAAGGACGAACGAGAGCTTCATCTCCCTTAAGGAGAAGTCCGGCGGAAACACGGTAAGCTTCGTGAATTCCAGCGTGCTCATAGACGACAATTCAACGAGCTCGTCGGGCTCGGGCTACGCCGAGCTCCTGAAGACGGGCTCAAACAAGCCGTTCTGCACCGTCCGCATGTTCGTTAATTCAACATCGGGCGTCTACGACGTCTTCTACACGCTTTATTCGTCGTCCGATTTCATCGTTGCCGACGTGAGAAACATAAGATAAGGAAAAAAGTATATATATGGCTCCAATCAAATAAATTACCAAGAGTGATAATATTGAAAGGCGTTTCTCCGCTTGTTGCGTCGGTACTGCTCCTTGCGATAGTGGTTTCGCTGTCGGTCATAATAGGAGGATGGATAAACACGCTATCCAAGGACACCACAACCACCGTGAGCAACAGGACATCAGAGGCCATAAGCTGCTCTTCTGCGGACCTCACTGTAGAATCTGTTTACATAACCAACGGCACCTCCGGGACGGCGAGGGCGCAGATAAGGAACCAGGGATTCCAGGCCATTACCCTGACGTCGGCCCAGCTCATAAACAGGACCGGCCACAACCACAGCACCACTACGACTCTCGGAAACCTGGCCAAGGGCGAGATTATACAGCTCTCGTTCAGCGGTGTCGGCGTGCCATCATGCCCGACGGACTTCTCCAGAATTGTGGTGACGACCACGTGCGGTGGCGTGTCCGATGTATTCACAGGAACGCCCAGCTGCTCATGATTCTGAAAAAAGCCGAAAAAAGTATATATATGGCTTTCATTAATAGATTAAATACCAGAATCTTCAGGGAATGAAATTTCCTTGGATTCCAAAGGAATCAAAGATTCCTTTAAGAACTAGAGGAGCAATTTAGATGAAGTACTTCTTGTCCCACGGAAAGAAAGGCATATCCCCCCTGATAGCAGCCGTCCTCCTGATAGCATTCACCATGGCGATAGCGGGAATAATGGCCACGTGGGCCACCCAGTTCTCGAGCCAGAAAATAGAGCAGTCCTCGGCGGAAGCCGAGTGCATAGGCGTCCTCGACATAGGCTCGCTCTCCTTCAGCAACACCACAATAAGCGTCAGAGTGAAGAACCTTGCAGACCAGCTGAGCCTTACCGACATATCGGCCGTTGTCGAGTATGCTGATGCCACGAAGAACAAGCAGTACAACATAAAGGACTACAACGCCACTGACCCGCTTGCGCCCGGAGGCGTCACTTTCTTCATAGCGAGCACCGGGGACACGACGAAGCCGCAGAAGATACAGGTTTTTTCCGGCAACTGCAAGAAGAATCCGGCCGAGCTCAGGTTCCCCTGAGTACCATAAATTAATAAGGCGGGATGCAATAGAATTCATATGAAAGGGATAAGCCCGCTGCTGTCCGCCGTCCTCCTCGTTTCAATCGTCGTCGGAATGTCGCTCATAATATCCCAGTGGAGCTCCGCCCTCTCGAAGTCGCAGGGCTCGGAGATAACCAACAAGACGCAGGAAAGGCTCTCATGCCAGTTCGCCAACCTCTACGTAAGGAACGCCACGCTTTTCTGCAACAACAACTGCGCGTCCGGGGTGAGGCACACCGTCAACGTTTCCATAGTCAATTCAGGGAAGAGGAACGTGGAAATAAACTCCTTTGCGCTCAGGAACACGACCGGCAACCTCACCGTTTTCAACCTGAACGAGACGAAGAGCATACAGGCCGGCTCCAGCCTGAGCGTGACTAACGTCACCTATGACAACTGCGCACCCTTCAACGGCACTGTCGGCCGCCTGATAGTGAGCAGCCTCAACTGCCCCGCGAACGCGTACGATTCCTTCCCCGGCTCGTCCATGACGTACGCCGGTTGCTGATGGAAAAGTTTTTTATACCGCCGGAAGGCATGATAGATTCATGAAGAAAGGCCTCTCCCCGCTCATCGCAACCGTCATATTAGTCGTCATGGTCGTGTCCATAGCAGCCATAATAACCACATTCACGACCACCATCACCCGCGAATCGCAGGACAGGATAGAGAACAGGACGCAGAAGAACGTCGACTGCAGCGGCGGCGAGATAAGGATACGCGACGTCTACCTCAATCCGGGCAATTATTCAAGGGTGATAGTGGAAAATGTCGGCCTTGTCAGCGGCCTTACAATAACCTCCGCGCAGGTCGTGAACGCCACAGGCTACAACTCGTCGGCGACGAACCTGCCGATAAGGAATTTCGACATAGGCGACATTGAAACGGTCATATTCGCGAACCTCAGCGGCGTCGGCGCCTGCGCCAATTTCTCCCAGGTGATAATCTCCACCGACTGCCAGTCGGTGAACGCGAGGTTCAGGGGCACGCCAATATGCGTGTGACAGTCGTGTAAATTATGAGGCGCTTTAGCAAGAGAAGAAGTTTCCTGTGCAACCATGAAGTTGCGCTTGTTGTTTTGGTTCTTGCTGTTACTTTATTCTTTGCATATGCTGATGACATAGACATGACAGGCAATGCAATTTCAGGCTCGCTGCCCTCATGGGCCCGGTCTTGGGCCGCCGTGCCATGGGACGTCACTGAGCCCTTAGTAACGAGGCTCGGCGCCGACTTTCAGAACGGCAGGGCCGTGATAACGGCAAACGCCCACTACATATGGCGGACGGGCTACGTGTGGAATGCTGCGGAAAGGAAGTGGAAGCAGTTCACGTTCCCACAGAGCTCACAGTATGACGGTTGGGCTTCAGGTTCGGCAAGGGCTGAAATTCCTCTGACTTCAGATGATGTGCTCAGCGGCGAAAACTACGTCGTCGCATACACATGCCAGTGGAAGAACGAGAGGTGGTACTGCGGATGCCTGAATGAGCAGAGCGGCGCCGACGGCGCATTGCTGAGCTGCGGCAGGTGGCAGCTGCAGACGTTCACGGCGCAGAGATTCGACCAGACGATACTTGAAGACATGACAAGATATATTACAAATCCTTCTGCAGTGCCGGGCTTTGAGGAAAGGGTCCGGGACGTGGCATTGCCTGACAGCGGCATCGCGGAGGAGCCGCGTGCAGACTTCAACGGCGATGGCTATGTGAATTTCGGCGATTTTTTCCAGTTTGCCGGAGCGTTCGGCACTTCTGAAGCGAAATTTGATATGAGCGGGAACGGCATGGTTGATTACGACGACTTCTTTGCATTCGCGGACAATTTCGGGAAGAGAGTTGTTCACAAAGAACATACAATCAAATTTTATCTTGACCCCAAACTTGCACAGGATATCGGGTTTGCCAAGCAAGCGCTATCGGTATACGTAGAAGACATGAATTACGTTCTTTCAAAGAATACCAACAGGAGGCTTGTATTCGACCCGGATAAAAATATCATACTGACCAGTACGAGGCCGCAGACAAACAGCCATCCTATCAATCTCATTACAGATGATTATGAAATTTGGGCTCATGTCACTAAGAATACCAGGCAGGATTATACAAGTTCTTACGGCGGTTATGCCGGCGGGGATATAAGCGGTGCCGGGGTTTTGGCAGGCCTTTACTGGTCAAAAATATACGACCCGAAAAATCTTGCCGATATTGATGAGCTTGATGACTACTGGGGACAAATAACTGCTATGATGCATGAACTGGCTCATGTATTTGGCGCCGGAAGTCTTGAATATTACGATCTGGCTGAGGTTGATGATACAACCAATATAGAACCGATAATTAACATAAGATTATCCGAGCCCGATGATTCATACTGGAAGAACAAGCATGATTATTTCAGCGACCCTCTGTTGGGAGACATAATGCATTTGACAGTACCTTATCCAAAATTATATGAGACTAGGGGCGAGGTGCTGAATTCTCTCCAATATTCCCAACTAACTGCCAAAATTATCAGCGGTTTTTACAGACTCCAATGGGATAAAAGACTGCCCAATATGGATGAAATAACGATACGCGTTGTTGATTCGTCCGGCAATCCAATACCTTCATCTACGGTGAAAGTGTTCAGCATAATTGTTTCCAGGCCGTATGGAAGCAGTTTATCAGAAGATAAAATGACCGACATGAACGGGAAAATAGTTTTTGACTGGGAGCCGGCACCATATCTGCCGTATTTTACCGGAGCCAACCTGAAATTAATAAAAGTATATAAAGACGGCTATCAGAGCACTGCAAAATACGTTTCTTTGGTAGATGCAGAGGAAGTGAAAATTTTACAGAATGAATCGAAATGGACAATAGTAATCCAGATGACGAGGGTATAGTATCAATCCGGATTCTTTACTTGGACAACTATAGAAGTGAGGCACGCCCGAGGTTGACACGCTAGCTGCAGGAAGTTTGTCCGCCTCCATCGCTCCACCCAGCGTTCCCATGAGCATTATTTCCATAATTTAGTGCTGCTTCCTTCCGGACCTCGCACGGTTCATCACAGAAACAATCCCATAGGTCTGGGCTTCTTCGCTCTGGGTGCGGGCTTCATGAAGTTTGCGGGCCGCCCCCGGGCTTCGGCCCCGCCGAAGCGGATTGACGGTTACAGGTGTCCGCTACCCACCCGGCCTAGCCTCAAGAAAATATTCCGCCGGCAAATTATTAAAGCAGTGAGGACAAACAGAAAATGACACACCATGAGGAAATTCACTTTCAGCCGGACCGAGACGAAGGAGATATTGATATCGACTGCGATCCTGTCAGCGGCGTTCGCCGTGGCGTTTTCAGGCGGAATACTCAACATAAAAATTGCGCAGTTCCCGGCCATGATACTCTTTTCCTTCATTTCCGTCGGGATAGGCTTCCTTGCTCATGAACTGGTAGGGCACAAGCTCACCGCGCAGTATTTCGACCTCTTCGCCGAATACAGGATGTGGAAGAACGGCCTTGTCCTGGCCTTGCTTTCCTCGTCTGTGGGATTCGTCTTCGCGGCCCCCGGCGCCGTAATGATAAGCCGCAGCATAGACTTGTGGGGCTCGCAAGTCCCTGTTACGAAGAGGAGGATGGGAATCGTCGCGGCGATGGGCCCTGCAGTGAACCTCGTCCTGGGAGCGGCGTTCTTCGCGCTGAATGTACTGGCGCCGTCCGAGCTGTTCTTCCTGGCGACCAAGGTGAACATATGGCTCGCGCTCTTCAACATGATACCGGTTCCGCCGCTTGACGGCTCAAAGATACTGGTGTGGGACAAGAGGATATGGGCCGTTCTATTTGTGGTGCTGATAGCGGCTTTCTTTTTCTTATAGATATTAATATTTTGTATAGAGATAATCTTTATGACAATTCCAACAAGCCACCGTCTGAAGACGGTGGCCATTGACAAAGAATACGAATTCTTGCTAGGTTGGCTTGGTGACGGACCATATTCCATATCCTGGATAGGTATATGGCCATGCGGCAGAGAGATGTTATACCTACAAAGACAGGATGGCGGTGAGCCAGGCGCCCATGCAAATAAATTTATGTTTCATTCAGCTGCCGGACAACAGCAGTGAATCCCTTTTACAGAATCGTCATCTTGCCGAACTTCCCGACAGACAGCTGGAGGGTGTCCTTCCATTCGTTGACATAGCCGTTCTCTATCTTGATGGTGTCGCCTTCCTTGACCTTGTCTATCTCGTCCCCCCACAGAACAAGCATGATGCTTCCGGAGTCGTCCTCGACTATCGCGTTGCAGACCCTGTTGCGGCCGAATTTCGTGTTTACATCACGGGCCTCCTCCTTCTGGACGACCTTAGCCTCTATGTCCACCTTCTTGCTGCCGTTCACGAGCTCCGATATCTTCCCCATGCAAATTATAGAGAGCAAAAGCTTATATTCTTCTATTTATTTAGTCTGCTGCAAAAATAATCAGGTGGTAATATTCCTGACATAGTTATAGGCAGGGACGACGATGACGTGGAGAAATACGGGAAGAAGGGGACTATATTCATAGGCAAGCACATAGTCGGGATGGGGGAGGACGCCCACCTCACGTCGCCCGTCCTCCTTGACGTCCTGAGGCCGCACATACTCTGCCTGATGGGCAAGAGAGGATCAGGGAAGAGTTATTCAGCGGGAATCATCGCCGAGGAGATATCAAAGCTTGAGGAAGGGATAAAGCAGAACCTCTGCACCCTCATAGTGGACCCCCAGGGAGTCTTCTGGACCATGAAGTCCCCCAGCGAGAAGGACATGGTGGTGCTGAGGGAATGGGGCCTCAAGCCGGCGGGTTTCGACATCCATGTCTACATACCGGAGGGGCAGGAGAAGACATTCGCCGAGGCCGGCGTGGACTACGACTCGACTTTCACGTTCGCGGCCAGCGAGCTCTCTGCCGACGAATGGATATCCGTCTTCGGGATAGAGCCCATGAGCCTGAGCGGCATACTCCTTCAGAGGGTTATGGAAAAGATGGAAGGCAAATACGCGATAGACGACATAGTAAGCAGGATATCAGACGAGCCCGGCTTCGAGAAGGAGAAGCCGGCGTTGCAGAACTACTTCATGGGCGCGAAGTCATGGGGGATATTCGGCACCAGCAAGGCGCCCGAAGTTCTGGTGCCCGGTAAGATAGCGGTCCTTGATGTGAGCCTGTCGCCGGCCAACGTGAGGTCGCTCCTGGTCGCGCTCATATCGAAAAAGATATTCTCGGAGAGGGTGAAGGCGAGAAGGCAGGAGGAGCTCGCGGACATAGAGATGACGCGCATAAGGAGGGTCCCGATGCCGTGGCTCATAATAGACGAGGCGCACAATTTCATACCCAACGAAGGCAGCACGCCTTCCACCGAGATACTGAAGAAGATAGTGAAGGAGGGAAGGCAGCCCGGCATCACGCTTGCCCTGGTCACGCAGCAGCCCGAGAAGCTCCACCCAGATGCGCTATCACAATGCGACATGATAATATCCCACAGGCTCACCGCGGAGAACGACGTGAAGGCGTTGAAATCGGTAATGCAGACCTACATGCTTTACGACATAGAGAAATACCTGAACGAGCTGCCTAGGCTCAAGGGAACGGCAATAATACTCGATGACAACTCGGAAAGGCTATACAAGATACGGATGAGGCCGAGGCAGTCGTGGCACGCGGGCTCGAGCCCTGTCGCTTTATATAGTGAACCAAATAAATAAACAGGATATAACTTATTTGGTTCACATATAGT
>CAYJVT010000023.1:8721-12928 GCA_964373695.1 uncultured archaeon | reverse complement strand
GTAATCCGCCTCAAATGTTTTTATAATCCCGGGATTGCAGTCAATCAATGCTGCTTCACCGTAAGCGAGAGTCTGGCATGCACTTGCATCCATGTCGTTTATTCGGGGATGAATCGTTTGTTCCCCGCCATGCGCTTCTGCAGCTCCTGAAAGCGAGATAACGAAGGCTACCGCTAGAATGGCAACGATACCACTATTCATGCCCATTTTCATTAAGAATTGTATTGGTTTGGCGTGGTATATATATTTGAAAGACCTCTGACGATACATTGGCTCTGTCAAATACTCAGAGAATGGCTCTTGTCAATGACCACCGTCTGAAGACGGTGGCTTGTTAAAATACAACAAGTTCATTGAGCATCTCAGATTCCACTTTTAACCACTGCTTGATTCGTAGAAAGCGTAGCTTTCTCGAATTGCCAAAAGACTTTGAAAAAGTCTTTTGAGCAAAAGCAGTGGAATCTGCAGATTTGAATATATTTCATCGGAAGCAGTAGGCATAATCTAGCGCTTGCTGAGCTCTTTGAGGAGCTTTTTGTCTTCTTTTATTGCCAGCAGACCGGCCTTTTCTATTATTATTTTTATTTTTTCCTTGTCTTCGGTTGTCATTTTTATCACATTATAAATTTTCTATTTCTTTCTTTATTATAATTAACTGATAATCAGAAGTAAAACTGCGTTATTCCAGCCCGCTCAGTCCTTGAAAACTTCTATGACATTATAGTTTATGCCATATTTTTCCAGATGCCTGAAAAATTCTTCCTTATGCTTTGCGAGGACCATGACAGCGCTCTTTCCTATTCTCATCCCGCCGCGTTTTTCCACGAGGCCTTTGTATCTCTTCCTGCTTGTCTTATATCCGTACATCTTATTCAGGAAAGCGCCGCGTCCTTTCGCCTTGGTTTCCCAAGATATAATGATGAAGTGATTCATGCCTTTCTTCGGACGGAGTTCATATTTCGCATACAGGATTATCCCGGAGGACGACATGTTTCTTTGAAGGTCTCCCCATTCTGAAAGATTTCCCACAATGAAATTTATTTCGTTTGATATCCCTTCCATCTTGAATTTCAGGGCATCCGAGGAAAGATGAAACTGCGAAATGGCGGCTCTTATCACTGAAGAAAGTTCGCGCTTCCGGCTTTCGCTCATTTCTGTGTCGAAGAACAGGTCTATGTCGGAATCCTTGCCGCCCCTATCCTGCGCTACGCTGCCGAACAGAATGATGCTATTTATTTCATTCAGTCTGTCATTTATCTCCTTCATGATGAAATAAGATGCCATTATGGCGTATTTCTTCAGGCTATTTTCCATTGCCATCACCATTCTCTATCAGATTCTTCATCTCTAGAAATACGTCTATCTTTTCCCTCAGTTTAGTGTCGTCTTTGAGTGGCGCTCCGTACATTATATCATTCCTGTCAGATTCGACACAATAAGCCATGAAAATTATTTCAGCAATTTTACTTACAGAATCAACGCTCCGGGTCAATATAGATGAAAGCTTCATCCTAAGGCTTCTTTCTCCCATCCTGAACCATTCGTGTTTTACGTGTGCCCCGGGCTTTATGATATTCAGCTTGTGAAAGTATATCTCTATGAGATGCTGCATTCCAAGGGATGTCATAGAAGCTATCCTTCTCTGGTGCCTCAGGAGGCCTTTTGAATCGCTCAGGGCGTCATTTATTGTTTCATAGACTTCTTCCAGTGCTTCCATATGCCTTTCTATTTTCATGCTATTATTAAGACACATGTCTTTAAATATTTAACTCTATATTTTTAAGACAAAAATCTTATCATAAGTATTCTTGATATGTCTGCGGGCTCAAAAGAGCAAAGCTCTTTTGCATAGAGTATGGCTTGTGTGCAGAAAGCGAAGTCCTTCAAAAGCCTACATTATCTTCGAGCCGTTCTTCGTTCGTTTTTCGGGCATGAGCAGGGTGCCGTCCTCTGCCGACAGCAGCATGCCCTCGCTTTTCAGGCCGCGCATCTCCTTCGGCTGCAGGTTCCTGACAACTATGACCTGCCTTCCCTGGAGCTCCTCCTTCTTGTACGTATCGCGCAGAGCGGCAAGTATCTGCCTCTTCTCATTGCCGAGGTCAACCTCTATCACGTATAATTTGTCTGCATTGGGGTGCTCCTTGACATTTAATATAGTGCCTGTGCACATATGGAGCTTCTGGAATTCCTTGAAAGGTATCACGCCGTCCACCATGCTTATCATGTCGTCCTGCTCTTTAATGCCTTTCAGCCGGCTGACGTCTATCTTCCCGAAAAGAATGCCGGATTTTATCCCGTGTCCCTCCTTCAGGGAGAAGTCCCGTATGCCTTCCCATCCGCCCCTTTCCGAGCCCAGAAGCTTCAGCGCCTTCTCGGCCGACGAGGGTATGAAGGGCCACAGCATCAGCGACAGCGAGCGCAGGACGTTTGCTGCCGTATAGAGAGTGCGCCTCCTTTCCTCGTCCGGCGCTTCCCAGGGCTTCTTATCCTGGAAATACTTGTTCAGCTCGCCTGACAGCGACAGCGCAGACCTCAATGCCTCCCTCAGCCTCACGTTTATTATATGGCCTTCTATCTCAGTTACCGTCCTTGAAAGGTGCCACCTGAGCTTTTCCTCCGCTTCGCGCGGAGGCGCATAGGGCAGTTCGCCGCTGTAGTTGTTCTCTATGAAATGCGTCACCCTGCGGAAAAGGTTGCCGTAGTTGGCTATCAGCTCGCTGTTTATCCTTTCCTGGAACTCGTCCCAGTCGAAGTTGCTGTCCTTCGTCTCCGGCAGTATGCCTGCAAGGTAGAATCTCCAGTAGTCCGCCGGGTACAGCTCCAGAGCCTTGTCGCTGAAGAGCCCTATCTCCTTGGAAGTCGAGAACTTCTGGCCGTTCCAGTTGAGGTACTCGTATCCCTGCACCCTGTGCGGCAGCAGGAAGTTGCCGTGGCCGTCCTTCGTCGTGTCGTTTCTCGCCGCTATCAGCATCCCGGGCCAGAATATGGTATGGAAAGGCACGTTGTCCTTGCCGACGAAATGGTATATGTCTGAGTCGGTCCAGTATTCCTTCCAGTTCTTTACCTTGCCTTTGATGAAAGCCTGCTTGGTTATCGAAATGTATGCGATTGGGGCGTCGAACCACACGTAGAAGACGAGGTTCTCGTAGCCCTCCAGCGGCACCTTTATGCCCCACTCGATGCTGCGGGTGATGCACCTCGGCTTCAGGCCCTCTTCAATCCATCCAAGGGCGAAGTTCTTCGTCGCCGCGGGCCATTCCTTTCCCTGGAGCCACTCCTTCAGCCTGTCCTGGAGCATGGACAAATTCAGGAATAAATGCTCCTGCTCGCTGAACGTTATGTCGCCTTTCTTGCAGACATTGCACCTTATTGACTTGAGTTCCGCCGGGTCGAGCAGCCTCCCGCATTTCTCGCACTGGTCCCCTCTGGCGGAATCATATCCGCAGGCGGGGCATATGCCGAAGACGTACCTGTCCGGCAGGAAGCGTTTGCAGTTGCCGCAGTATGGCATCACGACGACGCCTTTTTCGATATAGCCGTTGCTGTAAATCGAAAGGAAGAGCTCCCTGGTTATCTCGTGGTTCGTGCCGTGCGAGCTCTGGCCGAAGTGGGTGAAGTCGAAGTTCCATTTCCTGTATATCTCCTTCTGGAGCCGGTGGTACTTCTGCGTGTATTCGCTGACCGGCATTCCGGCTTCTGCCGCCGATATTTCCGTCGGAGTTCCGTGGTCGTCGGTGCCGCATATGAATATGTTGTCAACGCCGAACACGTCCAGGAAGCGGTGGAATATGTCCGCAGGCAGCATGCTGCCTGCCAGATTTCCGAGATGCTTCACGCCGTTCACGTAGGGAATGGCGGCCGTCACCGTGACTCGCTTGCCGAAAGCGCTCTTTATTTCTTCGAAGGAAACCACCATTTATTAATTGTCCGAACGAAGCTTATAAGTTATGCAAAAAGCCTGAGCAAAGAATTTAGGCTCCGGGAGGAGCGGTTATTGATAGAAGTGCCGTTGATGGAGTACGAGATAAAAGTGTACCTAGTAACGATGGCAAGGGAATACATACAGGCTCACATTGAAAACGGAGTCTGTGTTGGAGAATCAAGGTATATGTCTGCATATCGGAGGCTTGCGGGTGAAATAGAGAAACATCCAGAATACATGCCGGAAGACCTCACTCAATCATGAACTTGTCTGCCCTGCTTTTCG
>CAYJVT010000023.1:0-8621 GCA_964373695.1 uncultured archaeon | reverse complement strand
TGTCTGCCCTGCTTTTCGATTTCTCCCTCTCCTTCTGGTGGTTTCTGAGGAAGGCCTCTATCCTGTCGGCCGTGTACCCCTTCAGTTCGCCTGAAGTCATGTCGCCTTTTTTGAAGGAAGTGCGTATCTCCTCCAGCTTCTTGTCGTCCTGCTCGAACATGAAGCGCAAATATTGGAACGCCACGTCGACGTCCGGGTTGCCGCCGCTTTTCCTGTGTTCCGCAAGCGAGCCGCCGCCGCCCGAGAAGGCCGACATGAGCTTCTTTCTGGCGGCCTCCGGCGAATCAGTAAGGTATATGCAGGTCTCCGGCTTGCTGCCCGACATCTTGCCTCCCTGGAGGCCCGGCATGAACTTGTGGTACGTTGAGGACGGCTTCACCATCCCCAGCCTGTCAGCTATGTCCCTCACCAGCCTCATGTAGGGGTCCTGGTCTACGCCTATAGGCACCACAGTCTCCCTGAAGCCCATTGTCTGCGGAAGAAGGATATGGGCGGACTGGATTATGCTGTAGAATATCTGCCCTGGATTCGTGTCGTTGTTGAAGCCGAACACCGCCTTCACGGTGGAGAACGTGGCCTTCGTTGAAATCTTTATCGCCAGCTCAAAGATGCGCAGCGTCTTCGTTGAGATGAATATCTTCGTTCGCTTCGGCTCGAAGCCCAGCGCTATCAGCTCCGGTATCACGTTGTTTACGGCGTTCTCCGTCGCTTTTTCCAGGCTCTCGGCCTTGTGGAAGACGTAAGTCTCGTCGTTGCTCACCGGTATAATTACGTCTGCCCCGCACTTCTGCAGGTACAGCGCCTGGTCTATGAAAAGCTTGTTCCCAAGATGCAAAGAACCTGAAGGGTTGACCCCCGTAAGGACCGCGAACTTCCTCCTGTTCTTTATGGCGTCGTATATCTGCTGGAAGTCGCGCTGGCCGAACACAAGGCCGCGCCTGTACATGGCCGGCGCGTCCGGCAGCTTCTTCAGGAAGCCGTGCATGTCGTCTATACCGAACTCCTTTGCCGTCTTTGCGTAGTCGACCTCGCCCTGGACGTCAGAGACGCTGATTTTTGCCATCGTTATAATTGGGTTTGAAAGAATTAAATAAGCTTACTGCGCCAGGTGCTTCACGTCGTCCCAGAAAAGAACTCAGGAATGGCGCCGGCAGCAGTATGACATGGCTGCGAGGGATGCTGGCCGCATGGCTCAGGCAGGGGCTGCCGCAGCAAATCAAGCAGGCCAGGCATTAGGTAGCGCATTGAACAACATATTCGCGCCGCAAAAATAATTCTTAATTATACCCGAACCTTTTCTCATATGTCTTGTGGTCAAACCATTCCAGAATGATTGCCAATATTCTGACTTCATCCTTTGTTATAAATCAATCTCCATGCATTCAGAAGGTCGTATTTCCAGAGATTATCTATCCTATACTTCATTGAATATTTTTTTGGCCAGAATTTCTTTGGAATTTTTATTCCATTCTCAGGATTGGACTTAAGGTCGTCAGTTGCCATCTCCAAGGATTTGAATAATTTTGGATTCTCTAACCTGGCTTTTTCATACTCTTTCTTTGCTTTTTCGTCTATGAAACCAACGAAGATATTCGTCACTTAATAATCAGTCCCTTTTGCACGATTTTTTTGATGAGTTCAGGGTTCCATACCCAGACGATTCGCCCGTCCTTACCTATTATTATTTTATTCAGGCTGACAAGATAATCCAATATCACGCAGAATGTCTGGTACATTACTTTTTTTGGTAGCGATTTCCACAGTTCCGTCTTCGTCGGATAGTATTTCAATCTCATAATGGTTTCTTCCACCATTATCACCGTATCAAGCCTCGGATAATGCAAAATGCCGGATTTCATGAATTATATAAGTTTATATAAATATATAAAGACTTGTTGGATATGAGAAAGTCCGGTTTTGGAGAGAAAGCCCGAAGGCATTCATTCTTGCTCCAAACCGGCTTCCTTTTCTTTCATCTATCCATCACCGAATCACCTCTCCGACCCAGCACCCTTCCGGAAACCGGTGGATTTCGAGGGGACACGCCAGATTCGCTGCGCATCAACCCTCCAGCCCTGAGGCACGATTTTACACAAGCTCTATACAGCATATATCAGCCGCATTTTGGTTTCCTTTGCTCTTTCTATATCAGCAGGAAGATATACGGCTTTGCCAAGAGCGCGTGAAAAGTGAAAAGTCGTCACTGAGCGTCCCGGATTCCGCTCCATAGATGCTTTAAGCGGCGGAATCCGAAGATTCGCAAGAATTTTAATTTCCGCGCCCAGATTATCCTCATGATAAAGGATATGCTGATGTCGGAAGAGACTCTTTTCAGGAACGAAGATGTTTTCAACCCGGACTATATACCTGAAAGTATCGTGTACAGGGACAGCCAGATAAGGGAGCTTGTCCTCTCCTTAAAGCCTGCCATGCGCGGGGGAAAGGCGGGCAACTGCTTCCTGCTAGGGCCTCCCGCAACCGGCAAGACGACATGCGCGAAACTTGTTATGAATGAAATGAAATCCAAGAATCTCATAGCTGTTCACGTGAACTGCCAGGTTTATGACACGCCGTTCAAGGTGTTCTCGGAAATCCACAAAAATATCTTCGGGTTCAGGCCGGCCGAAACCGGCATCCCGCTCACCGCTGTGTACGACAAGATATTCTCTTTTATTGAAAGGGAAAAGAAAGTGCTCCTGGTTATTCTGGACGAGCTCGACCGTCTGTTTCTGAAGAATTTGGCAAACGACGTTCTGTATCGGATTCTGCGCGCATATGAGACGCATCCGGAGGCCAGGACGTGTGTGTGGTCCGTATCAGCCAGGGACGATATGCACAGGCTTGACGACAAGGTGAGGTCGGTCTTCACGCCGGCGGAAATAAAATTCGCAAAATACACGGTGGCGGAGATGAAGGGCATACTGAAGGGGAGGCGCGATGCCGGGCTTTACAGGGGCGTAGTCTCGGATGAAATTCTGGACCTGGTGTGCGAAAATGCGAAGGACATGAGGGACGGGATAGAAAGCCTGAGGCGGGCCGTAATAGCGGCTGAGAGCGAGGCGGTGAAGAGGGTTGAGGAGAGGCATATCAAATTCAGCATCAAGAATGAAAATGCCGTGACAAAAGACGAGGGAATCATCAGGAAAGCCTTGGAAAATGGGCCGTTGGATTCGGGAACCCTTTTCGAGTCAACAGGTATGAGTTATGCAAAATTCTACCGCAACCTGAAGAAGATGGAGGCGTCGCGCATCGTCAGCATAGAGCCGGCGACGAAAGGAAGGGGAAAGACCAGCATCGTGAGGCTCATGAAAGAATTTTCTCAAGCAGCGCCATCCTGATGTAAAGTCCGTTCCTGGCCTGCCTGAAATAAGCCGCTCTTGGGTCATTGTCTATATCGGGCGAGACCTCGCCGACCCGCGGAAGCGGATGCATTATGACAGCATCGTGTTTCAGGCTTCCTAAAGCCTTTCTGTCGAGGACATAACAATTTTTTGCCCTTACATGTTCCTCTTCCGAGCTGAATCTTTCTCTCTGGACTCTGGTCATGTAAATAATATCGGCATCCTCAACGGCTCTGAAATCATGCATCTCATTATAAAGCACGCCTTTTCCGTCAAGGCATTCCATATACTCTTCAGGCATCCTGAGGTTCGGCGGCGACACGAAAAAGATTTCCACATCCCTGTAGAGCGGAAGAAGCCTGGCCAAAGAATGCACTGTCCTGCCGTACAGAAGGTCGCCGACAAGCGCAATCTTCAGGCCGTCAATGCGCCCTTTCTCTTTTTTCATGGTGTATAAATCAAGGAGCGCCTGAGTCGGATGCTCGCCTGTGCCGGCTCCCGCATTTATGACAGGAACTGGCGAGAAGCGCGCGGCAATTTCTGCCGAGTCTTTTTCATGATGCCTAATAACTATAACATCAGCATAGCCGCCGACGATTCTTACGGTATCCGCAACCGTTTCGCCCTTGGCAGCCGACGAGAATTCCCTTGCGTTCTCCGTCGTTATGACGCTTCCGCCCAATCTCCGCATCGCGGCCTCGAAGGATAGCCTTGTCCTCGTGCTGGGCTCGTAGAAAAGCGTCGCCATTATTCTCCCGCAGGCAGAAACCGGAAGGTTTCCGTTGTGAAGCGCCGCCTCCATCATATCAGCGTCATCAAAAAGCCCGTCTAGAAATCTCCTGTCAAACTGGTCAGCGCTTATTATGTGCCGGAGCTTCATCAAATCATTATATATTGCGCGCGCAAGATTAAATAATGCACAACGTTTCCGAGAGGGAGCTCCAGATGCCTCCTGCGGTGATAGAGAAGCTCATCAAGTACGTCAGCGAGAGGAAGGACATAATTTCCCTCGGCCCCGGCGAGCCCGACTTCCCTGCGCCCAGGCCCCTTGTAGAGCATTCCAGGAAGATAGCGGGCATGTGCAACCACTATTCGCCCCCGGGCGGCAGGAAGGAGCTTAAGGATGCCATAATAAAAAAACTTAGGAAGGACAACGGCATCAAATGCTCCGAAGACGAAGTTGTGGTGACCGCCGGCAGCCAGGAGGCACTGCTGCTTGCGATAGCTGCCACGCACGATGCGACCGAGCATCTCATAGTTCCGGACCCCGGCTTCCTTGCGTATACCCCCACGGCGGAAATGCTTGACGTTGTTCCGGTGCCCCTTCGCATGGAGGCTGAAGAAGATTTTCAGATAAATCCTGAGCGCCTGAAGAAGCTGATAACGAGAAAGACCCAGGCCATCATGCTCAACACGCCGTCGAATCCGACTGGCGCCGTCCTCAGAAGGAAGTTCCTGGAAGAGGTGGCCGACATAGCCGTCGACAGCGACGTATATATCTTCAGCGATGAGGCTTATGAAAAAATAATCTACGAGGACAGGCACATCTCCATTGGAAGCCTGAACGGAATGGATAAGCACGTCGTATCCTTCTTCACGTTCTCGAAGACCTACGCCATGTGCGGATACCGCCTCGGCTACTGCGTCGCGCCGGCGGATGTCGCCGATGCCATAAGGAAGATGCACGTCTACACGAGCATATGCGCCCCGACGATGTCCCAGATGCTCGGCCTGAAGGCGCTTTCCATGCCCCGCAGGTATGTGGATTCGATGGTGAAGGAGTACAGGAGGCGCCGCGATTATCTGGTGAAACGCCTCAATGAAATGGGACTCCCGACAAAGATGCCAGGAGGCGCCTTCTACACTTTCTCGGATATAAGAGGGTATTCGAAGAACTCGTCACGCTTCTCGCAAAGCCTGCTGAAGAAACAGAAAGTTGCCGTCATACCGGGTACGGAATTCGGCCCCAACGGCGAGGGCTTCGTCAGGTGCTCGTACGCGACGAAGCTGCCGCTCATCGAGAAGGCGTGCGGCAGGCTCGGGAAGTTCCTTGATAAGCTGTAATTTCTGCGTAATTATGTTCTCATTTTATATAATTTAGAAGGAATTATTTCAGATGGCAAGGAATGTCATCGAAAGCCCGTCAAGAGCTCTTTCTGAATATGTGATTCTGCCGGGTTACATAAAAAGAGAAATGGACCAGGCAAGAGTGGACATGTCAGCGCCGCTTACAGCATATATGGAAGGTGAAGAACCGAGGGTAATGCTCAAACGCTCGCTTCTCAGCGCCGCGATGCAGGCCGTGACAGGCCCTAATCTCGCGATTGCGATTGCGCAGCAGGGCGGGTTGGGCGTGATATACTGCAGCCAACCAATAGACACTCAAGTCGGAATGATAAGGGATGTCAAGCGATTCAAGGGCGGTTTCGTGGTCCCTGAAGTATTCTCCCCAGAAAGCCGGATATACGAAGTCATTGAACGCAGAAACCGCAGAGGATACTCGACTTTCCCTGTGACCGAAGACGGCACGCCGGAAGGGAGGCTGATGGGCTTGCTTACAAAAAATGACTTTGATGATGAATACCATCGCGAAATGACGGTCAGAGAAAGGATGATACCTATGGAAAGACTGTATACCGTTACGGAGCAGAAAGTAAGAGAGGGCCTGAAAGCTGCCGACAGGATGCTGAGGGAAAGCCATCATGGAAGCCTTATAGTGGTGAATGACGAAGGCAGACTGAGATACATGGTTTTCAAGAAGGACATACGGCAGCATATGGACAACCCATACGAGCTGGTCGACGTCGACAAGCGTTACATGGTAGGTGCTGCGATCAATACCAGGGATTTCACGGAGCGCGTGCCGGAGCTGATGAAAGAAGAGCCTGACGTATTTTTCACCGACACCTCGCAGGGATTCACGGATTATATTGCCGAGGCTGTGAGATACGTGAAAGACCATTATGATATCCCGGTAATAGGCGGGAATATAGTGACGAAGGACGGTTTCGTGTTCCTTGCAAATCTTGGCGTTGATGGCGTGAAAGTTGGCATGGGGCCCGGCTCCATATGCATCACCATCGAACAGATAGGCATCGGAAGGGGGCAGGGAACCGCTATAGAGGAAGTCTGTGAGGCGCGTGATGATTTTCGTTCAAAAACGGGCCGCTATGTCCCGCTCATAGCTGACGGCGGAGTTGTCGTAGCCAAGGACATAACGGTGGCTTATGCGCTGGGTGCGGACTCTGTGATGATGGGAAGGTATTTTGCCGGATGTGATGAAAGCAACTCCCCGATAATTCCAAGCCGCAGGCAGAGAAACAGGTCAGTCAAGCTGTATTGGGGCGAGGGCTCCGAAAAGGCCAAGGCATGGAGGGAGGGAAGATATGAGCAGTCGGATTTCCCTGAAGGTGTCGTGAGCGAAGTCGATCTGACAGGTCCGTTGAAGGACCACATGAGGGAAACTCTTTCCAAGGTCACGGACGGTATGAGAAAGGCCGGTTGCATAGGCATAGAAGAGCTGCATAAGAAAGCGGTACTGCAGGCGCATTCCGTGCTGTCGGTAAGGGAGGCAGGGGCGCACGACGTTGCTGTCGTGAGCGATGATGATAATCTAGGAGGATAGAGAATGAAAACTATACTAATTGGGGCGCAGTTCGGAGACGAAGGAAAAGGGAAAATGGCCGACGTCCTTGCTAGGAACCATGACATAATCGTCAGGTATCAGGGAGGCGCGAATGCAGGCCATACCGTATACAGGGGAAGCGAGAAATATATATTTCACATGATTCCTTCGGGCATTCTCCACCCGAATAAGATATGCGTTATAGGAAACGGGTGCGTCGTTGATCTCGAAGGGCTGAAAGATGAAATGGACGGCCTCGAAGAAAGGGGCGTAGTCTTCGGGGGAAGATTTTACATCTCTGACAGGGCTACTCTCATTCTTTCGTACCACAAAGACGCTGAAAAATACGAGACAAGGGTGGGAACGACCAAGAGAGGCATCGGCCCTGCCTATACGTCAAGAAGGAACAGGTCAGCTCTTACGGTCGGCAATGTGTATGCATCGATAGATAGTCAGGAAAGGGCCTTGGTCGGAATGATAGAAAGCGATCTGCGTCTCCACGGAATTGAAGGTGATCCGTGCGAGATATTGCACGAAGCAGAGCGCCAAGTGGGTGAAATCGGGGATTATGTCGAAGACACTCAGAACCTGTTGCATCGTCTCAGTTCAGCAGGCATGTCCATACTTGCCGAGGGGGCTCAGGGAACGTTCCTTGACATAGACCACGGCACCTATCCTTTCGTTACGTCTTCCAGCACAACGATAGGAGGCGCATATTCCGGGACCGGCCTGCCTCCGGCGCCCGACGACAGGATAATAGGGGTGTCAAAGGCTTACATAACACGGGTGGGCAACGGGAATCTACCTACAGAACAGCATAATTCGCATGGGGAAGTTATGCAAAAGAAAGGAAATGAATTTGGGGCGACGACAGGTAGGCCGAGGAGATGTGGATGGTTCGACGTCCCGCTTGCAAGAAAAGCGTCAGAGATAAACGGCTTCGGCAATATCGCCCTGATGAAGCTTGATGTTCTTGACACATTTCCTGAAGTGCCTGTGTGCACGTCTTACGAAATTGACGGCAGAGAATCGCGTTTCCCTTCGATGTGCGAATTTGAGATGGTGCGTCCGGTTTATACGACGTTACCGGGATGGGTTAGAAGTATTTCAGGCATAACCGAATGGAAAAAGCTTCCGGACAACGCGAGAAGGTATGTCGAGTTTCTGGAAAAGGAGCTGGATGTTTCGATATCCGATGTATCGACTGGGCCGGGAGAAGACGACATCATTTTCAGGTGATTGTTTTCAAGGACTTCGTGATTCTTTTCAATATCAAATTATTTAAGTTTTGGAGTGGAATCTATAATCATGAAAAGGAAGAAGGACGAAAAGGACTTCAGGTATTATTGGGAAGAGCAGGAAGAGTCCGAAGATGTGTTCGACGCCGAGGGCCTCGAGATAAACGAGGTCAGGAACGGCGTGACGATAGAGGTGATGCTCCCGGGATTCAGGAAGAAGGACATAGACGTCCGCGTCTCGGGAGGGAACAGTATAGATATAGACGCGTCAAGGAAGGACGGTACGTACTCATTCAGCCAGTCGTTCAGCGTCCCGCTTGACCTCGACAATGCGGCGGTGAAGGCGTCATATTCATCGGGCGTCCTTTCCATCAAGATAAGCAGGAAGAAGCGCGGAAGGAAGATAAAGGTAAATTA
>CAYJVT010000022.1:0-13174 GCA_964373695.1 uncultured archaeon | reverse complement strand
GGGTTCGTAGTCTAGCTTGGTCAGTGATTCGCGCCAAAGGCGCAGTCGGCCATGATTCGAGCTTCGGGCGAACTTTTCAGAAAATCTGTGAAGAACGAAAGTTCTTCAAGACCCCGAAGAAGTTTTAGGCTTCTTCAATCGGTTCGATCAAAACGGAAAGTTCAGAAAAAGTTCGCGGCGCCAGTTCAAATCTGGCCGAACCCATTTTCTCTAGATTGTTTTTTATTGTTTCCGGAAAATTATTAGTATGGACAAGACTGTCATGGTCGAATTGCAGGTAGGCGTCAAGATTCTTCTGAAAAACAGCGAAGGAAAGTATCTGCTGCTCAAGAGGGCGGCCGATAAATCTTGAAATAAGTGAGAAATGGGATATTGTGGGCGGGAGGATTAATCCGGGAATTCCTCTCATTGAAAACCTTAGAAGTGAAGGAGGAAACCGGGCTTGAAATAAATGACGAACCCGTACTCATCGCCGCCCAGGACATTCTGCGCGTTAAAGGCAGGCACATCGTCCGCCTGACTTACGTCGGGCATGCTAACGGCAGTCCGCTCCTCTCGGACGAGCATGTCGAATACGGATGGTTTACCCTGGATGAAATGAAAAACCTGGACATGGACATTTATTTCAAGGATATGCTGGACAAATGGATTGATGACTAGGGTATCTTCCTTCCGAATGTTATGAAGCCAGTGTGCATTATGCCAGAGGGCTTCGGGTGCGTGTATCCCTCGCCGCGCTCGTCCATGTGCCATTCGCGCTGTATCGTCTCTATAGTGTGCATCCTGGAGAATCCGTTTTTCTTCATCTCATGTGCCGCCCGCTTCTGCTGCTCAATATGAGGGCTGTATACGCAGAGCCAGCCGCCGGTCCTCAAAGCGCCTTTCGCCTTTTTCACCAGACTGTCGGCGTTCTGCATGTCAAGTGTTATGACGTCAAGCTCCTTCTCAGCCATCTTCTCGGCCGGCTTGTTCTTCACATCTATCACCATTTCCAGACCGCATATCTTCACGTTTTTTCTTGCATTGTCAGCGAACTTCTTGTCCTTCTCGTAAGAATAAACCTTTCCGTCCGGAGCGACGATGTTGCCTAAGAATATGGAAAGGAAAGCGGAGCCGGCCCCAGCATCAAGACACCTCATGCCTGAGCGCAATCCAGTGACAGCGGCTATCTGGCCCGCATCCTTCTGGGTTATTATCTGCGGCATGCGCTTGCATTTCCTTAGGAGGTCTATGGCAGTTGGCTTTATCGCGATGAACTCGGTCCCGCTGGAGCTCTTTATCTTCTGGCCGTACTGCTTTATCTTCATGAGCTCTATCGTGCCGAAATTCGAGTGGAAGATTTTCTGCTCCTTCTTCACGAAGAAGCTTTTTTCTCCCCACAGGAGTATGTAGTCAGTGTCTTTTAACATGATGAAAAACTGTTTTATGAGGATTTATAATCATCTTGCTTGGTGGCATATGACTTAAGCTTTCCCACTCCGACTGTGTTTTGTAGCTTGTCGGATTGCTGCATCCCAATAGCAGCAATGCAGCCAAATACTTGTATGTCATTCTCACTGCATAAGATTATAAAAAAGCTCTTATATCCGTACTGCATTCAGATGGTGGGTAAATTGTGGAACTCGTAATATTTAAATCGTCTTTAGGCATAAATAAATCATGGATGTGGAGGATGCAAACCACGCGGCTTTTATGAGGGCGCGCCAAGATGGCACGCTAAGCTCTTTCGATGTCCAACCTGGCTATTTTGTTGGGTTTGTCAACGGAAAGTTTGTAGGTCACCACAACAATGAAAGAGCTCTTCAAGAGTGCTTGGAAAAGGATTATGGCCACTCCCGTCTTCCGGTATACATAGCGCAGGCCTGAAATCAGGCGCCGTATCTTCTTTTTCTGTCGGAGAATTCCTTCAATGCGCTCTCGAAATCCTCTCTTGTAAGCTCGGGCCATTTCCTGTCGGTGAATATCAGTTCCGAGTATGCAGACTGGAAGGGAAGGAAGTTGGAAAGGCGCTTCTCGCCTCCGGTCCTGAATATCATGTCCGGATAAGGCTGGCCGTTCGTGTAAAGATGCGCCTTCAGAATGTCCTCGTTGAGCTCCGAAGGCCGTATGACGCCCTTCAGCCCTTCTTCAAGTATCTTCCTGACGGCATCTATTATCTCCTGCTGGCCGCCGTACGCAACGGCTACGTTCAGGAAGTGCTCATGGTATCCTGAAGTGGCATCTTCCACATCCGAGAACTTTTTCTGGAGTTTGCCGGAGAATTCGTTCAATCTTCCTATGAAGCGCACCCTCACGCCGAACTTGTGGACGACGTGCTCCCTGTCGGAAAGTATATTGCCGGCCTCGCTTTCGAGCTGCTCGAGTATGAAATTGAGCTCACGCTCCGGCCTCGTCCTTATGTTCTCGAGGGAAAGGGTATATGCCGTTATGTATTTTATCCCGGCCTCGCAGGCCCACTGCAAAACCTCGCGGGACTTCTCGAGGCCCCATTTGTGGCCCATCCACGGAGCCTTCATGAGCTGCTTTGCGAATCTCCTGTTGCCGTCCAGAATGACACCTATATGCGTAGGAACTAACATATAATGACTCCTTATTAAAACCTTATATTTGAAATATGATTTAAACTTTTATTGTGGGGCTAGAACAATGTTCGAACTTTTGATACCGGCCATAATCGCTTCGGCGGCAGCCGGCATATGGGACCTGAAGACGACAGAGGTGCCGGACGAGATACCGGCGCTCATGATAGCTGCAGGCATCTTCTACTGGGCCATGAACGCCATGGTCTCCGGCATCGCGGGGCCGCTTGTCAACTCGGTCGTCCTGGGGACGGTTATTCTGGCATTGGGCATATTCCTTTACAAAAGGGGGCAGTGGGGCGCCGCTGACGCATGGATTCTAGGTTCCATATTCTACATGGTGCCCGATTTCCGGTTCTTTTCAGAATATATAATAAATTTTTTCCTTGTCGCGGTGGCCTACATGATTCTGTATTCGCTCATCATGGGTTTTCTGAGGAAAGGGACGTGGGGCTTCTTCGCCGCCGACATCAGGAAGACATGGAAGTACATAGCGGCGATACCGGCGGGGTTTTTCGTTGTGATGGCTGCGGTGTCGGCGGTTTTCTCGGATTTTACCGTCGTCATCTCGCCGATATTTGCAGCCGTTCTTGCGCTCATCTCATCTATGGCCGTCTTCTGGAGATACGGGGTCGTCGTGGAGAGGCATGTCTTCAGGAAAAAGGTTAGCACCTCGCAGCTCAAGCCGGGCGATGTCCTTGACAAGGGGATATGGGTCGGTCTCACCAAAGACGATATTAGGAAGATAAGGGCGAAGAAAAGGTATGCGGTGGTGAAGGACGGCGTCCGTTTTGTCCCTGTATTTTCCATAACATTGGTTGTCACTGCAGTTTTCGGGGCCCTTCTTCCGCTGTTCTGAAATGGCTGAATATTCTCAAAAGAGCCTTCGGGGTCTTTTTGCTAAACATCTGTAGGCTGTGTCAACGGCCACCGTCTAATCACAAGTCAAGTCTTTTGGGCAAAAACGGCGGAATTCTGCAGATTTAAATCCGAATCTCCTCCGAGATTTGGATTAATCGGTATCAATGGATACCGATTTAAATAGATAATTTTCAAATTCGTCATATGCTTGTGAACCTGTCATACAAGGTCGTGGCTTCCGGGAACCTCGTGGAGGAGATAAACGGGATTCTGGAAAGCCTGGGATTCGGCAGGAAATGCGCGTTCATCTGCGACGACAAAGTCTCTGGTATCACGTCCGGCGTCTGCTCCTCCATATCATCCAACTACGAGCTGGATGTGATGAGCCCGGAATCGGTGGAGAAAAGTCATCTTGAAGTGTTCTCCCGCCGGCTCGGCTCATACGATTTCATAATAGGCGCCGGAGGCGGCCGCTCCATCGATGCCGCCAAGTATGCCGCATTCCTTGCAAAAAAGCCGTGGGTTGCATTCCCGACGATACTGAGCCATGACGGCGTCGTCTCGTCGCGCGCCGTGCTGAGCGACAACGGCTCTAAAGCATCTGTACAGGCGAAGGAGCCCGTCGCGATAGTGGTCGACATTGGGATAATAGGGAAGGCGCCTTACAGGTTCCTTGCTGCAGGGGTCGGTGATTTGCTTTCAAATGTTTCAGCAGTGGAGGACTGGAAGCTCGCGGCAGCGAACGGCAAGGAGACTTTCAGGCCGTTCATAGCACGCCTGTCTGCACTGGCCGCTGACAGCGTCGTTGACAGCACCGGCGAAATAAGGAAGATGGATAGCGGCGGCATAGAGACGGTCCTGTGGGGCCTCATAGCGTCGGGCTTCGCGATGAACCTCCACGGCTCGTCGCGACCGTGCTCCGGAAGCGAGCATAATTTCTCCCATGCGCTTGAGGCTCTTGGAGCGAAGGCTCTTCACGGCGAGCAGGTCGCGCTCGGAACCCTCGTGTCGATGCGTCTCCAGGGGAAGGACTGGGAAGGGATGCGCGGCACGATGAAGGAATTCGGCATCCCGGTGACGGCAGAAGGTATCGGAATTCAGGAAGAAATGCTTGTGGAAGCGCTTCACAAGGCAAAGAGCGTGCGCGAGCGCTTCACGGTGCTGGACATGCACGACTTAAGCAAAGACGACTGCAGGCAAGTGCTTGAAGAAGTCGGGATTATTAAGTTTTAAAGGTGTATAATTAATATGCCCCAAAAATATACAGCAATAATAGAAAAAGACGAGGAAGGCTGGTTTGTTTCTGAAGTAGTTGAGCTTCCGGAATGTCATACACAGGCAAAAACGAAGGAAGAGCTTATGGAAAGAACAAAAGAAGCGATAAAGGCGTATCTGAAAAACGGCGAAGAGCCTGAAGTCTATACAAAATTCGTTGAAGTTCAGCAGATAAAGGTGTAGTTCTTGAAAAAAACTGCCTATTCTCAATGGAAGAGAATTGGGCAAAATTGTTGAAAAATTAGGTTTTGCTTACGGTCATACGAAAGGGAGCCATATGGTTTACAAACATTCTGACGGGAGGCGGACAACTATTCCTATTCATACAGCGAAGAAATCGGCAGCGGGCTTCTTGTTAAAATGATAAAGAAAGACTTGGGATGACAAGAGAAGAATTTTTAAGATATGTTTAGTCGGGCCATGGATACGGCACGAGCTCCTTTATGTCCTTCACTTCATATTTCCCTCTGAGGTTGGCCATAACAACCTTTACGGGAAGGCCCGAACGCAGAGAATTCTCCCATATGAGCTGCTTGCAGATGCCGCACGGGTGGCACAGCTTCTCGCCTTTGGGGTCTTCCTTACCAACCATGGCTATCGCAACAATTCTAGCGTCATTGTGGCAGGCAGCATGCGACAGCGCAGCCTGCTCAGCATGAAGCGTGAGCGAAGCCGTGTCGGAATTGTAGTTGCTTGCTGTGTAGATGTTGCCCTTGTCAGTCAGGACTGCAGAAGCGAATATGTATTTTGTATTCTTGTCGCGGCCGTAGTAGCTGTCCAAAGCTGCTATTGCTTCTTTCACCAGCTTATCGTAGTTTATTTTCATCGTTTTCCAAACCTCTTCGCCGCTTCGATGATGTCTTTCACTTTCTTGGGCTCGTCCTCTATCAGGGTGCCCGTGACTATGATATCGGCTCCTGCCGACAAAACAGCGTCGGCCGCCTGTGGGGTGCGTATGCCGCCCCCGACTATGAGCGGTATGTCTATCACTTTCTTGACCCTCGATATCATCTCCGGCGGCACGGGCTTGTCGGCGCCGGAGCCCGCCTCAAGATACACTATTGACATTCCCATGTACTGCGCGGCAAGGGCATATTCGGCAGCCCTGGAGCCGTCGTTCCTCGATATGAGGTCGGCATTCCCGACTTCGCCGGCCTTCATGCCGGGTTCCACTATGAGGTAGCCCATCGATACGGGCTCTATCCCGCTCTGCCGCACTGCAATGGCTCCGTCGGCCTGCGCCCCCGAAATCCACCACGGGTCCTTTGAATTCATCAATGACATGAAGAATATGGCGTCGGCACGGCTCGAGATGCCGTTGAGCCCGCCGGGGAAGAGTATCACAGGCAGGGAGCATCCTTTCTTTATCCCTATGAGAAGCTCGTCAAGGAATTTCTGCCTCACGTTTGTGGAGCCGCCGACCATTATCGCAGATGTGCCCCATCTTTCCAGCTGAGAGCACAGTTCGCCTACTGTTTCCGGATTTACCTTCAGCGGCTCGGGGTCTATGAGCGAGAAATGCATTTTTCCCTTTTTCGCGCCCTTCAGTATGTATTCCCTTACATTTCGCATTTAGAATTAATGAAAACAGCGCTTAAAAGCGTTATTCGACTACAACCGGAAAGCTGTCGCTGAAGGACTTGAGGAGGTGGCATACCTCGCTGACCTTGTCCTCCAGGGCGCGCATCCTCTTGTTGACATACGTCATGTCGGGCGTTTCGAGCATGCTTATCTTGTGGTTCAGCTCTATCATGGACTGGCTGAACTCGTCGCGCGTCACGACGGCCGGCAGCCTGCTGTCAACGTGCTTCGCGAACTCGCTGAGCTGCGCCGTGACGAACTTCGTCGATTCCATCTTCACATCCCTGTCAAAGTTCTCGAGGTGCTGCAAGGCCTTCCTGGTCTGCGTCTCCAGGCCTTTCAGGTCCTTTATGTTCATCTCCATCTCCACGAGGCGCTTGTCTATGTCGTCAACATCGCTCCTGACGTCCATGACGTCCTGCTCGTCATAGTGGCTGTTCTCCGCCGAGGTGAGCCTGCGGTCGAAAGTGCTTTCCATCTCGGCCAGGCGCTGCGTCATTGTAGAAATGTCGTCTGAAAGCCTGCTGACATCCGTATTCTTGAACTTTCCATCAAAATCGTCGAACCGTCCCTTTATCTCGCTGAGCATCCTCGTCATGTCTTCCTTCCTCTGGAAGTGCTTCATCCTGTTCTCCATGTCATCAAGCGCGTCAACAAGCTTCTTGTATTCCTTGGAATCGCTCCTGTTTTCTTTCTTGAGCTGCTCCTGCATTTCCTCCAAGCTCTCTTTGATGCGCTTCTCGAACTTTTTCGCGGCGCCGTCGTCTTGCGATGTCTTCATGTCTTCCAGTATGGAAACAGCGTTGCTCACCCTTTCGTCGAGCCTCTTGAACCTGTCCTGCAGCGTCTCGAAGTCCTCCAATTTGGAAGAAATTATGTCCTGAGCCGCGTTCTTTATCTTTCCCTCCACCACCTGGAGCCTGAGGTCAACGCTTTTCTTCAGCTCTTCTGCAACCTTCATGCTCTCGGAATATTCCTTGAGCGCCTTTTCCCTGGGTATGGAATAGATGAGGCCTTCAAGCCTCGAGACCTCTGACTGGAGCTTCTTCTCCATGTCGGTGCTCATGGGCTCCTCATGCGGGGCTGATTCGCGCTCGTCAAGCCTTTTCTTCAGCTCCTCTATCTCCTCGGAGCCGGCGTCCTTCTTTGCGAGGGCTTCAAGTCTGGTATGTTCCTTCTTCATGTAGTTGGCCAGGAGCCTAAGGGAAGCCTCTATATCGCTTATCCTCTTTTCAAGTTCGACTTTCATGATGCTCACTTGTTGAGTATCTTCTGCAGGTCCTCAAGGACGTTTCCCTTCACGCGGATGGTTTCATCCTCTTCATCCCTGCGTTTCTTCTGCAACTGCTTCTCGCCGTGCCCGCGATGCGTTTGTCTTTCATGGACTTCCTCGTGGGCAGGCTTGTCGTCATATAAATGGCTTTCGCGTTCCTGGATTTCAGGGGCGGGCTCCGTCTGCCTGGTGTTGGATATTTCCTCCTCTAGCCTCGTTATTCTGTCGTCAACGGACTGCGAAACCTTCGGCGTCAGGCCCACGTCTATGTCCTGGCCTACCTTGTCCTTTATCTTCGTCACCTCGAGCTGCAGAAGAAGTATGAGGTCCTCCATCTCGAGCAGCCTTTCCTCCACGGGCTCCTCTTGTTTCGGCTGGTTCACGAGCTTCTCGACCTCGAAAAGGCTCAGCTTCAGCTTGTTTTCCATCCTGTTTATGCGCTCTTCCATCTCTCTGAGCTTGTCTTCAAGGCCGGGCATATTGATTATTTGCCTTTCCGCCATATATATTTGTTTCCGGCAGCCATTTTGCCCAGGCAATCCACGAGACGGCGACTATGAGGAGGAGCCCCCAGCTCCACACGATGGCGTGGACGAACTCGTAGCCGGCAAGACCCCATGTGCTCACGTAGAAGAACATGAAGAATATGCGGAGGAGGTTCGCGATAAATATGACGGGCACTAAAACCAGAGCAGTCAGCTTCTTCCTCGGGGGGAAGTCGGTGGCCATGACCAGCGCCAGATATGCAAGAACACTTTTCCAGCCGACGCAGTCGGAGTTTATGAAGCCCCCCCAGCTGCCTCCTTCGACCGGTATTGATATGAGATATCCGTCACGCGAGGCGCTTATGCCGGCCGCCGCCAGAAGCTCCATTGTGACACCGGCGACGGCATTCTGCAGCCACGAGAAGTCCGCGCCGACTGACAGCAGCAAGTAAAGCGGCACGGCGAAGACGTTGAACTTCACAAAAAACAATATTACCCTTCTTTCCTTCTCGTTCAGCCTTACCTTCATCTATATATTTTGATGGGCCGAATTAATAACTCTTTCATCAATTTATCTATTTCGCCGGTATGCTCCTCGTAAGTATCGAATGGGTCGGACATCTCAAGGTTTCCTATAATTAATTTCATCCTCGTTTCGCGTCGAACCTCTTCCTGTACAGGCGCATGTAGTTCATGAAGCCCTCGTTGAAGGCCTTCCTGAGGTCGTCCTTCCTGACGAGCACCAAGCCTGACCTTTTTTCCATCCTTATCCTTCCCGCGTCTACGAATGGCACGGCGCTGTCGGGCTCGAAGCCTTCGGCTATCAGCATCGACGGATTCTTGGACTCCGCAAGCCTCGCCTCCCTGGAGTTCCTCACAAGGAAAACGTTTCCTTCGGGCTCCGAAGGCATGCGGACGATTTCAAACCCCCTCTCCAGCTCGGCCCGCTGCCGTCTGTCGTCGGCCGCTTTCCTGAGCCTCTTGTTCTCCGCTTCCAGAAGCCTTACGCTTTTCGCGGTGTTTACGGGCCTTCCTGTCATCACGACCTTCGGCTCTTCCAGCCTCTTTATAAGGGCCTTCTGCCTCTCCGCGAGCCTTTCCAGCTCATGCAGCCTCTTCTTCAGGCTGTAGACGCGCCTGGACTCTATCCACCTCGGCACGTATACGACGCCGCTCTTTTCATCCCTTGACAGCATCTTAAGGGCCTTCTCTATGTTGGCGGCCTCTTCCTTCACAAGAAGCTCCTTCACTTCGTCCGATATGTCGCTCATTTTCCTGGCCTTGAGAACGGCGTCAACTTTCCCGAACATTTTCGAGTATTCCTTTTTCGCGAGAAGTGCCGCAGCCAGCGCATCCATCTCGTGGTCGTTGGAGAATTCCATCCCCTCCGTCAGGAGTCTCTTTTCCGGGATGCTTGCATCCTTCGAAGGATGGAAGCTTCTTGCGTTGAATGACGACGCCACGCGCCTGACGAAATCAGGCAGTTTCGCCTTATCGGAAGCGATTATGACGGGCTCGCCATGCTCTATGAGAACGGCACATACGTCGCCAGCCGGGCCTTTAACTGTGAAAGTTTTGTAGAAATCGGAGCTCATGTCAACCGCGGCCACCCCGGTTTTCATGCCTGGGTCGACGCCGGCTATGAGCTTCATGAATATATATGCAAAGCGAAATTCTTATCCTGAACGGACCGGAATTCTTATTTCTTGCCCTTTATCATTGCATAGCTGCCGAACTTCCATATGAGGACCTCGTCGCCTTCTGTGAGCATTCCTTTCAGCTCTTCGGGTATGCGGAGCTCTGACATGGAATAGTCCTCGAGGTCCATGAGCTGCGCTGCATCTTCTGTCAGGGCCACCACCTGGCAGTTCCTCTTCTCTACCACAGGCACGTCCATCCTGGAGTCGCCGGGCTTTACTATTATCTTCTTGACATTGTCAAAGAGCCCCGATGCGAAAAGCCTTGCCTTCGCCGCACCGTGCTTGCCCGACTTCGACGTCTGGAGCTTGTCCACTTTCATCGGTATGTCATCAATAAGCACAAAATTGCCAGGCTTCAGGTTCTTTATCTCCGTCTGCTTCTTTTCCACGAGAAAAACTCCTCATAATTCATTGAAGCCAACAAATAAATAGGTTCCAAATCCTCATCGCGGCGCTCTTTGCGTATGTGGCGCGTAATTTTTCGACAATTCTTCAGCTATTCCTTTTCCTTTCCGGCCGCGAGCCTGATGTCGTCCTGCATCACGGTGCGCCTGTTCGCGTGGGCGCTGAGTTTCACGGATTTTTCCGCTATTCTCATGCCTTCCTCGGATATTATCTCGCGCAGCTCCTCTAGCGCCTCCTTCGATATGCGCCTGATGCCGGTCTTCTTCGCTATCCTTTCGAGAGAGAGCAACGATATCATTTCTTCTACACCCTCTTTTTTAATTCCGGCATGCGCTCATCTGCACTTCTTCTTGACATATAGAGCATCACGGCGCCCAATACCATTATGAACCAGAAGGAGATAAACCTATCTATGAGCATGCCTGAAGCGGCAACGCCCTTCGGTATGCCGAAAATGATGAAAGCGGAAATGCCGCCGAATTCCACAAGCCCGAGCCCGTTCGGCAGCCATGGAATCATAGAGAGTATGAGCAGGACAGCCCACAGTATCAAAACGACATCAAGAGGCAGTACAGTTCCCAGCGCAAGGAACACAAGCCATATGCGGGCGAATTCCAGGATTTTAGTTGCAAATGTTATCACGAAAGCCCATCCCATCATCTTTTTGTTGCTTATCAGCTGCGAGAATGTGGAATGAAATATCTTTGCATAATCTACGTTGCCGACTTTCCTGTATTTTGATATTTTTTTAATGAACCAATCGACTATTTTTTTCAGCCACGAGAAGTCGGTCAGTATCTTGAATACAAAGGCTAGGGAAATAATGACTATAATGAAGAAGATAATAAAATATGCGTACAGGGATGCAGGAAGAAACTTTATGAAAATGAGGAATATGGCCATGGCTGTGATGAAGGACGCTATTATCTCCGTCACTGTGTCTATTGAGACTATCGCAGATGATTTCGAAGTGCCGAAATTTTTCTTCAGCATATATATCTTCAGGGGCTCGCCGCCAACCTTGGCCACGGGCGTGATGAAATTTATCACCATGCCGAACATGGTGACCTTAAAGGCTCTGGCAAAGCCCATATACCCCTGCGGCCTTGATACTACAATAATCCTCACTGAAAGAAGGATAATAGCAATAATCTGGAGCACAAGCGCCAATATGATATAGTTAAAGTCCGCATTCTGGACTGCGGCCCAGATTTCGGAGAAGCCGAAGTATCCTGCTACTAACATAGTGGCTATTATTCCTATTATTAGGAGGATAGCTGGTTTCAGCATGTGAAACATTCCAAAATTAAGTTTAAAAATCCACTGTTTTAAAACAGTGGATTTGCACGTCAAAATTCCACTATCCATCCATAAATACGGCGGAATTTTAGACGTTTAAATCGGAATACATTGATACATTCGCAAGCGGTATAGACCTCAATCTTGCTCAGAACAACTGGCTTTCACTGTTAAAGCAGGCAACAACAAATGCGCAACATTCATAAAAATGACCGAAAATCAACACTTCATGCAACACATCCGTGATGCGTTACGCTTATAAGCTTTCCCTTTATAAACACCAAAACCTTTAAATATGTTTCGGTATAAGTATGGATTCATGACATCGGAGACGATGTCACCTTAATAAAGTAGTAATTGGATTTGGTGTGGTTAGAAATGGTAGACAAATGTCCTGAGTGCGGTTCTAAGCACTTCTATAACGATTCCGAGAAGGCCGAGAAGGTTTGCGCAAAGTGCGGTATAGTTATACAGGACAGCATGATAGACACGGGCCAGGACTGGCGTGCTTTCGACCATGACCAGAAGGTCAAGAGAGCTCGTACAGGAGCTCCGCTCACGCACAAGCGTCATGATAAAGGCCTTACTACTGAAATAGGCAAAGGCTCCACTGAATTGTTCAAGGTTCCTGCCAAGAAACGTTCGCAGTTCTTCCGTATAAGGAAGTGGCAGAAGCGCCTTCTGACCTCGAAGGACAGGAATATGTCTTTCGCGCTTTCGGAGCTTCAGCGTCTCATTTCGTATCTGGGCCTTCCGAAGACCCTGCACGAAGAGGTGGCGAAGCTGTACGAAAAGGCGCTGCAGAAGGGCCTTGTAAGGGGCCGCAGCATAGAGTCGATTATAGCCGCGCTTGTATACTCATTGTCAAGAGAGTATGAAACTCCAAGGACATTAACTGAGATTTCTCAGGCATCTGGCATAGGCAAGAGAGAGCTAGGACGTACTTACAGGTACATTTCAAGAAAACTAGACATAAGGATTTTGCCTGCCAGGGCCGAGACCTATATTCCACGCTTCTCTTCGATGCTGAAGCTTTCGGACCGCACGCAGATGCGCGCAATAAAGATACTGAAGACCGCGAAGGAAAAGGACATAATTTCCGGCAAGGGCCCCTGCGGATGCGCAGCCGCTGCCATTTACATAGCCAGCGTGCTGGAAGGCGAGAGGAAGACCCAGAGGGAGGTCGCCGACGTCGTGGGCGTTACGGAAGTCACCATACGCAACCGCTACAAGGAGATGGCCGAAGCCCTCGACATAGAAGAGGAAGTCGAGAAGAAAGCGCGCGAAGAGGAACTGAAAGGGTAAATTTCTAGCAATGCGATGAACGTAGAATGCAACACATCGCCACTAAATTTTTATTAGTGCTTTTCATTGATTTTGTCTTTTCTTGATTCTATATCTTTAATCTGGGCATCAAGTTTTTCCCGTCTTTTCTCGATAGAATCTGAAGTTTTTTTTCTTATTTCTTTTATCCTATTTTGTATTTCTTCCGGATCCCCCTCTTTTCATGCACCTAAGAAATCTCTAAGAGGTCTTTGTCAATGACCACCGTCTGAAGACGGTGGCTTGTCTGCAAAAGAGCAAAGCTCTTTTGAGATGCCAAAGACCTTTGGTCTTTGTGCATTCAAATACAACAAGTTCATTGAGCATCTCAGATTCCACTTTTATAGTGAAACCAGAAAAGAATCTGGACATGAATTCTGGTTTCACATATAG
>CAYJVT010000021.1:9572-13799 GCA_964373695.1 uncultured archaeon | reverse complement strand
AGCGCTTATTCCAGCAGCGGTAGCACGGGCGACCATCACAGCAGCGGCAGCGGAAGAATGTATGTTCCTGTTGATGAGGTTTTGAATGCCATAGGTCGTTCGCTATGAAGCATGAAATATGTGAAGCAGATTCTTTCGCAAACGGAAATCGATAAGGTGTTTGCAAAATGATAGAGATATTTTTCACAGCCTCCATGATAGCGGCGTTCCTGGGAGGCATGGTCGCATTTTTCGCGCCATGCTGCATCACGTTCCTTCTGCCGTCTTATTTCGCGTACACTTTCAAGCAAAAGATAGCAATACTGAAAATGACCTTTGTGTTCATGCTTGGCATTGCGGCAATTTTATTGCCTATAGGCCTCGGGCTGGCAGGGCTTGCTCAACTATTCACGGAATTTCATAAGGAGCTGTTCATAGTTGGCGGGCTGTTTCTGCTTTTCCTTGGAGTCAGGGCGCTTATGGGCAAAGGCATGGGTATGAATATCAAAAAAACCCCAAATCTCAATAAGCATGATACATTTTCTATATTCAGCCTTGGCTTATTTTCAGGGTTTGCGAGCTCATGCTGCCTGCCTGTGCTCGCAGGAGTTTTGGCTCTGAGCGCAATCAGCGCGTCCCTGCTGCAGGCATTTGCCCTTGGCTGGGCCTATGTGTTTGGGATGGTGTTTCCGCTGCTTATGGCCGCGCTTTTCTGGGACGTTAAAAAACTATCCAAAAGCGGCTTCATGAAAGGCAAGGTGCTTAATTTCAGGATCGCCGGAAAAGACTTGTCTGTTCATTCGACGCACCTGCTTTCTTCAGTTATATTCTTTGTCACAGGCGCTATTGTGCTCGCGCTTGCATTTACTGACAACATAACAGCAAGCTCTTCTGCCCAAATAGATTTTGCAATCTTTATACAGGGGCTTGCCAATAGTATAATAGGGGTAACAGGATGGATACCAAATTATGTAATTGGAATAATGCTCGCTGCTGTAATGGGAGCATTCATATGGAAAGCCTACAGGCTTGACAAGCCAAAACCAGCAAAGACCTCTAGAAAACGACCGTGATTTAATGAAAAAAAGAAGCAAAGCAGCAGATGACATTAATATAATAAAATTGACAAAGAGCGAAAGAAAATTCAGGATGTACCTCGTTGTCCTGTCATTTATTCTTCTTTCTGTAGTTCTGTTCGGCTTTATTTACCTTGCTACTACGCCATCGGCTACGCTAACGCTTCTGCTCTCATTTGCAGGAGGCATTTCAAATATCGTCCTGCCGTGCACGCTTCCGCTTGTTTTCATAATAGTGCCGCTGGCAATGACTGCTGGCAGCGGCAGAAAAGGCCTGCTCATGACTTTGCTTTTCGGGCTCGGCCTTGTCATAACCCTTTCTATTTACGGCGCTGCCATTGCACAGGTTGGCAAATACCTGGGGCTTGACAATGCTACAAGGATAATGTATGTGCTCGCGGGGGCTGCCGCCTTTATATTCGGTCTGAGCGAGCTGAAACTGATAAAATTCGACCTGCCCTCTTACTCAAGAATGCCGCAGTTCATACAGCAGCGCGGGGATTATTTCAAGGTTTTCCTGCTTGGCCTGCTGCTTGGAAATGCGGGCGTCGGTTGTCCGAATCCTGTTACGTATATAATACTTACTTTCGCTGCGACAACAGGCAGCATGATGGAGGGCGCTGTTTTGATGGCAGTAAACGGCATTGGCAGGGTGGTGCCGCTGCTTCTCCTGAGCGTTTTGGGAATACTTGGCATCAATGCAGTCGGCGGGCTTACAAAAAGAATTGAGTCTATAAGGAAATTCACAGCCTGGGCTCTTGTTGTTCTTGGCTCGTTCATCATTCTGAACGGCGCTTTTGGGCACCTTTGGTACGAAGGCGGCGCATTTCATGAGGGACTGAATGCAGCCTTCATGGCAGTCGGAGGAAAAATGATTGGAGAAGCGGATATCGAAATAGAAGAATTTGAAGGAAAGGTTCCGTTTGTTGAATACGGTGCCATTATAAACCTGTTTTTGACAATAATTCCCGCTTTATGGTACTGGAGCAAGTACCCCAAGTCGCGCAGGGAAATTACATGGGTTCTTTTCATAATACTTGTATGGAATTTCATGCTGTTCAATATCGGACTTAACGCGATGGAATTTCTGGGTATAACGGAGGGCCTGCCGTGAGTGACGAAATAAGGATAACAAGATGGAAGCTCATGTTGGGAGCAATTTTCATATTTCTGGCAGGGCTGTTCATAGGACTTTCACTTAGGTAAGTTAAAAATATGCAAGCAGTCTTGAAAGGGGGAAAATGAAATGATATGCTGTATCGGCTTGCTAACATGTTTTGCAGCTGGGTAGTGATAGGCGGTCCTTGGATATTTATCGCGCCGGCAGCGGGATTTGGTTTAGGGCTTATTGCAGACATGAAGTTGATGAAACACTGCGTTAAAGAGAAGAGGAGGTGACAATATGGCTGATAAATTAAATGCAAAAAATCTAGGCTTGGCGGGAGGTATTTTGTGGAGTCTGACACTATTCGCCACTACTCTTGCTGCTACAGGAAGCGGCTTTGGCACCCAATTCCTTGCGGCATACGGAAGCTTGCATCCCGGCTATTCGATAAGTATTGCAGGCAGCATTATTGGCCTGATCTACGGATTTATATGCGGTTTTGTTGGATTGTATCTGCTTGCGCGTATCTATAACTGGTTAGGAACAAGGTGATTTTGTGTCGCTGTTCAAGAAGAAATGCGAGTATTGCAGAATTAGAATAGAGACTGATGCGGCAGTAAAGAGCATGCAGATGCATACGAAGCGGAATTAGAGAATAAGCAAAATACGAGCAAAAGCTGCGGTGGGTGCTGTTAGGTGACTGAAACGAAAGAAAGAGGAGCGCCATTAATTGTTTCAGAAAGCAGTAAGTTTAGTCTGCACAATTATAAAACAGAAAAAGAATTAGAAAAATTAGCAGTTGGACATTCCAAGGATATTTTTGGCAAAAGTTCGGTTTATCTTGATATCAAAAAGAAGATTGTTAGCAAAAAAGGAATATCAGGCATCCCAGACGGCTTCCTCATAGACTTTGAAAGCAGTAAATTCTACATAGTGGAGGTTGAGCTTAGCGATCATGATATAGTACGCCACATATCTAACCAGTTGATACGTTTCAAGGCTGCTATGGGTAACAGTGCTATGCGTGCTGGAATGACCAAAGAATTTTATGGTAAAATTCTGAAAGAACAACCTTCTACAAGCTTCGAAGATGTCCAGAAAATTATGAACAAGCAATTTGGCATTATCATAATTGTTGACAGCGTTTCTGAACAACTGACAGAAATTGTCGGCGTGCTAGCACAAGACGGAACGGAAGTATTAGCAATACCATTTGAAACTTATGTCGATTCTAAAAACAATCATATTCATAAGTTTACGACATTTACAAAAGACGCATTGGATAAAGAGTCCAAGAAATGGTCATTCAAATGGACTACGGTTCCTTTAGAAAGACATCTGGATAGAAGCAGTATCTATATGAAAGAAACGTTTTCAAAACTAAATACAGATATATGCTCATTGCCAAATGTAAAAGAGAAATCGAGAAAAGGATGGGTTACCTATCAGACTTCTCCTTTAAAAAATTTTTGTACAATAAAGATTCTTCCTACATGCTTGGAGATTCATCTAAAATGCGACAAAAATTTTCTCGACAAGAGAGGGATAGCAAAATCTATCAAGAGAACTCCTGCATGGACATTTGATAAGGTATTTACAATTAATTCCCAAGGCGATATAGAATATGCCATGTATTTGCTTAAACAGGCGTATGAATGTATTTGTAGGAAATAAAAGGAGGGTAGTGTTATGGCGAAAGATCCTGTATGCGGCATGAACGTGGACGAGAAGAAGGCTGCAAAGATCAGCTACAAGGGCAAGACGTATTATTTTTGCAGCGCTACTTGCCAGTTCGCGTTCGAAAAGAATCCGAAACAGTTTGCAAAATAGAAGTTAGACGAGAAGCGCGCGGTGAAACTGATGGAAAAGACGAACAAGGAAAATTTTGTCAAACTACTTTGGCCCGTATGCAAAATTAATAATTTTGATCGGCCTGGTCGGGCTCGCAGTTTACATAGCAGCTGTCTGAGTGGTAATCATGCAAAAAACAAAATTGAAAATAAAAGAGACGAAATGCGACGACAAAAGCTGTCCAATGCCTCTGGAGTTCTTGCCTAACTTGGAGAA
>CAYJVT010000021.1:0-9472 GCA_964373695.1 uncultured archaeon | reverse complement strand
AATGCGACGACAAAAGCTGTCCAATGCCTCTGGAGTTCTTGCCTAACTTGGAGAATGGGATAAAGAATGTGAGTTACAACAAGATGGGCTATAAGGTTGAAGGGCGAGTATAAATGGATCTTTTCGTTGTTGGTGCAACTTTTGACGTTGTAGGAAAAATACTAATCGGGATATCGGTACTGATTGTTCACAAACGCATAATGAATGAGCGAAAGATAGACAGGCGCATAATTGCAGAAATGAAAAAGGAGCAAGCTGTAGCTACTATTGGAATTTTGTTCATTGTTGCAGGTTACTTAATTCATATAAATAACCTGTAAGGAGGTGCGATGAAATGACAGACGTAAAGATTCTGACAACGCCGGGCTGCGTAGGATGCAAGACCGTTGAGAAGATGCTGGACAAGATGGGCGTGAAGTACAAAACAATAGACATAACAAAAAATCCAAGCGTGCTCAAAAAATGGCAAGTGTTCCATGCGCCCGGAATCGTAATAAACGGAAAGCTTGAATTCAGCGGCGTGCCGAAAGAGGACGAATTGAAGAAAAGACTTGGAAAGAAGTAGTTGGGGTGTTTACTTGAGCAGATCAGACCTGAAAGTGCTGGCAGTAATAGTTGTGATTGTCTTAGCCTATGTAGCTATGACATTTATCATGCATCCTTGAGGCGGCCGGTTCTATGGGGTTTCTCGAAGATTATTTCATCCGGCCGACGCTTGAGCATACGGGCTATAACATGGTAAATACGATAGCATATGCAATAATTCTGATAGCCGCTTTGTTTGCCGTATACAAAATACTAGTAAAAACAGGCATAAAACCTGACAGAAAACTATGGATTGATCTTCTGCCATTTATTTTTCTAGGCGGCGCGTTAAGGGCTCTGCAGGACATAAATTTCTTCGATTTCCTGGGAGTTTATCATGCACTTTTTGTAACGCCGATGATATACATTATAATATTTTTGCTTGCGTTTGCAGGCATTATGATTTCAAAATACACACGGAAGAATTTCATAAGGTACTTTGGAATTATGCTTACGATTATTTCTGCGACACTTGTCGCAATTAACGTAAAAAATCCTCTAGGCTTTGCCATGATACTAGCAGTGGCTGCAGTAAGCTATGCAATCTTGTACTTCACCCTGAAATACTCCAAGATAAATATGGTCGGCAGACTGGGTTCCTACAATTCGCAGATCATTGCAGCGCATTTATTGGACGCAAGCGCGGCATTTGTTGCTGTTTCTGTTCTGGGTGGCTACAAGGAATCGTCTGTATTTACGTCCTTTCTATTTTCCCAGCTGCCGGGTTGGGTTTTCATACCAATAAAGGCTGCAATAATACTTATTGTGCTGCACTTTATAGACAAGGACAGCAAGGATGAAACAAACTGGCTGCTGAAATTTGCTATTCTCGTGCTTGGTCTGGGACCTGGATTGCACAATTTATTTTCGGTGTTTATGGGAAGCAATATGTAGGAACTTAGCTATAACGCTTGTGCCGTTCTGAGTATTTCGCAGGTGATAGCAACGTTTTTCAGTATCCTATCATCCACAGAAAGTGGGCGCCTGTTTTTTTCATTCGGGGTCGCCGGGAGCATAGAATTATCGCTGCGAATTCCGAGGAGTGAAATCCCTGTGATGAAGGTAGAAGCGAGCTTTCTATAGGCTGCTTAGGGCTTGCTGACCGAAGAGGTAATTATAACTGAAGAAGCCATTTTGCTGCCCAAAATAGGCCTTCTATATTCTATCTGTAATTCTAAGAAAGATCTCATGCCATTCCTCTACCTGAGGCAACGGTACAGCCCGATAAAGGTCTATTGTTATGTTCGTCAAAAACGAAGCATTTCTGGCATTGTTAAAGGCTTTCAGCCACTTATCATCTATTTCATGCCCATTGTGAATTACGTAATTCCTAGTTTATAAAGCTTACTCTAATTAGCTTCATATGGGCACAACCGACAAAAGCCCGTCCAGGGTCAAAGTGTCACTTCTTTCTCACGGCATAGACTGCGACATCGATATGTTTGCAAATATTAAAGGTGATTTCTACTGGAATCGCTATGTATACGGAAATACAAGCAAGTCTGAGAAACACCACAGATTCCCACAGGTGCTGCTTCTTGGAAACGGAGTTGTCTCGGCTTTCCTAAGGCGCGAAGGATCTCCGTGGACCCTCAGGGCGGAAGAAGGGACCCCGAGATTATACTATAACGGGTCTTATGTACAGGATGTTGGGCTGCCGGAAACGCCTGCTTATTACGGAAGACAACTGTCGGACGGCTCTTTATCAGATAACGTAATTGCAGTTGCCGGAGAGCAGACGCCAGGGTTCTTCCTATACCCTGAATGCTACTATTTTGACGAAGGAACGTTCTGCAAGTTCTGTTCCTTGAAGCCAACAAGAAGAACGGTTGCAGACGAACTCGAGGCACAGTTCGAAAACGCAAGACTGGCCGAAGCTACAAGACTTTTCCAGAATACGCCGTGGAGGGATATTCCGCTTGTTTCAATAACAGCCGGGACGGCCAGAACTGATTCAGAGACGCAAAGAGGGATAATCGATAAAATCAGGACAGTATACAACGCATTGGACCTGAAAATCCCTATACATGCACTTGTTCACCCTCCCGATGATTTTGCATTAATAGACGAATACCGCGACGCTGGCGTAACGTCAATTACATTCAACGTGGAAGTATATGACAGAGAAGCTCTCGCAAGGATAGCTCCGGGGAAAAACCGTTACGGCTATGACAAATGGATGGACGCTGTCCGCCGTGCCCGGGATGTGTTCGGAGATTACAATGCATTCTGCGGACTGGTCTGGGGACTTGAGCCAGCAGAAAACGTGAAAAGAGCGCACCGAGAATATCTAGACCAGGGCATCGGGATCACGTCTAACATATTCCACAATGATCCTAAGACACCTATGAGAAATCATCCCCATCCGTCTGAAGAATACATAATGGACATTGCAGACGATCAGGCGAGATTATACGATGCTTATACTAGTGCACGCACTATCTTTTCAGTCAGCATGAGAAGCACTATAGACTGGGAAATTCATCGTGGTGATTACAGGTGAGGTTCTATGTCGACTGTGTGGGATGCGAGCAAAGGCAGCTCGATGCCCAAAGAATAATCAACTACCTGGCCAAGAATGGACATACACAAGCTGATACGCCGGGAACTGCAGACTACAGCGTGCTTGTCACATGCGCTGTTGACAAGTCTGCAGAACGAGGTTCTTTAAGAAGAGTCTCTGAGATAGCGAGCAAAGCTCGCCCGGACAGCTTGATCGTAAGTGGTTGCCTTCCTGACATAAGCCCAGACCAGTTAGGCGCTTACGGCAGGTTTGCAACTGTCTCTCCAAGAAGGCTCGAAGATTTCGACAGACTGCTTGGAGCTTACGCCACGGTGCCTATGCGAGAAGTGAAATACCCAAACTCCTCAATTTTTGACAGGAGAGAGGACCCTACAGGGTTGCTGAATGAGTTGTCTCCGCGCGGCGAATATGATATTGCCAAAAAGGGCTACAAGATACGTGTAAATAACGGATGCCTGATGGATTGCTCATATTGCGTCATCAAAGATGCAATGGGAAGAGTCATTTCCGTGCCATTCAATGAGCTTGTAAAGCAGTTTGAAGAAGCTGTCGTCAAGAAAGAGCCTACGATAATGTTCATGGGCGGGGATACCGGAGCATACGGCTACGATATTGATCCCAATACTAGGTTCTACACGCTTCTTAACAGGACTCTTGGCATTAACGGAAGCCACCATGTCTTCGTTCACGATTTCAATGCGAACTGGTATCTTCGCAATGCTGATGAATACGATTCAGTATTCGCAGACAACGAGAACCACGGACGACTGAGAGGTGTCATGATTCCAGTTCAGTCAGGCAGCGACAGGATCCTTAAGTTGATGAAGCGCCCGTATAATGCATCAAGGGTTGCAGAACGTCTAAAGAGGGTGAAAAGATATTACCAGTCAGTACGCTTGGGCACGCATATTATAACAGGATTTCCTTCAGAAACCGAAGAAGATTTCGGCAGGACACTCTATCTTCTTGATGAAGTAGGCTTTGATTTCATCAGCGTCTTTGTTTACTCCGAGAATCAGAGATCTGATTCGGCCCCAATAGAAGGGAAAGTCGACCCGGAAGTTGCAAGGAAAAGAGCATCCAGCATAGCCAGTCATTTCGGTGAACGCGCCAAGGTGTTTGAATAATGGCCAGATTATTTGCCGAGGATAAATTCACCGCGTCTCACGGAAGTTTCAAAGTGCGTAGCGACACATACGTAGTCAGGGCTTACGTCGAAGGCGGCATCGAAAACTCGTTTGTTCGTGGCGTAGATACAGCACATCTTCGAAGTGCCCTTTCATATGTCACTACTTCCCTGGAAAACAGGTACCTTGATGACATTGTCGGAAGAGCCACTAACGAGAATATAGGATTGTATATTCTTTACCACCTTCTCCCCCATCTTATATCAGGCGTAAGAGTAACTGGCGATGGCCATGGCACCGAAGTCTTCCAGTCAGATGTACATTCTAACTTTCCTTCTTGTCTTCAATATGAACGTGCACGAAGCCTGCTCTACAGGGACAAGATAAACGAGGCAATTGATGCAGCGTCAGAATCAATATCACTGGACGAAACGTTTGCTCCGGCTTATAATTTACGTGGAAGATGCAACAGAACTAAGGAACAGTGGGAGATTTCGCTGTCTGACTTTGAAACAGCTGTAAAACTTGATCCTAATTTCGGTGAGGCGTATAGGAATCTGGGCAACGCCTTGCTCTACCTGGGAAGAACTGACAAAATGATTGCAGCATTTTCAAGGGCGATAGAAATAATGCCCCAATCTGCCCTCGCGATTAACAACAGAGGATTCGCATACCAAAGATTGAAAGAATGGGACATGGCACTAAGGGATCATACTCTTGCAACTGAGCTTGATCTTAATTACGCCGAGGCTCATCTTGACAGAGCAACGGCATTGAAAGAACTTGGAAGAACGGAAGAGGCAGCTGAGCACTACCGACTTGCTCAGGAATTACGCACGACTGGAAGAGACACTTATGCTACTAAACTCTTCTACTGAGGTATGATTATGACGAAGATACATTATGGAATTGCAGCTTACAACGAAGAGACCATGATTGACAAATGTCTTGAATCTTTGGCAGGCCAGGAAATCAGCGGCTTGGAAACTGAGACAATCGTATGCCTGAACGGCTGCAACGACAACACAGGCGCCGTAGTCACGGAAGCCCAGAACAGATATCCCGGCCTAAATATCAAAATAGCCTACAGCAAAAAAGGAAAGGTCTTTGCTCATAATGAAATTGTGCGGCACATAGAAGACCAGGAACCTGTAGCTTTTATTGACGGCGACGTTACGCTTGAGAGAAACACCATTGGCTCTCTTTACAGAGAATTGCAAAGTGTTGACAGACTTCAGGCAGTTGGCGGATTGCCCGTTCCATACAAACCTCATGGAATGACTTTGTGGGAATCGCTGCTATTCGAAGTCCTGCATGCACGGGCGCTTTTCCCGCAGTCTGAAATATCAGCTCTTGACGTAAGCGCTTACAAACCATTCGTCAACACAAACCCGCAACCAAGATTAGACCCAGAATTTGAGAAAAGGTCGAAGATTTATTTCCATGGGAGGCTGTTCATGCTTCGAAACAAGGACGTTTTCCAGATGCCTGAAGACGGTAACCTTGCTGATGACAGTTTCCTCCCGAACATGATACATACAAGATACGGCCCTGGATCTTCCCGAACTTGCTACAGTGCCATTGCATATTACGAACCATACCTATCACTTCGAGATCATTTTGATGCTTATAGAAGAGTTTACGCACAGCTAAAGTATTTGGATTGGAATTTTCCTGAATTCGCCGAGTCTAGGAGGATGGAACGTACTAAACTCGACTGGGACTACATATTCTCTACAGGCCCGGCCAATGTAGCGCGCTTTGCCGCTTATTCGATAGTCAGGAGATCAGAACACGCACTATACGGCATGATGCCGGATCTTCCTGCTTCAGAACTCTGGAAGTAGCTATTGGGGCAAGCGGGATCTTATTTTCTTGACAATGTCGTCTATTGGTTCTTCAGCATCTATTGCAAAACCTTTGTCGAGTTTTGACACAAGCTCGTGAACGCGCCTGGCAGCTTGCTCTCCGTGCCTGTTATGGCGGTTCTTATCACGTTCTATGCAAGTTTCTAGCGGAGCCTTAAGGGTAAAAATATAGTGGAGATAATGAAGGTTCTTTACTAGATAATCTATTGAGCTTTCGTGATAGAAACAGCCGTCGAATATAACAATCCTACCTTCTTTCAACTCTCTCATCGCTTCCGGGAGTATGGATTTCATACCCTGAATGAAGTTTTTCTCCGGAATGCGATCAATTTCTTTGTCTACTTCGTCTAAACCATTGTTCTCGAGAATCTTGTCTACCGAAATGTAGTGTGCATTTAGAATCTTGGCAAGCTTCATGGATATTGTAGTCTTGCCGCAACCCAAAGGCCCTCTTACAATGAGGAAAAATGCCATAATTGTTATGGATTTTGATAGGGATATAAAAGCTTCTGTTTTATACTCATAATGTTGGTTTAATACTCGGAATGGAATTTGCGCACGAGGACGGCACTCCTTACACGGACAGAAGCGTAGACGTCTATAGAGCGACTTTCGATCGCGGACTTCTTATGAATATACCGACAACACAAAAAGGAAAACACAACGCCATAAGCCTCAAGTCGCCAATAACCACCACTCTTGATGAAATAGACGAATCCATGGAGATCCTGGACGATGCTCTAAAATCCTTATAAAAGACCTAGTTCCTTCCGTACAGAAACCAGCCGATTATAACCAGTCCGATATTGACTGCTCCCAGTGTGTTCGTAAGAATCACTGCCGTGTTGCTTATTTCAAAGCCGTATAGAATCCATACTACTGCCCCTGCGAAGAGAAGCGAATACGTCAGGATCGATATGTCCTTTGCGCTCTTACGCTTGAATATTCTGTAAGCCTGGGGAAAGTTTGCTATTCCTCCTACGGTCCCAAAAATAATCGCCAGTACGGATAAGAGCGTCATATGTACACTAATGATTCAAGTTCATATATATATTGCCATCAAATAGGGTTTATGGAAATCCGAACTGCCACCAATAACGACATAGAAGCGTGCGTCAAGATCTATAAATCTTCCCAGAACTTCCAGAATAGATTATTCAAGCAGGGAAGAGTTTCTGACACGAAAATATCTTGAGAGATATCAAAAACATATACACGTGAATTCGGGTTCATGTGGCATAACAGCAATGCAGACCCGTCCCTATAAACACCCACCTCGGCAATGCATCCGTCTAAAAGCTCTGTAGAATTAGAGAGATCTATCAAACTCGCAAGACTTTGAGGCCCATCAAGGTGTTTTTCAATACTTTCATGAATTCCTTATCTATTTCCATTTTTCCACTGCCTTAACTACCGAATCCCAGTCGGGATAAAAGACTATATTTGGATTTTCCGATTGTCCTGATATTCCAAATAAATAAACTCTTCCAGCATAACCAGTCATATATCTCAGAAGATCTTCGTTGTCGTCTAAAAGACCTTCTACCCAAGGATATAGAAACTCCAGAACGCGCGCACGCCATTCATTCCCGTTCTGGAAACCCATATGCCTCAATACTTCTGTGTCAGGTTGGAATATAATCTCCCTTCGCGGAAAATCATGTCTTTGAAGCCATTCATAAGATGCTCCGTCTACTGTTGATGGCCTTCCTGTAACGTAACATACAACTGGTCTGATCCTGGCTATATCCGAGACAGCCTTGCTTGCTCCTTTCACCGGAGGGATTGATCTGACTATGTCTTTCGAATGTATCAACTCATCTACAAACCTTTCAATTTCCGGTATTTGCCATTCCGGTACATTTCTAACATAATGGTAGACACGTATAACTTCAACCGGATCGCTGAACCTAGGATGCCCATACCTGCTGATAACCAGACCGGCCCAGTATGTGTTCGTATCGGCTATAGAATCATCAAAATCTATTCCAACCCCCCCTTTCACCTGTTGCTTCGAATCGCTGTCTAAGTCCGGCATACGTACTTTCGAAGCGCCCCATTTGTTATGCTTCAACGGAGACTATAAAAGAATATACAAGGCCTAGAATTCGTTAAGTATGTGCTTCAAAATGCTGGTCACTTTATCTGGGCCGATAGCGCAAATGAACTGCGCGAGTCTCGGGCCGCGGTGGCTGTTGAGCAGCAGGACATAAACCGCCTCGAAGAACTTTTCCATCTCGAGCCCATTATATCCCCTTGAAATCCGGAGCGAAGAATTCCGTTACGCCGGGAGCATAGGGCGATAATTTCGGTTGCTCATTCACACGAGCCATGTGACTTATATATGGTAAAAGGGTGAGCGAAAATATGAGCAACCAGGAATTGATTTACGCAGTGTCGCGAAGGATCGAGTCCGCGAGAAGCAGGGCGATGAGAGATCTTCCGGCAGACCGATGGAAAACCATTGAAAAGTTTTTGGAACAGTGCCAGGCAGAGGGCCTTACAAAGGCGCGAATCCTTCGACTTCTATACGACCTTACTGTTATAGGAAAATACATAGACACGAGCTTTGAAAGCGCAACAACAGACGACATAAAGCGGCTTGTGACAAAGATAGAAGGCTCACATTATTCTTATCACAGCAAATACGGCATGCGAGTTACAATCAAAAAGTTCTACAAGTGGCTGAAGGGCGACTGTGAGATATTTCCGCCTGAAGTTCGCTGGATAAAGAACAACCACAAGAACGACAGAATCAAATTGCCAGAGGATATGTTAACGGAAAAAGAAATCCTTACGCTGATCAAGGCAGCAACCAAGCCGCGAGACAAAGCAATGATAGCCCTAGTGGCTGAAACAGGTTGCCGCATAGGCGAACTTCTTTCATGCAAGATAAAGAATTACAAGAAAGACACCGATGGCAGGACGGCGCACGTATTTCTCAATGGCAAGACGGGATTTCGCAGCGTGATGATAATTTCCTGCGTGCCGTACATGGACGAATGGATAAACCTGCATCCTTTCAGCTCGGATCCTAACGCGTTCATCTGGTGCGCTGACAGTGGCAAGCTTCTGACATACGCAAGGGTTCGCACAATCTTCGCTGAGATAGCAAAAAGGGCAGGAATAAAGAAGGCCACAAATCCGCATAATTTCCGTCATACGAGAGCGACATATCTGGCATCTCGCTTAACGGAATTGAGGTAAAAGACGACTTGCCGGAAGAAAGCGCTCTCCAGCCAAAAGAGTGCTTCCGCTGCCAGAAATTATGCGAGGCCTCGAATAAGTTCTGTCCGGGTTGCGGGTCTATCCTGTTCCTTGAAGAGAAGGACAATCAAGCTGCAGAAACTTTGCCAGATAACGCCTCT
>CAYJVT010000020.1:0-14092 GCA_964373695.1 uncultured archaeon | reverse complement strand
TTCAGAATTCAAAAATTCTTGAGCCCTCGTCTCCGTACAGTTTCTCGTTGAAGAATTTGATAAGCTTTGGCTCGATGCGATAAACTCGGGATTCAATGGAGACTTTTTTGATAGCATCGAAATTTATCAGCTTCTCAAGGCCAGGATTCGACATGTTCCACATTTTCAGGGCGCGCTTTATTTCTTTATGGTCTTTAACTTCGGATGCAATACCTTGAATTTGCACGCCTATTTTCTTTTTTGCGGCTTTTTGTCTGGAATCAAAGACAGCGCATGCTACATTGCTATTGTTGGAGATGTCGGTGCAGTGCCTTGATTCGGGTTCGCTTACAAAATACATCCTCATGTCTTCATCTATGGTATAGAAAACAATGCTTGCCCATGGCGCCGAAGAACAAGTAGAGATGCACATCAGCCTCTGGGATTTAAGATATTTGAGGAGTTCCATTTTGTCATTCCTTTTCACGAAGAATCACTTCCCTGTCGCCCACTTCTTCAGGTTCTCGTACGAAGTCGAGCCGCATATCCACTTGCCGCTCTTCTTGTTGAAGAAAAAAGGCACGCCGCCGCAGAATCCCTTGTCATACTGCTGCAGGAGCCTGGCGTTTTTCGCGTTGTGCCACACTTCCAGCCGCTCCACCTTCACCTTCAGTTCCTTCTCCAGTTTCTCCATGAGGGGCTGCATCTCTATGCAGTGCGAGCATTCGGTCCCGTAGAATTCGATCAGGTCGCCCATAAATGTTAGTTGTCGGAGACCGTATAAATAATTATAACTTTACTATCTCATTCCTGTCGAATGGGTGCTCGTATTTTATCCCAAGAAGCTCGTATACCTCCGGCGGAATCCCTATGTCGCACAGGTAAAGCGCGCCCGTATAGTCCTTCGCCTTCTTCTCCATGAGGCCCCTTTTCGGCGCGCCGATGCTCATCGTCCATTTCGCTTTTATGCAGGCCCCCTGCGGCTCGCCCGTGTCCGGATTCATTCCTGACGGCATGTCTATTGAAAGCGTTTTCTTCCCGCTCTCATTGGCCGTACTTATGAGGGATTCGTAGAAGCCCGCCGGGGGGCGGTTTATGCCGTACCCGACAAGGGCATCGATTATCATGTCGCATTTCCTGAAGACGTCGGCGAACGCGAACTGGTTCGTCGGGTAGAGGACGTCCACGTGCATGGACTTCAGGGTGCCTGCATGCCATTTCGTCCATTTCTTCAGGCCGTCGGGATGCTCGGCCATGATGACGCTCGCTTTGGCGCCCCAGTTGTGCAGGAACCGGGCCGCTACAAGCCCGGCCGCGGCTTTGTTTCCCTTTCCGCACAGGACAAGGACGCTCTTCTTTTTCACGCCGCCTATGGCCTCCCTGGCGAAGAATGCGGCGTTCCTTCCGGCGTTTTCCAGCATCTGCGGCAGCTCTATGCCGAAATGCTTCTCGGCCTTCTCGTCCACGGCCCGCATCTCGTCCGTCGTGAGGGACATCATAATTACTCTAAAAGACCAAACTATAAAAGCAGGCCGGCAAATTTATAATTAATGAAGCATGAGAAGCATTCGGGCGGCTCCGCCTCCCGCCTCCGCGACGTGATACTCGGCGGCCAGGACGGCCTCGTGAACGTTCTGGGGGTCGTCCTTGCGGTAGCCTCTGCGACAAGCGACGCGCGGATAGTCATAATCGCCGGGCTGGCCGCCACATTTGCCGAGTCCATATCCATGGCTGCTGTTGCGTACACGTCCTTCAAGGCCGAGAGGGACTTCTACAGGTCCGAATTGGAGAGGGAGAAGTACGAGATAAGGCACATGCCCGGGCAGGAGAGGAAGGAGGTCCGCGACATTTACTACAGGAAAGGCTTCCGGGGTCACCTGCTTTCCGAAATAGTCAGAAAGATAACCTCGAAGAAAAGGCTTTGGCTCGACGTCATGATGAAGGAGGAGCTGAACCTTTACGAGGACGGGACGACGACTCCAGGAAGGGACGCGCTGATAGTCGGCGTGTCGGCCGTTGTCGGCTCCCTGATACCTCTTGTATCTTTCATTATGCTGCCGGTAGGCGATGCGATATTTGCTTCTATCTGGATATCTACTGTCGTCCTGTTCGTTACTGGCGCGATAAAGGCCATGATAACTATAGGAAACTGGATAGTGAGCGGCATCGAGATGGCCGCAATCGGCATGGCCGCGGCCCTTGTCGGGTACGGCCTCGGAGCCGTCATAGGCGCGGCCGTATAGAGGATTTGAAATTGTAAAAGCGGCAATTTTGGAGATTTCAAGGATTGCACTAATTTTTCAGCATTGTTCCAAAACGGGTATTAGAATAAAAAATATGTTATTGTTGCGGGAAAGGGCCAGAGGCCTTCCTGTTTCATGTTGTTTTCTCGGCCAAAACTTTTCTGCCAAGAGAGAACTCCTCCAATCCACTCCTTTGTCGGCCCGAGTGCAAAGCAGATGCCTGCGGCACGTGACAGGACCAAAGGCCCTGTCTGTGCTGGAAGAGCGCAGCTCTTCCGTGCATCTGCGGCGCCTCGGCCTGATATTTACGGTGTTTTCATGAAAAGAAAGAAAATTTTCCATATATGCGCCTGAAACAGGATTTAAATCAGCCGCCGGGAATATTTCTTCATGGACGCGTACGTGATTTTCCAGATAGGAGTAATATTGCTTCTTGCCAAGCTTCTCGGCGAGGTGACTAGGAGGCTCAAGATTTCTTCCATCGTCGGCGAGGTCGTTGCGGGAATAGTCGTAGGCAGCATCTTTCACTTCAAGCCGGACCATTTCATCGAGATAATTTCGGGCATAGGCATACTTATCCTTGTTTTCCTCATAGGACTGGAGATAAGGTTCGAGGAGATAAAGAAAGACGTCTACAGGGGCAGCATACTGGCCATCATCGGCAGCCTGTTCACCTTCGTCGGCGGGCTCATTTTGGGCGAGCTGATTTTCGGTGACATCAATACGGGGATTGTGATAGGCGTCGCCATGATATCGACGAGCACGGCAATCCCGATAAAGGCGCTTATGGAGCGGGGCGAGCTGAGAACCCCCGTGGGGAAAATTCTCGTCGTGATATCCGTCGCTGACGACATAATAGCCATATTGGCGCTTTCGCTGATGTCGAATTTCTTCTCGACAGGCACGATAGGGTTCTGGAGCGTTTCCGGCCTGTTCCTCATAATGCTGGGCTTCATTTATTTCACGCTGACTGTCGGCATGAAGACCGTTGAGAAGATAATATCTTTCGTCGGATATCACATAAAGGACGAGCAGGCTCTCGTGGCCGTTCCCGTCGCGGTGGCTCTGGCTACGGCCGCGCTCAGCCAGAGGCTCGACCTTGCGGCGGTCACTGGCTCTTTCATAGCCGGGATGATAATGGGTAGGAGCGTTTTTACGCGCTCCATAATAATACCTAAAATTGAAACTGTAGGTTTCGGGTTCTTCATACCGATGTTTTTCGCATACAGCGGGATGCTTGCTGACGTAACATCCATCAGCCAGACATGGTGGATAATAGCGGCCCTCGTGGTGATAGGCTCGGCCACGAAGATGATCGGCTCCGGATTTTTTGCGAGATTCTTCGGCTACGGCAGACGAGACCAGGTAGTAATAGCCATAAGCATGGTGCCGAGAGGGGAATACGGCATAGTCATTTCCCAGCTGGCGCTTGCCATGGGGGTGATATCAAACAACATATACACGATTTTGATGTCATTTGTGGTGGTGACCATAATAATAACGCCTTTCCTGTTTAACCTGGAGGAAAGAATTTTCTCACGGAAAAGAATATATGACAGGGAGAATCCCCAAAAAACAAAGTTTTTTGGGATCTCAAAGAAGTCTCGGTAAAAGAATAATTCTTGATGAAATTATTGTGGAACAAGTAAATAATCATTATACCTTGTGTTTTTCACACATCTCAATACGCTTTTGGAAATTAGGATGACTGTAGAACCACATCTCTATAAGTGGATGGGGCACATGGCTAAGTGCCATGTCGGCAAGCCTCTTTTCTGTCGATATCTGCGCCTTTTTCTTTCTAGCCGTTTTGAGGGCAAACAAATCCGCATAATATTCCCTGTGCCTCGAGTAGGAATTTATGAAAGGTAATGAGATGAAATCCATTGTAGTATAAGCAACCAGTACGAATGGCAGGCTTGTTATGTCTAGGGATATGCTGTAGAAGGACGCTATCCTGTCTATGAGGAAAAGTATCACAAGTGCCTTTGCTGTTTCAAGTAGTATGAATCTTGGAATGTCTTTGTTGACATAATGAGCAACTTCATGCGCTATCACCGTCTCGATTTCATCTTTTGTAAATGCCTTTGTCAGGGTGTCAAAAAGAATTATGCGCTTTGTGTGGCCGAATCCGGAAAACATGGCATTGGGCTTCTTTGATTTCCTGCTTTCATCCGCTATATAAACGCCTTCAATGCCTCCGACACCCCGGAGCATCAAAAGGATTCTTTTCTGGTGAGCTTTGTCCCTGTAAGGCGAAAGCTTGTAGAAAAACGGCGTTATGATGACAGGATAAAAGAAATTCGAGAATGCATTCCCGACAAAATATGCTATGCCGGCATAAATCCATCAGTTCTGCACTGGTGTCAGGAGATACAGAACGGCTATAGCAGGCAGCGCAAATACATAGGCGATGAATATACCCTTCAGATAATCCTTGAGCCACCCGCCTAGCCTGTAATTGGAAAGCCTGTATTTGTGCTCGTAAACATAAGTCAGGTAAAACCTCAGAGGCAGATGGGCAGCGAAAAGGAGCGTAAGGAATACAAAGGCGTAAGCAATTATCGCAGGCAGGCCGGAAAGCCCCATAGAGTCGTAAAGAAACAAATGGAGTCCTGAAACAATGAAAAGATACAGAAAGGCAAGCGTGACAAAAAATTATTTATGACGTATCCCATAACGCGTGCCCTGGAATAGTTCTTGGCGGCAATGCGCTTCTTTGGGTCAAGATTATACGGATATTTAACGGCCATTATGAGAAATTATTCCGGACTGTTTATATAGAACGTCTCTGTTGAAAATCTTTTAAGCCATCGCAAATAATTATATTCCATGAGTGTTGATGCACTGAGCTTATTGACTCTGTTTGGCACGACGGTTATTGTAGGATATGTGGGCTCACTGATTTTCTCCAAGACGAAAATACCCGACATTATATGGCTTATTATATTCGGCTTCAGCGTGACTTTTTTCGGCTTTGTAGACAGAAGCCTGTTCTTTGCAATAGCTCCTTTTTTGGCAGCGCTTGCCATACTGCTCATACTTTTTGACTCAGGCCTCAACCTTGATTTCTACCAGATGCTGCGCGGATTCCCTAGAAGCATCATTCTCGCTTTTTTGGGCATGGTAATTTCAACAGCAGGCGTTGCGGTTTTCGCAATGTATTTTCTTAATTTTTCGCTGACAGAAAGCCTGCTTCTGGGTGCGATACTCGGCGGCACGAGCTCCGCAACCGTGACCGTAATAACGAAGAAGCTGAGAATAAAGGAGAATGTAAAAACCATCCTCACGCTTGAATCTGTCATCACGGACCCAATTGTCATAGTGGTTTCAATCGTCCTGATTAATATGATGATTGGAGCCGGCTCATTCACGCCTGTAAAAGACGTTTTGAGCACTTTCTCAATCGGCGGCATGATAGGCATTATAACGGGCTTCATATGGGTTTTTGTTCTTGAAAAACTGAAGGGCAAGCCCTTTGACTACATGCTTACGATAGCCGTATTGTTCCTCATATACGTCTTCGTGGAAAGTTCAGGCGGCTCCGGTGCCATAGCCGCGCTGTTCTTTGGTCTGATAATAGGGAACTCAAGGATATTTCTTGGCATCCTCAAATCCAAGAGGAGGTTTTCTGTAGATAGCACCTTCATTTCATTCCAGAATGAGATATCGTTCTTCATCCGCAGCTTTTTCTTTGTGTTTCTGGGGATAATTATAACGATAAACTATGATTACATAATATACGGGATTGCGATATCTTCGATTCTTTTCGTCACGCGTCTGGCTGCAGTGGAAATATCGTGTATCAGGATGAAAATGACTTCCTACGAGAAGAACGTAATGCGCATAATGGCGCCAAGAGACCTCACGTCCGCTGTCGTGGCACAGCTGCCTTTCATCTACGGGCTAAAGAACGCGGCAGCATTTTCCAATATAGTTTTCGTCGTCATAGTCGTCAGTGTGGTATACACCTCTGTCTTTACTGTGACACTTAAGGATGGTAGCCATAAAAAGAAGGAAGAAGACTGATTTGAATGTCAATGACCACCGTCTAATTCAGAATTCCACTCTACCGCCGTTTCAAAACGGTGGAATTCTGCAGATTTAAATGCATTCCTGTCCAAGTTTCTATTTCGTGATTTCATGATAGAATTCTGCAAGTGCGGCAGCCTCATGACTCCCGTAAAGGACGGGTTCAGGTGCAGGAAATGCGGGGCCGAGACAAGGAAAAAAGCCGATAAAGTGATAGTCGGCGAGAAGCGGAAGAAGGAGGACATAATTACCATAGACGACAATGCGCCTGACCACCTTCCCGTCACGGACAAGGAATGCGAGAAATGCGGCAACAAGAGCGCGTATTACTGGCTTATCCAGACAAGGAGCAGCGACGAGCCTCCTACTCAATTCTTCAAGTGCACCAGCGAGAAATGCAAGCACGTCTGGCGGGAGTATAAGTGAAAAATGCTGAAATGCCCTAAGGCTTAAATAAGCTTCAGATTTCCTTAGAGAATGAACAACCTGCCCTATGCGCCTTATTTCGAGCGAGGAATAAATTTATACGGGATGCTTTCATACCCGTTGGGAATACACTATACTTCGTCTGCGCGCATTCCTGGCATAATGGAGCATGGCATTGATGCCTCGGAAGGCCATGTCGGAAGGAATTATTTTGTCGTTTTTAGGCCATCCGTGAGAGATAAGAGGCTTAAGCGCGACCCTGTGATGAGGCGGGTTAGAAACAGGAACATAAGATACGCCATGTGGCTTTCTCATTTTGCCCTGGAAAAGGTGGAAAAGGACGGTTCAACGCCTTCTTTATTGCTTGTATATGTGGGGGATATCGCGAGAAGAGGGGAACGCCCAAGCGAGGCATACTTGTCATTTGTCGGAAGAGTCTACACGGAGGATTGCATAACTCCTCCGAGAATAATTTCCCACACTGAATTGGATGCAGAAGAATATGGAAGGCTGAAGAGCGTTTACGGAAACAAAGACAACTGCATGACGATTGAGCAGTTCATGTTGAGAGAAGTTCTGGAAACTGACCTGCCGACAGCCGTGTCCGCGAGGCTTTTCAGGGAATTGTACAGGCAATTCATGTTCGGAAAGTTTCAAAGTAGCATATAAATAATCATCCTTATAACATTCATGTGTGAAAGAATGAAGTTCAGCGAAATGAAGATAGATGAAAGGGTTCTCAAGGCCATACGTGACATGGGCATCGCGGAGCCAACCGAAATACAGGAAAAGTCCATGCCCCATGCCCTTGAAGGCAGGGACGTTATAGGACAGTCCATGACGGGCTCTGGCAAGACGCTGGCATTCGCCGTTCCCATAGTCCAGGGCGTCCAGCACGGGAAAGGCATACAGGCCCTGATTCTGGCGCCGACCAGGGAGCTTGCTGACCAGATAACGAAGCATATGGTGAAGTTCTCCAAGTACATGCGCATAAGCATCTGCGAGATTTACGGCGGAGTCTCGATGGAGCCCCAGATAGCCAACCTCAGGCATGCCGATATCGTCGTCGGCACGCCCGGACGTATCCTTGATCACATGAGGCGCGGCAACATAAGGTACAACGGCCTGAAAATACTGGTCTTTGACGAGGCCGACAGGATGCTCGATATGGGCTTCATAGACGATATAAAGCTCATAGTCAGCCAGATGCCGAAAACCCGCCAGACTCTGATGTTTTCCGCCACCATACCCGACGAGCTCATGTACATAATAAGGCACTACATGACGCAGCCGGTCAGGGTGAAGGCCCAGCCCCAGGTGCCGAAGCACAAGCTGAAGCAGGTCTATTACGACGTCAAGAACGAGTACAAGATGTCGCTTCTGGTGCATCTCGTGAAGAAGGAGAAGCCGACGCTCGCGATAGTGTTCTGCGCCACCCGCGGTATAACGGACATCGTCTCTTCCGCCCTTGAGCAGAACGGAATCGAGGCAAAAGCGATTCACGGCGGCCACACGCAGAGCAGGAGGAGCGCCATAATGGAAGGGTTCCATGCAGGGAAGGTGCATGTCCTCGTGGCGACCGACGTCGCGGCCCGAGGCCTTGACATAAAGAACGTCACCCACATATTCAACTACGACTGCCCGAACGGCCCGGAGGATTACATCCACAGGATAGGGCGCACGGCCCGCATAGGCGCCGAGGGAAAGGCTATCACACTTCTTTCGCCCCGCGACCACGAGCCATTCCGCAAGATAATAGGGAAGCAGGAGATAGAGAAAGGCGTACAGGAGAAGTTCCCGATAATAAAGTTCAGTATGCCTGAAAGAAGGAGCAGGTTCGGCAACCGCATGGGTTTCAGGAGAAGAAGGTTCTGAAAGCGCAGTCCGGGCGTAATTCTTCCGGAATTGAAAATTTTCTCGCTTATAGTTAAAAAGATGCGGCGGCATAATTTACTATGCCACTGAATTATGCTGAAAGATTTTTGTTTGAGCAAAGCCTCCATCATCCTACATTGTTCAGATGCGTCGTCAGGCCCGGACGACAGGGAAGCCTTGATAGAAGGACTGCGAATCGGCGACGTCGACTATTTATTTCTAATGGTATATTGTTATACGGAAAATTTGAAAAATTTCCCAAAGAAATGCAGCATAGAATTCTGGCCACATTTTCCCTAAATAAGATTAAGCAAAAGGATAAAATGAAGCTTATAAGGGAGTTATATGGTTATAGATTAACCAAAAATGGAAAAATATATTATCAAAAGGGATTTGTTGAAAAATACAGCGGAGTGAAAATTTCTTCCAATGCAATCCTTATTCCAGTAGAAAAAACAAAGGAATTGAGGGAAATTTTATCAAAATTCAAGATAACTCCCCAAATAAGGGAAATATGGGAAAGATGATTCAAAACCTCTTCTCGTCCGCATCTAAATTATCGAAATACGTCCTGACCTGCTTGCCGTGCATTTTTATCTGCTCCGCGAGCCGCTGCTTCTTCTCGGGCGTGTCAGGGCTTAAGTGCCTCATCATGTTATTAAATGTGTCTTTCTCTTTCTGCGTCTTCTTTCCGGAAAGCCATTCGGCAATCTTTTCGTCAGTCTTTAGTTCCTTGACTTTCTTTGCAAATTTCTCTGCGCTGATGCCGAAAAATTCAAGAACAGCCTTGTCAAGGGGGCAGTTGTAGTGATATTCTCCCAACGTCCCTTCATTGAATGCCTTTGCCTTGTCCGTAGTGCGCGGCAGCATCACGACACCGGCATTCATGTCGTAGGGGCTTCTCGGAAAATTCTTGGTTAGGTCCATACAATCACACCGGAAAAAATGATTTTACAATATACGCTAAAAACTTTAAATACGGACATTATATACAATCTTAATAAGTGAAGTTTATGCACTTTGATGTCGTGATAACAAAAGAAGGAAGCCTTTATCCTTCATGGTGCCCTCAATTAGATATAGCAAGCTCTGGTAAAACAATTGAAGAAGCCAAAAATAATCTGAAGGAAGCGATAGAACTGTATCTGGAGGATGAAAATGCAGCTATTTCTCAGATTGACACTTCTCTCACGCTTACTTCTGTAGAGGTTAATAAGAATGTCAAGACTGCCCGTTCTCTCAGGGCGTGAAATCATAATTCTTTCAAGACGGGGTATTGCAATAGTAGGAAGAAAAGGTTCTCACGTCCGAATGAAGAAAATTACGCCTCAAAAGGTTTGCATAACTGTCGTTCCGGACCATAAGGAAGTGCCTGTAGGAACATTGAAATCTGTAATCAGGCAGTCTGGTATTTCAGAAAACGAGTTTCGCGGTGGATGATGATGTTCGATTACGAATATTTCGGCAGCGGGAGCTACGGCGCGCTCGCGAACATGGCCCTCGAGGAGTACTTCCTTCGCATGCCCAGGAAGGCGACTTTCAGGCTTTACAGCTTCCCGAAGGACGCGACGATACTTGGCTATGCCCAGGCGACAGATGCCATAAAGAGCCGCGACAATGAAATTGCGCGCCGCATCTCTGGCGGCTCCCACGTCCAGACAGGCCCGAACATACTCGCGTATTCCGTTGCCGTGCCACGCGACGGCACATTCCGGAATTACGAGGATATGCGCGCCTATTACGCGGAAAAGGTGGCTCTTGCGCTCGAAAGCCTGGGGATAAATGATGTGGCTGTCGACAACAGGGCATCCACCGTCAACGTCGGAGGCAGGGTCGTGGCGAGCCATGCCATGGTCTGGGGCGTCGAACGCGCGCTCCTTCACGGACTTGTCGTAATAAGCCCCTACGACGTGGACAGGATGTCGGAAAGGCTCTATCTGGCCGAGAGGAGGATAGGTTCAGGCGTCTACACCGAATATGCGGCGCTGAAAAACATGCCGGCGGTATCAAGGCTTCTTGACGAGGTGGCCCCCAGGAAGCCGGAGGGCGAAAGGATGGAAGTGCTGAAGGAAGCCGCAGGCGACGCCCTGCTGAGGCATTTCACGGAGGGCAGGTACGAAAGGAGGGAAATAGACGGTGCCGTCATGTCCGAATCTGAGAGGCTCATAACGGGGAAGTTCGGACGTGCAGTCTGGATGGATGCAAAGAAGCCCCCGTTCACCACAGATGAGGTGGAGGAAATACCCGGCGAGCAGCTCGACGGGCCGCTGAGGAAGGGCCTCGGCTACTGCATGTATTCGCAGGTGCCGGACAGCAAGTTCAAAAAGATGGCCAGTCCAGAAGGGAAATAAGTTCTTAAATGCTCAAAATTCTTCCAGGATTTTGGCACTTAAAATTCGTTATAACGGATTTTTAAGCACCGGAGTCAAATCTTCAGAATGGCTTTCGGGAAGAAGGACGCGCTCGAAATAGTGGCGGCGTTTGTCGTTGCGTGGCTTTTCTATCAGGGGCTTTCCGTTATTACAGGGACAGGCATGCCGATAGTCTCCGTAGTCTCCGACTCTATGTTGCATACGCAGGATTTCAGCGGTTTCTGGAGCTCAAAGGGCGCTTATTATTCCGGCATCGGAATAGCGGAAGACGATTTCGCAAAATTCCCTGCAGCCGGCGGCCTGCATTGCGGCGACCTGCTCTTCATAGTGAGGGACGACAGCCCCGATGTAGGCGACATCGTGATATACTCAAGGCCAGGCACCGGATACACCATAGTGCACAGGATAGTCGGGAAAACCGAGTCCGGTTACGTCACGAAGGGCGACAACAATGCCGCCCCCGACCAGCCGATATTACCCTCCCAGATAGAGGGGAGGATGGTCTTCGCCATGCCGCTCCTGGGTTCGCCCAGGCTTGTTCTCTATTACATAGAAGGAATGGTTACAGGACGGCCGCTGAATCTCGGTGGGACGTGCTCGTTACTGGATGTTTGATTAAAGTTCTTGTAGTACTTTGAACCGTTTCCCGGAAAGTTCCTTTGAGTCTGAATAGGGAAGGGTCATTTCTGTCTTCAAAGAGTTCTCTTGTTTCATCGTCTTCGCTAAGTTTGTCCCTTCCTTCCGAAATTCTTGAATAGAGTTCATCAATGAACTCTTTGAACATATCATATGTGACTGCATTTACTATGAAATAAGGCGTTGACCTCATCAATACAGGCTCCATAGGCAGCAATCCATGTTTTCTTACAGTTCTGAATGTTTCGCCCACATCCATGATGCCGTCGGTATCTTCTATCATAGCATAAGGCTCTGTCTTGCCTTCGGTTTCTATTATTCTGAAATATTCACCCGGAGAAATTTCAATTTCGTTTGGGTCTTTTCCTTCACGGAGTGCACTATTCCGTGCGTCTTCTATATCCTTCATTCCGGTAAAGTTTCTGTCTTCCAGTGAAATCTTGGTTAGCCATGGGAATTCAGTTGCTATCAGCAGATATTTTTTATTTATCGGGCTTTTTCTCATTATATCTTCAGGTTTCCCTATTCTATATCTTTCCGGGAAAGCAAATGCAAGTCTTGATGGCCTGTATCTGAGGTCTCCCATAGGCATTATACATTTTTCTCTAACTTTCTCTAAGAAATAATTCTCATCATGGTGGTGCAGAACATCTATGTGCAGCCTATCAGCTATTAAGTCTTTTCCGGATATACCCATTCCCCATGATGAAACTGACTGCTCTTCTGGTATGTTGTGCGGTCTCCTGACTGCAATTATAAGATTACCTATGTTATTGGTAGGATAACCAAGGCTTTTGAGTTCTTTGGCGCTTACACCTATAACATAATTCCTTGTATCCGAGCTGTCCGAAGAATATCCATTGCCCCCATTTTTCATCGGCTGTCCTACATCTTCACCATAAGTCCAGTTTAAAGTACTCCACGGAAGACCAGTATATTTCCATATCCTTTCCCCGCCGCCTTCAAAAAGATGGCCGTCTGGCATGTATAGCTTTACAAAGCCTTCTTCTTGTCTGAACTGGCTTCTGCGGTCTTTTATATCAAGCATTTTTATCACATCTCGGGACTTTTATTATCCGATAAACGCTTTAATACGTTGTTTTTTGCTCATTTCCTCTCGAACTCGAGCTTCCTGATGACGTCAAGCTTCGACATGTCGGACTCGAACTTCTTCGGGTTCTTGCACTCGGAAATGTCGACTATGGCCGACCATTCGGCCGTCTTGCCCCTTTCTATCGTTCTTGACATGCTCATGAGTATGTCGACGTTGTTCTTGGCTATGGCTGTCATTATTTTTGACAGCGAGCCGTGCACATCGCTAATTACCGCCCTTACCTGCGCCGTGTTTCCGTTTATCAGTGGGAATATCCTCAGCTCCCTCTTCTCGTTGTTGACTATTATCAGCTCGGTACCCTCCTTCAGCCCTATGTAGTCCCTTATATGAAACGGCACTATTATCCTCCCCTTAGAATCCAGCTTCACCACGTTGAAATTTTTCACGGAGTTTACCCCCCACTATTGTCCCACAGGATAACACTAAAGTCCCACGAAAAATATATAAAGCTAACTTGTCATATTGGATTTCCTTTCTCTTATTCCCATATGATGGGAAATGATGGGAAATTGCTGTCACCGTGGGATGATGATGAAAAGTTTATCTGGATTTTGAATGGGTTTCAATTAAATGCTCAGAATTCTGGCATACAAAACTCACTTATTAAGTGAGTTTTATATAATCATCTTTTCATAAGGTGTGAAGAACAGAGGGTTTTGAAATGGCGGCATCTGGTCTGGATTTTTGCGATAAATGCGGCTCGATACTTGTCCCGGAAAAGAAAGGAAAAAGCCTGGTACTGAAGTGCAGAAAATGCAAATTCATCAGGAGGAAGGACGCGAGGAACATCAGGCTCATTGAGGAGAAGAAGAAAAAGCCCTCGGTGCCTATAATAGAAAAGAACAACGTACCGCTTCCTATAACCGACAGGGAATGCGATAAATGCGGCAACAAGAAGGCCTATTACTGGCTCCAGCAGACCCGCGACGCGGACGAGCCTCCGACGCAGTTCTTCAAGTGCACGAACATGAAGTGCAAGAATGTGTGGCGGGAGTATAAATAAGTCCCTTTCTTGTCTACATCTCCCAAAGAAAAACTAAAAATATTATTCTTTCCACCAGTAAATATTTTCTCTTTTCAGAGCGTCGAAAATCTTCTTGCCGGTCTTTCCCTTGAACTCCTTTCCCTTGAACTCCTTTCCCTTGAACCACTTTTTCATTATCTTGATGCCCTGCTGCACGTATTCCTTTGCCTCTATCAGCGCTTCCAGCGTGTTGGCATCCTGAACTATTTTTGCTTCTTTTGTCTCACCTTTAATATATTCTTCAAATCTGCAGATTCCACTGCTTTTGCCCAAAAGAATTCCTTGAATTCTTCTGGCAATTCGAGAAAGCCACGCTTTCTACGAATCAAGCGGCGGTTATAGTGCTACAAGGAAAGAAATAGGATATTATTTTCCTTGTGCACTATATATG
>CAYJVT010000019.1:0-15571 GCA_964373695.1 uncultured archaeon | reverse complement strand
TTCTTCAACGAGAAACTGTACGGAGACGAGGGCTCAAGAATTTTTGAATTCTGAATATTAATTACGACTAATAATCTTTTTCTACCATCCGGGCAATAGTACCTTTACTGCAGCTCAGGTAATTGAGAGATGTGCAGTATTGGCCGCATCTTGCAGAATAGAAGTCCGACACCGGGCAGGCTGGGTTTTCCGCCCCTACAATCCCGACTATGTCGTCGACGCACAATACATAATCCTCGGGGTTGTAGCTGTATATATACTGCTGAACAAGGGTATCGCTTATCTTTTTGAGCCCGAAGGTTTGTGCCATAAGGCACGCCTTTGTCTGCGGAAAGCGAACTGGGTCCGGAACTCCCTCGGGATACTGTATTCCGAATCCGTCATACAAATCTGCGAGATCAAACATTATGTGCCCTAACTCATGCGCAGTCGTTATAAATTCCCTATTTTTAACAATATCTTCGGATGATAGTCTGAATGACACGTAAGCTTCCTTTGTTAGTGCAAACGACCTGAATCCTATTTCTGTTTCAGGGGAATAATATCTTATGTAGACGATAAAATCAAACTCATCCAGGTTTAGTCCGGCTTCCCTTACAGAGTCATCAAAAAACTCCTCGAAAGGCGCAACATCGCTGCTTCCAAAAGTATTTTCCTTTTCCATCATGGGCAGAAATGTCACCGAAAATCTTGGGTTTTTCTTCAGCACCGTATCCGTTATCCCGTGTTTTTTCAGCAAATTCTCCCAGAATTTTCCCAGATGCTTCAAAGAATAGACATTTCTGGAAGCCCCAGCATCACCCATGTTGCTGATTGTAGTGTAAGGATTGTCCGAGAATATAAGATCCGCAATATTGTATGAAACATCGGCTCCCCATCTTCTGCAATTCTCGTCATTCCCGTTGCCTATTGGTCCATAATGACCATTTTCATCTCTATATAGACATACTTTTTTTCTCGAAAGGTCAAATCCGGGGGCAACTGACTGGACAATCCCGATTTTGTATTCGTAATTATCTGCATATAACCTTAACCTGACAACCGGAATTTTCATCTTTCCGAACTTTTGCCATACCCAATCCTCGCCGAAAATTCCCGGAATCCTGAGGCTGATTTCTACCGGCACGTCCCCGTCCGGATATCTGGCTGATATCTCCGAAAACTGGTCCTGTGAAAGAGGCCCATCAACCAAGGGATACTTGCAGTCCTCGTTCATCAGTCTGCGCACTGCGCTTTCCTTGACTTTAAAATAACTCGTTCCGGGAATTCTTACTTCCGCCTGATAAGGATAAGTGCGGTCTTCAATAGATTCGGTATTGTTTCCGATATATTGAACGCATATATTTATCTTGCGCACATCTTTGACGTATTCTATTTTTTCCAGATGAAAATCACTGGTTGTCTTCCCGAAATTGTCCGCGAATATGAAGAAATCATCATAATCAACCATGCCGTTGCCGCTCAAATCAAATTTTCTGTCGGCCGTGCCGAAAGCGTCTGCAAACATGAAGAAATCTTCAAAATCTATGATGTCATCAGAATTGAAGTCGGCTTTGGGTTCATCAGCATATCCATGGGTTCTCACAATCACTTCAGCAAGATTAAGTCTAGGCACAGCCTCAGGATTTCCTATAAGCTGCGACATGTCCTCCTGCACGCTGCTGTCGAACTTCCGCGCGGTGAAAGTCTGCAGCTGCCATCTTCCGCAGGTATTTTCATTGAGACATCCGCAATACCATCTTTCATTTTTCCAGCTGCACGTATACGCAAGAACATAATTTTCGCCGTTTATGATGTCCTGTTCTGCCAGAGGAATTTCAGTTCTTGCACTGCCGCTTGCCCAACCACTATACTGGCTTTCCTGGGGAAACGTGAAACGCTTCCAGCTTCTTGTTCCCGCATTCCACAAGTATCCTGTCCGCCATATATAGTCCCCTTTGGCGTTTACTGTCAGCCTGCTGTTTCTAATCGATGCAGCAACGAGTGTGTCTCCTGTCTGGACATCGTGAGGCACGCCCGCCCATGACTGGGCCCATGAAGGCAATCCGCTATCGCGCGATATGGCATTTCCCGTCTTTATGAATTCCGAATACGACGAGATAAAAAATGCGAATAGCACAAGAAGGATTACTGCCAAAAGCTCTTTTCCAGCGGCATTCATAATTAATTGTTATTTTCCCCATATATATCCATGAAAAACCTTTTTTTACCGCCGGCCGGATACTATTCTTATGGCATACGACGAGAAGATGTCTTTCAGCGTCCGCAAGCTCCAGCTGCTTGACGAGACGGGAAAGTGCAGCACGCCTCCTGTGAAGGATGAAGACGCGAAAAAAATGTATGAATTCATGGTCACGGCCCGCATATTCGATGCCAATGCGCTCAAGCTTCAGCGTGAGGGACGAATAGGCACTTATGCCTCCATACTCGGGCAGGAAGCGGCGCAAGTCGGCTCCGCATATGCGATGCGGAAGGATGACTGGATGTTCCCGGCGTTCAGGGAAGGAGCCGCCTATCTCACGAGGGGGATGCCGATGCACCTCATGTACGCATACTGGGCCGGCGACGAGAGGGGAAATCACATACCCCCGGGCATCAATTGCTTCTCCGTTTCGATTCCGGTGGGCACCCAGCCGCTCCATGCCGTCGGCTTCGCCATGGCGGCCAGGATGAAGAAAGAGAAATACTCGACTATAGCTTATTTCAGCGACGGCGCTACTTCCGAAGGCGACACCCTGGAGGCGATGAATTTCGCCGGCGTATTCATGGCGCCTGTCGTCTTCATATGCCAGAACAACCAGTGGGCTATTTCCATGCCGGTGAAGAAGCAGACTGCAGCCGGGACGATAGCGCAGAAGGCCGTGGCTTTCGGGTTTGAGGGCGTCCAGGTGGACGGGAACGACATATTCGCGGTATACAAGGCAACGCTCGACGCGCTGGAGAAAGCGAGCGCCGGAAACGGGCCAACACTGATAGAGTGCCTCACTTACAGGCTGGGGGACCATACCACGGCGGACGACGCGAAAAAATACAGAAGCGAGAAAGAGCTGGAAGAATGGAAAAAAAGAGAGCCGATAGAGAGGCTGCGCAAGTATATGGAAAAGAGGAAGGTATGGAACGCCGACTCGGAAAAGAAGCTCACAAAGAACGCGACGGAGCGCGTGCAGGCAGCGGTAAAGGCGTTCGAGGATATGCCTGTTCCCGTGAAAGAAGACATGTTCAAGTATGTATATGAGAAGCCGACGCAGGCATTGCAGGAGCAGATGAGAAAATGATAATGAACATGGTCCAGGCCATAAACCTCGCGCTGAGGCAGGAGATGGAGAAGGACCAGTCCGTGGTAGTGCTGGGCGAGGATGTAGGCGTGAACGGCGGCGTATTCCGCGTCACCGAAGGCCTTTATGACAAATTCCCCGGGCGCGTGATAGACACGCCGCTCGCGGAATCGGCCATAGTAGGCACTTCGATAGGCATGGCCGTCAACGGATTGAAGCCTGTCGCCGAGATACAGTTCGAAGGATTCCTGTACCCGGCATTCGACCAGCTTGTCACCCATGCGGCGCGCATACGGACGAGAACGAGGGGAAGATTCCACGTTCCCTTGACATTAAGGGTGCCATACACAGGAGGCATACACGCGCCAGAGCACCACTCGGAAAGCCCGGAGGCCCTTCTGGTTCACATGCCCGGCATAAAGGTCGTGACGCCCTCCAATCCTTACGACGCCAAGGGCCTGCTGGTATCTTCGATACGCGAGCCGGACCCTGTTGTTTTCATGGAGCCGAAGCGCGTCTACAGGGCGATAAAGATGGAAGTCCCGGAGGATGAATACACCATCCCGATAGGGAAGGCTGATGTCGTGCAGGAAGGAAGCGACGTCACGGTGATATCGTGGGGCGCCATGATGAAGCAGTGCAACGAAGCCGTGAAGAAGACGAAGCATAAATGCGAGCTCATTGATGTAAGAAGCCTCTCTCCCCTGGACACGGAGACAATAAAGAAGTCCGTGGAGAAGACCGGACGCGCCGTCATAGTGCATGAGGCGTGGAGGACGTGCGGCCTCGGCGCGGAAATAGCCTCGCAGATAATGGAAAGGGCCTTTCTCAGCATTGAAGCCCCGGTCGCCCGCGTAACAGGGCCGGACGTGCCGATGCCCCTTGCGAAGCTTGAAAATTATTTTATCCCTTCGACAGAAAAGATAATAGACGCTATAAACAGGACGGTGGTGTTCTAGTGCCTGAATTCAAGTTTCCAGACGTAGGCGAGGGCATAACTGAAGGCGAGATAGTCAGATGGCTCGTGAAGGAAGGGGACAGGATAAAGGAGCATGATGTGATAGCAGAAATAGAGACAGACAAGGCCGTGGTCGAGATACCGTCGCCCTACTCAGGAACGGTCACGAAGATACACCACAGGGCCGGGGATACTGTCAAAGTGGGGGAAACTCTTGTGACCATAGGAGAATCTGCAGGCGAAAAAATAAAGACACCGGCAAAGAAATACACTTCATCCGTCGTTGGGCAGCTGCCGGAAGCCGAAGAAGAACAGGCGCGGCCGGCCAGAGAAAAATCCCTTGAAAGGCCAATGCCGCACGCTCTTGCCACGCCGGCCACAAGAAGGCTTGCAAAGAATCTGGGCGTCAATCTAGACGACATGAAAGGAACAGGGGCCGAGGGCCGCGTCACCGAGGAGGACGTCCGGAGGCACGCTGGCTCCGAAGAGGCAAAGCCGATAGACAAGCATGAAGCGTCGCCCGAAGCAAAAGTCGTGAAGAAATACGACATATTCGGCTACATAGAGCATGTGCCGCTGAAGGGGATAAGGAAGGCCACGGCGAAGAAGATGGCAGAATCCATGCAGAATGCGGCGCATGTCACCCATATGGACGAGGCCGACGTGACGCATCTATACAACATAAGAGAGAAGGAAAAAGATAAGCTGAAGGGCGTTCACCTGACATTCCTGCCATTCATCGCAAAGGCTGTCATAGCAGCGCTGAAAAAGCATCCTTACCTCAATGCAACGCTTGATATGGAACATGAAGAGATAATATTAAAGAAGTACTACAACATCGGCATCGCCGTGGACGTCGGCGAGGGGCTTGTCGTTCCTGTAGTCAAGGGGGCGGACAGCAAAAGCATACCCCAGCTCGCGAAGGAAATTGAATTGCTTGCACAGAAGGCGAAGGAGCGGAAGCTCGACATAATGGACATGCAGGGCGGCACGTTCACGATAACGAGCATCGGAAGCATAGGCGGCATCTTTGCGACGCCGATAATAAATTACCCGGAGGCCGCAATACTTGCAGTGGGCAGGATACGCGAGAAGCCGGCGGTGCACAAGGGCAAAATCGTCGCGCGCAGGTTCATGCCGCTGTCGCTGTCGTTCGACCACCGCGTGCTTGACGGCGCGGAGGCCGCAAAATTCATGAATGAGCTCATAGAGCACCTCGAGGACCCCCACATGATGATCCGTGAAGAAGCATAGCTTCTTCAAGATTCTCAAAAAGCTTTGCTTTTTGCAGAATGGTGTAATGATGAAAAGACATTTCCATATCATCGGAATAATCGGCCTTCTGCTCGCCATTTACGGCATAATTTCTGCGGTATTTTACTCGAACACCATCTGGTACAGCTATTTCGTTGTCGGAGGAACGCTGTTCCTTGCGTACGCCAACTGCAGGCTGAAGAACGATTCCATACTGAAAAATGACAGTAAGTATATCCTGAAGACGTACGGAATTTACCTTTTGTTCACGATACTGATTGAAATAGTCGGAAGGTTTGCCATTGGCCTGTGAAAATATCCGTCCTTTAACCTGATGGATGAATTCGTTCACGTCTTTCTCGTCGGCTATCCGTTTGCGTTTTTCTTCGTCCGCGAATCTTTCATAATGATAAGCAAGAAAACAGGCTCGCTGGCGCCGGCAATAGTTCTGACGACGCTGGTAAACGCCTTCATCCATGAAATCCCCAATACGTTCGTGTGGGAATGGGTCTATAACATCCCATATGTCACCCTGAAAATATTCCAGATAAACATAGTTGTCATAGCAGGCTGGGTAATACTGGTATCGGTGCCTCTATTAACGAAAAGAATTTTGAACAAATAAAAAAGAAGAAATCAGGCGTACTTGGCCTTCTTGTATTTCAGAAAGCTTGCCGCAGCGCGCTTGTTCGTGTTCCTCAGGGCCGACAGGATTATCTTCGACATGTCCTGGGCCTTCACGACGCGCTTCGACTTCACCTTGCCGGCTACCTCATCGGCGACATACTTCGCCTGCTGCATCGATGCGCCGCATCTCCTGCACGACTTCAGAACCTTTGCCTTGCTGAAGGCCTGCATCTTCCCGTTCCTTTTCCATATTTTTGTCATATTTCAAACACCCCGCTAATCTTGATTTGAAAAATCTGAATGGAATTTATCCCGTTTCAGATGTTAGCACCCGAAGAATATTTGCTCAGGCCTTTATAAATAAGTTCCGGCAATGGTTAATTATGTTCTGGGACATGATGAACGGTTATGGATGGAGCGGAATGGCGGGTTATATGGGAGACTACATGCTGGGCGTCCTTCTGATAGCGCTCATAATCTATATATGGGCCCTTGCCGACATCCTTTCCGCAAAGAATCAGAACGAATGGAGGATACTGTGGCTTCTCGTGCTCACGCTTGTGCCTGTAATTGGATTTTTCCTTTACCTGACAATAGGAAGGCAGGAAAAAAAGAGACGGTAATTATTTGAACAGATATGACAGGTCTTCCGTTTCTGTGACAATTTTGGTTCCTTCAATTCTATCTCTTGCGCTGCTTTCAGCAGCATCTCTTCTGGCGTTTCTATAACCATTCATAAACTGAGCTCTGTATTCAGCGAGACCGGCTCTCGCCAGAATATCACCCACTCTACTATAGCTTTTTGCATCGCCGTTTAGTTCGATTCCTTTTCTTCCGTAAGTCTCAGAAGCTCTTGCGCCCAGAGCATATGCTGCCGTCTGTCTTTCATCTTCGGTTTTATACCTTTTCCCGCTTCCATCGGGCTGTCTTCCGGCGGCTTCCTGAGCGCCTTTTTGCAGATTATCTTCTCCCTGTCTTACTGTTACTGCATCGGGTCCTCCTGTGCCTAAAACATAAATCTTTCCTCCGTCTTTTTCCTCCGGACTTCCGGGCCTGACCCTTTCGCTTTCCTGCAGGTATCTCATGGTTTCATCGACTTCAAGACGTTCAATGATTCCTGAATTGGCAGGATAAGTCGACCTACAACCAGAAACAAGCATTCTCACATACTTTCCGGCATCATTCGGATTCCTGTTCAGCCTGGCATTAGCCTTTCCATTCAATATTGAATCCAGAAAATGCGACAGTCCGGCATCGGCATGATTCCTAAAATACTCGCCGCCTATTCCTGCGTACTGATAGCTTCCATCAGGAGCAAAAAACAATTCCCCTGTAATGTCTCCCTTAGTCGCCCTAAGAACAAAACCATCCGGGCTTCTTTCAAATTTTACGCCTATTTTTGTCTGTTCAGGTTTCTTAGCGGCCGGTGCCTTTCCGGCCGGTCTGGCCTTTTTCGGTTCTTTCTGCCTCGCCATAGGTATCATTTGTTACTACTTATTAGGTATTATTTAAATACTTTTCTATTGGCTATCATATATATTTGTCACTATATAGTAACCATGGATTTTCACATGGCTTTCAAAATAATCAAGAGCAACAATTTTTATTCTTTTGCTTCGCTCTTTACAGATGACTTGCGAAAAAGTGGCAGGAATCGTCGTGGAGGAGGACAAGCGCATCCTTCGCTCCGGAAAACACTTATAAACTGCGGTTTGCATAGTCTTTGAATGGGAAAAGTGGCGCTGGGCGTGATTTCTTTCATCCTTATCATTGTCATACCGCTCGTGATAGCAGGCTCGGCGGCAACTTCCATGCTTTACCCCGGAGTCTACATATCGGCATTCGAGAAGGAAGGTATTTACGACAAGCTGCCGCAAATGCTGTCTGAAAACGGCGGTGTAGCGAGCCTTTTTACCAAGGACTTCCTGAAATCTAATATTGACAGGATGATGGCGAACGCCCTTGCCTACATAAGGGGCGAAACAGACGAACCCGACATCTCGATAGAGATTGACAGGAACCAGATAAGGTCGCTGCTTCTCGCCAGGATAAACGAAATACCGGCATGCCCCGCAGGCGTCACCCCGACAAGCCAGACATCGCCGGAATGCTTCCCTGCCGGGGTCAGCAGGGCGCAGTTCGCGGACGCCACGCTGAACAGCGCCGAAATACCAGACAAAATCGACATGCTGGAGGCCCTGCCGCAGCTCAAGGACGCTATGGACAAGTTTAGAAGCGGCGTCAGCATCTTCTGGAGCGCCCTGTACGGCCTTGCAGCACTTTCCGCACTGCTCCTGCTCCTCATGATATTCCTCACAAGGAAATCAGCGAAATACATGCCAAGATGGGTGGGCGGCACGCTCGCTATATCAGGCGCCACCATGGTTGCCACGTCTTTCGTCCTCACAGGCATAGTGACAACGGCATTGAAATCACAGCTGGAGTCTTCGGAAGCCGTCCTTTCGCTTCTTGCGGCCGTCATGGACGTGTTCGCATCCAGCATGATGCTGTATTCGGCGGCGGTTCTTTTGATAGGGGTCGTTCTGGTGTTAGTTTCGATGAAGATGAAAGGCCCGGAAGCAAAGAAGAAAAAATGAGTTCAGCATTTGTTGCATTCTATGCTTCTTGAAGTGAAAAATACCGAAAGCAATAGCAGGGCTATGCTTGCAGCATGGAATTCGGCGCCCCTGAAAGGCAGGAAGGTGAAAGCCGCCGGCTTTCACCTTGACTATAGGATAACATATCGAGCATGCGGACGTGAAGATGCCCAGAAAAGCGCCGACAATGCCGACTTTTTCCTTTCCAGGCCTGCCGCCGGATTTCAGCAAAATGTTTTTTAGCTGAACTCTATTCGTATATCGTCCTTATCATTGGGTATGTAATTTTCAAACTCAAAATTTTCCCTGCCATTAACGTACATCTTTACGGTTCCGGAATCGTCATTACAATAGCCCATTATACATGTGCCGGTGAATTGTTTTCTCCATACCCTTTCAAAAAAATAGCGCAGCGGCATGTTTTCCGGCGTTGGATTATTAATTTCGTAATGAAGAACTCCTGTACTATCATGCGTATGTATTGGCTGATGCACGCCGGTCAACCCCAGATTAGAAGGTATTGTCTGCTGCTGGCCGTTTAATATTATAGTCAGCGCCGGATGCCAGTGTATAGGGACTCCTGGAATTTCGGCGGCGGCAACCGAATTGGCGTTTATTGCAGGAGGCTGCGAAGAAACGAACACAAATACGGCAGCTATTATGAATACAGGAATTGCCACATACATGCTGCGCTTAATTAACTTCGACTTATATACTTTTCTCTGTTCAAAAGAATGTTGTTTTTCTCTCTCCTGTTTTTTGAGCTGTTTTAGTTCATGTTTTGACTGCGACCCTCCGAGGCCGTGCTTGTCCCTGTTGTGCTGACCCAGGGATTCCTGAGAAGAAAAATTCCTTTCACATTCGTTGCACTTGAATTCGACCAATTAAATCACCAACCTCTTTATAGATTCCATTTCTTACCGTGTATTCCGATTAATATAAAACTTTTACAGAGTTTGTATACCTTAATTTTTAATAAAGGTCTGGGATTCTGCAAGCTTCAGCAGCGGCAAAACAGCCTTTCTAAATCTATGGCCATTTTTTGTCAGCGAATATTCTACGCGCGGCGGTCTTTCTGAAAAAGCTTGCCTGGCTACCAAGTTATATCGCTCAAGCTCTTTCAATCTTTCTGATAATGTTTTCTGCGTAATGCCTTCAATTCTTCCCAGAAGGTCGTTGAATCTCAAGTTGCCGAAATTGCCGATTGTCACTATAATGCTAAGCGCCCACTTTTTATTCAAGAAAACTGCCGCCTGCTCCAGAGGCTTCGGGCAGTAGCCGCTGCCCTTCATTCTGCATTTTTCTCCGTTGGTTACTACGCGTAAACTGGTTTCTGCCATGAAACTGCCCACCTTAAATTCCGCTTCTGTCAATTAGTATACAGAAGAAACTATTAAAATGGAGGCGATGTTATGGCAAGAAAAAAACCGTGCTGCACTGGCGGAGTCTGCCCTGCGTGCGACTGCTGCATCTGCATATGCACAAAGGACCTGAAAAATTCATTGACGCCGGAAGCGCGGAGGCTCTTAGTCAAGGCACTAAAATAGCACCGGAAGCCAGATTTTTATTGTTTCTCTGAAATCTGTGCCTTGTAAACATCCATACAGAGCCCGCAATCAAAATTCCCCCGACAACCCAGAATGCAATCTGGTAAGCCTGCAGCTGAGCAAAAGGCACACTGACAATCACTATGCCCATATTAAATAGAATGAGCTTATTAGACATGCATCTTCTGTTTTTCCAGTAAATAACGAGAGTCGGCATCAACAGCAATACTGCTATTGACCAGAAGTATACAGCGTATTGCGTCAAAAACAGCAAAGGCATGCCAACTACTGCTATGCCTATCATTGACAACAGGGCTATAATGCCTAGGCATAAATTATGGCAAATCTGCCATCCACCCAGAAAGCTCAAGATACCAGAAAACCCGCTAAACAGGCTAAGGAATTTTTCTTTATGAATCTTACTATTTTTTCCTGAAAGCTTTCTTTTCATCGTGACCACAATTCCTCCTTGCACGAGTATACAGTCCGAATGCTAAGAATAGCGCCTGCGATATATGCATGCACGGGCAGCTCTGACGTAAAGTCTTTTATTATGTGGTTGAATGCGTTTGCCGCGGCATTCGCAAAGCCCTCTGTCAATGAAACAACCAGTACCAGTGCTGTTCCTGATACAATCATTACGACTGCTTTGCTATTATTTTTCCTTTTCATGAAATATCAATGATTCTTTGCAAAATCTGTTTTTGAACCTAATTGCTGGCTTAAGTCGGTTTCATCCCCATATGAGACCAGGATTTTATCCAAGTCGTTGAACACGTAATTTTCCCATTCATTATTCGGCTTGCCGTTTACATAGAATTTCAAGGTTCTTTGACCATCATTGCAGAATTTCTCGCCAGAAGTTAGTGTCAAGCAGTCCTTGCTGAAATCCATGCCAACACTTTTGAAGAATATCCATAGAGGAACGCCGATTGCGTGCATATGCAGCAAATCTCCTGTCTTTTCTGGGGCGGGGGCGCCCTTGTCAAGATGTATGAAGCTGCTTGTCAATTTGTTGTCCATTTTTGACATGTCCATAGCCAAAGAGTCTAAGAAGCTGTCGTCCAGTGCCTTGCCATTTATATATACTTTCCAGTCTGCATGTATATGTTGCGAGCCAAGAATACCAATTGTTGACTTGGAATCCATATTGCATTGAATCTGGCCGCTGTCCATGCAAATCTGCACGTCCATGCCACACACATCACACCTGCCATCGCCGTCCTTGTCCATGAATTGCTTTGCCAGTGCCGCATCAAAAGACGTTAGACTCATTCTTGTCAAGCGCTGACCCATCACATTTTGGGTGGTAGTAGAAGCTGCTTGACTCGTACCCAGTGTAATTATGTTGAATGCAGAGAGCATTGCAAATATAGCAATTATTGCAGCTATGCCCAAGAACCCAAATGCAAATTTTTCTGTATTGTCCATAATTTTCCACCATCATTAATTATTTACAGTAAAGGTAGCCATCATGCCAGATTCGAGGTGCTCTGCTGTATGGCAATGAATCCTGCCTCTCGACAACAAAGTCTTTGATTGCATATAGACTGCATAGGCAAGCAAAGCCACGCTAACAACACCGAGTATCGGTTGTATCGGCATGAAATACGCTACAACACCAGTTACGCCCAGCAAAAGAATCAGAAGCTTGTTGCAGATTGCGCAGCCGAAAGATAAGAAGCCGCCGACGGCTCCGCCTGTTGCTGCGTAATTGCACTTCGTCTGCGTCTTTTTTGTGTAGTACCACAATCCTATGTAAGCGCCAGAAAGTATAGACGTCATAACAAGAAATATGTAATCATAGACGTATACCGGAGTCATTCTGATAAAGAACTCGTTTGGCAGAAGCACTGTAACGATTCCGAATGCGGCAAAAATTGAGAAAGCTGCTATGCTGCCTATAATAATTGACCGCGCTTTCAGTTTTTGTTTCGTTAATTTTTTCTTAATTATAATCACCTACGAAGTATCGACATTAGGCCCGTAAGGGTGTATCATTTTCCACCCCGGAATTATGTCCCCCTGCCTGAATTTCAGCGTGAAGCTGCCGCTGAAAGGCCTTGTGCTTCCGTCACCCAAAATAAATTCAACAGAATAATCCACGCTTGCTGTTGTTCCGTCATTTGAAGTTTCTTTTATGCTCAACATATTAACGCCTTCTATGCCTTGTGAGCTTGCGAAACTCCTGAATGTTGCCATATCCTTTGCATCAGGGTCTATCTTTTTGAAGCCGTCCGACAGCGTTGCATACATATTCGGCCAGTCTTTGTTGTTCCACGACTCAAAATACTGCCTTACAACTTCTTCCGGAGACGGTGTACTGTAAGCCTGCAAATCTGCTGGTTTTTGGAACCATTGCACATAAGCAATACCAGCAGCAATGATAAGAATTAAACCCACAAGTCCGAACAATAGAATATTTCTCTCACTTGTTCCATTCATTTCGTCACCTAGCTTATAGTAAACTTCCCTTCCATGCCCTGCTGCCTGTGTCCTTCTACAGAGCAATAGAATGAAAATGTTCCTGTTTTATCCGCAATGAACTCTATGGTTTCTGCCGCGCGTGGCTGCAAGCGTTGGGTTCTAACATTTAGCTCGTCTATAACAAGATCATGTTCAACCGTTCCAGCGTTTATGAAAGTTAAGCGAACGGTCTCGCCCTTCTTAACTTGAATTGAATTCGGCTGGAATTCAAATTCACCGCCATATACTGTTATTTGATTTACCACAACTCCTTTGCTCAAATCCTTGTACGTTCCTAAAATTTCTGGGCTCCTCATCACAAACCATCCGTCACTAGAAACATTGCCGACTTGAGCCCATGCTTGAACAAGTGCTACATAAAGGCTGGCTTCTGGAGAAGCAAGCATAATTGGAACATTAGTGATATTATATTGTTTTATGAGCGCTTTTCCAGAATCCGAACTTATATCAACAGTAGTTTCGTTTACAAGTACTAAACCGAAGTTTCTCTCCAATATTTGCTTATTAGCTTGAACGTTGTAGCAGCTTGAGCATGTACTATCATTAAGATATATTACTGACACCAAACCTTCTATTTTATTTGTTGCCAAATCCCTGTATGGCGGCACAGTAGTATGCAGCGCGTAGAAGCCCTGCTTCTCGGTCGCGTTTAACTGGCTCCATACTTGCGATATAGCTGGATAATCCAGGATATCCTTAGAAATGATCAGTGCAGGGACTTTCTGGATTCCGAACTTAGATATCAGACCTTTGGCCTCTGAAGATGTGTAATCAATTGTTTTTTCGCCTGAGAACTTTACGCTTTGCTGCTTGAAGAAACTTATTACCTGCGTAAGATCTGCACACTGTGGGCAAGACTCGTCCACCACATGGGTAATGGAAACAAGCCCCTTAATATTGCCGGAAGCATCCATGTACGGCAAAGCAGCAGCCGAATAAACAGCCGAAACCTGCGTGCCGTCTTTCATCTCTACTTGCCAGTTCTGGCTCCAAAGACTGACAACAGAGGATTTATTGACTTCGCCTAGAACTATGATTGTAGGCACTTTCTCAATATTATATTGTTGGATAAGCTGCTTTGCTTCGTCGGATGAAAAATCTACAGACCTTTCAGAAGTGACATTAACGTTAGCTTTCTTGAGGTTTTCTGCAACCGGGTTTATATCAAAACAATTTTGACAAGAAGAAGCGCCAATCTTTATTAATTCAAGTTTAGCAGGCTGATTCTGCTGTTCAGCCAGCCTAATAGCCTCGTTGACTTTTTCGCTACGGCCTGTGATGAGTGAAATATTTAAAACAGAAATTACAATTGCCGATGCTATAAAAATATATAAAACAACATCTAATGTTTTCTTGCTCATTCACCATCAACCATGTGTGCATAGAAGCACCGAAGGTGCTTCTGTCTGTTTTTCAGCTAACAGCCGCCTACCATGCTCGGCAGGTTTGCTAAGCTTCCTGTTGAGCCGCTTGTTGCCGGCGCGCTCGAGCTTTGTGTTGGGCTGCTTGCAACGCTTTTTGCACTCAATGAAACTTGCCCGTTGTTCATACCTGCCAATGCAACTGTCTGCATGGCTGTTGTGAGCAAAAGCACGCCTATCATCAGCGTCATCAGCAGTTCTTTTCTTTCCATTAGCAACAACCCCCTTTCTTTTGCTTTTTATTTTTCATTTTCATCACCACTATTAACCCATCATTCTTCTACACATCTCAACAGACATGCCGCAATAATCGCATAGCCCGTCGCCGTCCTTGTCCATTTGCCCCATCATTTCTTCCATTTCCTCTTGCGTGATTTTACCGTCATCCATAGCCTGATTCATCATTTTCATGCATTTCGACATGCCATTTCCGCCCATCATCATTGAGTGCATCATATTCCCTGACATCTCATTATCGGGCATCGCATCACTCATCATAATTTCTTGATTATTCGCCACAGGCATCATGCCTGACATCATATAATTTCTTACATCTTCTTGCGCAAAGGAAACGGATACTGCACTGATTATCCATATGGCGCTGAGCGTTAAAGCTACACCTATCATAATTCCAAACATTTTATGCAAAGAAGCTTTGCTTCTTTGAGATCTCGAAGAACTTCGTTCTTCCAAGATATCGCTGATTTTGCTTTTTCTTTTTGCCATAAAGTCACCACCTAATTTTTAGCCTGCAGTTCCTCTGCGATTCTCTTTACAGTAGGTCCAGGATACCATAATGCGTACCATCGTGCCATTTCTCCGTATATCTCCTCATCAGAATATTCGTCGCCATAATTCTTTATGAACCATCTCGCCATGCCCTGTGCAGCCGCTGAATGCGCGCAGCCACAGCGCGTTATTATGGTCGGATTCTGTGGAGACCCGCAGCAGTAGTCGCAAGTAAAGGAATTCACTATTCTGCTCCATCGTTGCTCCTGCGCACCATCGAGCTTTACGGATCTGGCTCTTGCCCAAAGCTGCTGCGCCTGTATAGGATCATCAAAGCTGACACCTGCTTCCTGTCCGTACCATGGCGTCCCTCTTGGAACAACATTATTGACAAGATCCTGCACGACATCGCCTGTTGATGGTGAAAGCGAAAGTTCGCTGATAGTCGGCAAAGGCTTTACCATTGTCCTGTAGCCTTGAAATCTCGGAGATTCTCCTGTTTCTAGAGGCATAGGCTTCAATGTTACTTTAGAACCGTATTCAAACCCTGGCTTTATGCTTATGCTGCCGCCGTTTACGCTGGCTGTGTCGGCAGTTGCATAGGCAGTCGTTATAAGAAAGTTATTTGCTACAAGCATCAAAACCAAAATTATCAGAGCCCCAAAAGCGATGTTGT
>CAYJVT010000018.1:0-15596 GCA_964373695.1 uncultured archaeon | reverse complement strand
AATGAGTTTGTTGTCCTAATTATGGTCATGATAGCGGCTTTGCTGCTGCTGCTTTTGAGCAATGATATAGTCTTCCAAGTCATAAAACTAGCTAACAGGGTTGATATCTGATGCCGTTTACAGACTTTCCAATAGTCAATGCGTCAAGCTATACGGCGCTGTTCCAGTATGCGAACACAACCACAGACAATTATTTCGGCATCGTGCTGCTCGCCGTCATCTTTATAGTATCGCTGCTTGGGATGCTCAGGCGAGACATGGATGCATTAAAGGCTGCGCTCGCAGCATCGTACATAAGCCTGATTGCAAGCGTCCTGATGAGGGTTCTCGGTCTCATTAAAAATGAGTTTGTTGTCCTAATTATGGTCATGATAGCGGCTTTGCTGCTGCTGCTTTGGAGCAATGATTAAGATGGCAAGCGGAGATCTGATAATTGTCAGAAAGCCCTCGGGCGAACCCATAGGCGCATACGAGCCCGAGAGAGTGGCCGATATCATATCCGGCCGGGAAACAGTGTCGCCGGGTGTCAGAGAGCTTTTTGAAAGGGCGGCATCAAGGGGCGAGCGGCTTTCGGGTTCGTCCACGCCGTTCAGCGAAAGAACCACAGAAACTTTATCGACTGGCCGTGCGCTGTCGCAAGAAGAGCTGGATAGGAGATTCGAAGAGTCTCAGAAAGAGCAGGCGAAAGAATCTGAAAGGATGATAAGGGGCGGCCAGGTCCCGGTATCTCCGGGCATTGCGGCAAGGCTCGGCATGATCAGCGAGCGTGAAAGGCAGGCCGCAGACAGGGAAAAGTCCTTTTATTATGTGGACCGCGAAGGCGCAAAATCAGCAGCCAGTCTTGTCGGCAAATACGAATCGCCATCATACAAGCCTTTGCCGGACGAAAGGCCGCTGGACATCTATCTGTTGGCCGAGCAGCAAAGGCAGGCCGCCGGCCCTGAACCGACCGAATCCCAGCTAAGACTAGGCAGCGCTTTCGGAAGATTTGAGGAATCAGCCTTTGGCAAATCGTTTAAATTTGTCCGGCAGAAAACAAGTTTCTTGGATATAAAGCCGGGCGATAACCAGGCGATTGGCGCGCTAAAGCGCGTGGGGACTATGGGCCGTGAGTTTACGCTGGGCGCTGTAGAGACGCCCTATGTCTATGGCGCCGTCTATGGCGGAGCCCTCATAAAGGAAGGCCCTAGAAAGTTCTTTCAGACTGTCAAAGCAGGAATCGATCCAGCTAAATTCAAATTGGAATCTGCCAAGCAGCAGACCGTAAAGCTGTTTAGGGAAAGGCCGTTCGAAGCAGTCGCAACAGTCGCGGGGGCGGCCGCCTTGATTGTAGGGACCGGAAAACTTGCAGGACGGCTGACAGCTACAAGATCCATGGGAACCATCACAGCTGTATCAGGCGAAGCTATTGTATTGCCGAAAGGACGGGTATCTGCTTTCACAATCGGAAGGACTGTCAGCAGGGCCACACTGGGCGGTTTCAAACCCCAGTCGATAACGCTGGCAAGAACGGCCGTCAGAGCCGCGCCCAAGGAATTTGAAATCTCATCTACGCAGCGCACCAGATCAGTCGGCATAGGATTCACCGACACAATGTCCACAAAAGGCGCCGTCACATCTGGCATCTCCTTATCAAAGTCCCTGTCTTTCAAAGGCGACAGTGTCTCATTCCAACCATCAAAAACAAAGCTGATTACTGCGTCAAGAACGCAACTTGGCGTAGAACAGCTTTTGTCCAAGCAGGCGGTATTTATCTCAAGGCCAGGACGCGTGAGTTTCAAAGGCTCAATGGGAGAAAAGATAACATATCCAGCCAGGATAAAGACTGCGACATTCGCTCTTTTTGGACGTTCTCAAACCCTGCCAAAAGGCAAAGGCATGCTCGGCGGCAAGGTATCTTTTATCGGTTTCGAGAAGTTGAAAGGTTTTGATAGCATTGGAAAAACAAGCATGCGGACATTCACGCGCCAGAAAACGGGCGGCCTAAAGCTTGAACCGGTCGCGCGGCAATTAGCTGCTGTATCAGCTCCGCCATCATTGTCTCGCAAGACCGGACCGTCTTTGTTAGGCGTGCCAAGGATCGGCGGCGCAGGCAAAGCCAAAGAAGTTGCTATAGCCCCGCCGGCAGAGTTTCTAAGGACACCGAGAGCGGCAAGAAGGCAATATGCTTTGTCAAGTCCAAGACTGTCGCTGCGATCGAACCGCGCTGCATTGTCATCCGCGCCTACATTAGGGATCCTGTCAAAAAGGGGTCAGAGCCTATTTTCAGATATCGGGCGCGGATTTGATCAGGCTGTCGGATTGCGGCCTATGCGCGCGCAAAGGCAGGCCAGCGGACTCAGGCAAAGAATTGCGCCAAGGCAAAGGCCTTTATTCAGGCAGATTCAGAGCATCAGCTTGAGAGCGCCAAGAATGGCGCCTGCTAGAGCTGCAGGGGCCGGGGGCTTTGCATTCAAGATGCCGTCATTCGGCTTTGGAAAAGGAGCGGGAAAATCCAAGCTTAGCCTTGACAGATTGACAAAATACGTCCCAAGCTACGGTGGAACAATCGGTCTCGAAAGGCCTTTAAGGAGAGCGCCCACGGGGCGTCTGTCGGGACTTGGTGTCAGACCTCTTATTATGCCAAGGCGCCGAAGGCGATGACGGCCTATAGTAGAATCTCGCCCACAGCAAGCCGGTGGAATATAGAAAGAGTTCGAAAGAATTCTGGATCAGAAACACATAGAAAGTCTGGAGCCAGCCAGGTTCCACATGGATCTCAGGCGATGCTATAGTGTTGAAAACAGGCACGTTATACCACATCCACGTCTCCAGCGCCGCAATCCCTGGCGACACTATCCATAGTGTCAGCATGAACAGCAAAGGCAGATCCTTTCTGAACATGTCCTTTAGCCACATAGAACTAATTATAACCTATAAAGTATATATACTTTGAAATCTAACTAAAGCTGTGAAGAAAAGACTTTTATTCGGTTGCAGGTCGTGCCACAAAGTAACGAGCACAACTAACATAACATTTCGAAAAGAAAGAGTGTGTTTTAAATGCCGATCGAAGAAATAAACAAAGTCAACTCAGTGGACATCAGAAGGTTGACTTTACGTAGGAAAGTGTTTGTTTTGGTGCTGGAAAAGCTGACCCAGGCTGAAATCAATAACATCCTGGCAAGAGACGGCATATCGAAACAAAGCGTATCCAAGGCGTTAAAGGCAATGGAAAGGGCCGGATGGGTTATTCAGTCCGATCAGAAATACCCGAAGATATGGATCCCGACTTTGCACGGACGTGAAGAAGTCAACCGAGCATCACTACGTCTGAGTGCAGCAAGAACTTTATCCAGAGTGGAGCATTTTCAGATCAAGTTTCCCTTGCTGCATCCGGAAAGACCGGACACAGTGCAATGGGACAGCATCAAGCCGGACGGATTTAACAGATGGTTTAGGAAATACGTAAGCCTTGAATGGCCGCACGAGATCAGAATCGAACGAACTACAAAGAGCATAATATTTCACGTGCATCAGAAGCACCTGCCAAGGGACAGAACATTCTTTACAGCATTGGCGCAGTTTACGGCAAAGATCCTGATCTATGGGCGTCTCTGGTTGCAGAACCACAATATTGAAGTCGGTGATGAAGAAGTAATCAGCCAGGAGATAGGGAATGATGCGCCTGAATATGACGACAAAGTAGATCCAAAAACAAAGGTAACTATGTCCCTTGGAAGGCAGGCTGAATCAATACTCGGTCCAATGAGAACCAGGGAAGATAGCCCTATAGCAGCAAAGGCATGGATAGACCGCAGTCATGGAGTAGTGGAAATGGAAACAAACGATCTGAGATATGCGGAAAAGCTGATTATGATGCCGGAGCGTATAGATGATTTATTTGACATGCAGGCGGAAAACACCAGGATACTTGGCGGATCAATGAAGGTGCTGCAAGACTATACGCAACAGATGAGCCTGCACATGTCGGCCATCCAGGGATTGAAAAAGGCGACAGAAGATCTCACATCTGGCGTGGCAGAAATGCGCCAGACATTGCGTGGAACGCAGCCTGCACCCCCGATAGAGCCGCCAAAGCAAGTCCAGCCATTTGTTCAGCAGCCGGTGCAGCGGCCAGTGTCCAGGCCGGCATCAGCGGCCGACAATGACGATGTCTTGGATATGATCGTTGATTTGCACAGAAAGATGAATGGCCCAGTCTATGTATCAACTCTTTACACTCACGTCCAGAAAAGGTTCAGGCGCATGACACCCAAGACCATCCGCCATGCTCTGGTCTATCTGAAAAACACCGGCAAAATTATCTTTGACACTGCGAAAGGCCACATAACCCCTGTAGGCGCGGCAGCTGCAAGAACAGAAAAGCGGCCAGAAAGGCCCGCATACGACGATAGCATCTATAGGTGGCTGCAATGAACTGGCCCCTTTGGCTGATCATGTCAGGCATAGTATTTACATGCGTCTTGCTGTTGATGACCTATCTGGAATACCATGAGATGGCGGCTGCATACAAGGCCCTGCTTTCAGACAGGATAATAACAGACGGTGAAATCAATCTGACAGTCACCGAGCTTTTAAATAAAACCTTGATTGTTGAAGGTCGTTAACGCATGGCTATCCTGGATCCTGGCGGTCTTGACTTTATCAAGGACATTCCAACCAGCAACATCAATCTGGACTTTATAATGGTTGCCATCAAAAGCTGGGCCCCGGCAGCGCAGCTATGGACTGGCGGCCTGTTGATAATCTTTGCGATATTGTCCATCCTTTGGCTGCACAGGCTTTACACAAGGGAGAATGATTAGCGTGACTATCCTGGATTACCTGAAAAATGCAGTGCCGTGGAACGCTTTGCAGGGAGAGAACGCAGTATATATCCTAGGAATTGTGGCCGCGTTTATTTTCATGGTTTGGTACAAAAGCAGGAGACCGGCGTTCTGATGGCTATAGAAATTCTGTTCTGGTTCATGTCCCTGCTGATTATTGCAGAGATAGTCTCCATCCTGGTCACTTGGACCGTCCTGCGAAAGGTTAATAAGATTCTGGAAGAAAGGTTAACTAGAAGGAAAAAGCAGAAGCATAACCCGGTGGACCCAATGACACAAGAGACCTTGGACAAATTTATAAAGCCGAAGAAAAGAAAGAAGGCGAAGCAATGAAGCAGAATAAATCCAGCGATGCAAAGGTTGGGAGTAATGACGATTGATCCAATAACAATAATACTTACTGGATTGTTTACTGGCTTTGGGGTTGTAATAGGCCAGTATATCTCCCAGAAGTACATTATAGACAAAATGGAAAAGAATATTGATTTGAAGCTGGCTGAAAAGATCAGGGAATTGAAGAGCTTTGTGGTTAAACAAGAAAAAAAGCGCTGGAGACAGGTATGACATCCCCGCAGACGCTAAGCAGAGAGAATAAAATCAAGCTGTTCAAAGAAGGCTTGGCGCTGATCGCAGACATCCTTACAAAGAACAAATCCGAATTAGACAGCATAGATTCAAGGCATATCAAGAAAATCGTAGCAACCCTCGAAACATGGGAAGGCTATTCGAAACATACTACTAAAAATGTTAGTTGATTGGCTGGCATCCCCTTGATTGGCCAGGCTTAATTTGAAAGAATATAAATACCACAAAACGTGATAGTTTTATATGTGGGCTAGCCCAAATATGATTAGGTGATTAGATGAGAAGAATCCAGGCAAACAGGTATGGCTGCAAGTGCGGAAGGAGCTTTGCAAGCAATTCCGCCATAGGCGGTCACATTCAGAGAAATATGACTATGAAGAAACGGGGACACAAAAGCTTAGGGAAATTGAAAGCTTAGGGGTTTAGAAAATGCATTTTATTCCCGGTCTGCCAGATTGGATTGTTTACATCCTCGTGCTGATGTTAGGCGTGTATGTTCTATGGCCGGAGATTATGCGCATAAAGAAAGAAATGTCCAGGACCCAAAGAAAGAAACGATGCGGTAATAGCTGGCATGTGCCATCCTGTCCGTCTTGCGGTATGAAATCCGGCAAGTGATGGGATGGGTCTGAAATTCATTGTCGCGTTCCTTTTCTTTGCAGTTGCAATCATAGGCGGCATAGCCCAGCAGAATAAAGAATGGATTGGTCTTGGCGTGATAGGATTGGTCGTCATCTATGCAATCAAGCTACTGGCCAATAGGTCCGGCGGGCGTTCCTAGGACTGGCTGCGCTGATTGTACTGCGCCACCCTGCCTTGCGATGATCTCTCCAAGCTGCAGAGTGATCTTTGCATATTCGCTGGTTATTTGCAGATTCGCATCAGCAAGCTTGTTCCATGTATTGAATCCATAGACGGCGACAAATGCGAGAATAATTGCAATGAACATCAGTCCGATAATGGGGCCGTATCTTTCAAGGGCCGACTGCTTGCCATACCTCTCTTGAGTTCTGCGTCTCTCTTGGCTTGACCAGAACTTGGCAGACTCGGCGCCGTCACTCTCAAGTATTCCTTTGGATTCCTGGTCCAGCTTAAAAGTCACAGGCGCAAAAGTGTCATCGCTCAATTGGGTCAGAATAAGCAGATCTCGTCCGTTCTCATCGACAGACGTCTGTATAGGCTTTGATGCGGCAACAACCTTGTCGTGTTTGTACATCCGGTATTTGACTGTGCCGAGCTTGTCTATTTTCATGGCCTTGTCAAATGCTATGACCTGGAACTTGCCGCCGCCCCTGGGCTTGAATATCTGCACCCTGTATTTGTAGCGTCCTAATGCCATGTCAAGTAATTTTATAATTCCCATAACATCACTTGAAAGGATTTAGCCGGTCCAAGAAACTAGGCTTGTCCTGCTTGACGCCCTCTCGCCCCTCGATTCTTTTTGTCATCTGCGCTATCTGCGCGAGTGTCTGGCCGCCAAGGCTGCGTCTCAGCGCGGCGTAGATATTGACATCAATAATCTGGTATATAGTTTCAAGCCCAGACTCGTCGATGCCCCATTCCTCATAATTGTTTTCCAACCATGTTATCATCGCCTGGCCTATTGCATTGGATTGCAAATCGATATCGTCCTCGTCAAGATCTGAAAGAATTATATTTCTGTTTGTAACCGCCAGCATTACAGTCATCAACTTGGCGCGGCCTGTCTTGTTGACAAGCTCCTCACCTATTTGTTCATACTTGCTGTTAACCTCATCCCATCTCTCGCCTTTCAGCGCGTGCATAAAGTCCTGTATAATATCTGTATTGGTGAGCTCCAATGCGGTTGTGCTTGGATGAAGACCAGGCGACATGTAAGATCCGATCAACGGCTGTTGCTGATTGTAATCTCGGTAATTTTCATCCGGCATAACAATCATTAGGTTCTTATAGTATAAATATCCCCAAACTAGGTAAGTGGTGCAAAAGGCTCGGAAGGGGCGGCACCCTCGGAGCATTTAAGTTTGGACAGCTATTTATCTATGATGGCAGGGAAGAGAACTAGAGTCATTGAGAATGATATGGATCCGGAAGCTGTGCAAAAACTAGCATACTCGGAGCCCCTGCTGCTAAAGCAGCGCTGGCTTGAACAGCAAAATCAACTGGAAAACGCATGGTCAATTTATCGGGCCATAACAGACTCGCGCAACACGCGAAGACCAGGCTATACGGCAGACAAGGCAGGAGCCGAGGTTATGATCCAGTCAGTCACCATAAAGTTTTACATGAGCATCAGAGAGAAGCTCAACGACAAAGAAGAGAAATCATTGGCGGACTTGGACGCAATGATACCTGCTGAAACTGCAAAGCTGCTAAAGCTTTCTTATCTCTATCAAAGCTACAAAGTTCTGACAGGCGTCCTGAAAAGGCTGGGCATCTACAGCATCGAAAGGCTGTCTGTATTTCCTGAAGGTAGGCAGTTGGCTTGATATGTGCAAGCATAATGTGGTTGCCGAACAGGGGCTCATCAAGAGAAAATTATTGATTAAGAACAGGACCTTTGTGCAGATCTCTATAGGGCCGCCAATATTCTACGGGGACCATGAAGGAATGGTTAGGTGCGTTACTTGCAACAAGCTCTTTCAGAAGCATCAGCTGCTCAAGTGATATGCGATGAGAACAACAAACGAGATCCGCGCAGATTTCAAGTCAAGGCTTGATGAGACAACAAAAAGAAATCTGGATGCGGTCATCCTGCACAGGCTAAATAAGAATTACGACTATATGATTCTGATCGTGGGCAAGGTCGGAGACGGGAAAAGCCAGCTCGCGCAGTTGTGCTGCAGCTATGTTGACGAGCAATTTTCAACAGAGAAAATAATGTTTACGGCCATGGATTACAGGATGATGGAGAGAAAGCTCAAGCCAAAGAGCGCGCTGGACTTTGACGAAGGCGAAGAAATATTCTATTCGAGGGGCGCCATGAGCACGCAGCAAAAGAAGATGGTCCTCAAGTTCGCGCAGATCAGGCAGAAGAATCACTTTATAGTTTTGTGCGCGCCGTCATTGGGGCTCTTGGAGAAATGGCTCAGGGGCATAGGCGAGACCAGGGTCAATGCGATTTTCAAGGTCGAGCGGCGCGGCATGTTCAGGGCGTACGGCGACAGGAGCGGTGCCCTGCAAAAGATAAGGTATGATTCAGAATCAAACAACTTTCAATATCCCGATGCAGACTTTGTAGGTTTCTGGAAGCGCATACCCAACAAGAATAGGTTCTGGATGGACTATGAGAAACGCAAGAACAGGTTCCTCTCAAGCAACCGCGAATCTGCAAAGATCCAGAGGGAGCGCGAGAAAGTGCAAAAGCAGTTGTCGGATTCGCTGACGATAAAAGACATCATGGAAATACACCAAGTCGGCGAAAGCACTGTAAGAGATTGGATCAACAAGTTCAACATATTTCCTGACAGGTCTGTGTTCAGGGACTTGGGCGGCCATACCAGGGTCAAGCACAAAGGCTATGAGAAAGGAATTATAAAACTCAGGAGAATAAAAGAGCGCGGCGAACTCATGGAAAAATACAGGAAAATGGCCAAGCCGACAAAGCGAGCCAGGCTCAAGCCAAAGCGCCGGTATAAGAAATCGAAATCCAGGAAAAGAAAGCGCTAGAGGATTACTCTTACCTTTGTTTTTTTGTTCAGCATCGCCAGTTCTTTGCTGGCTTCTACAAAGCTGGCGTCTGGCCTGCCCCACCGCTGGAGATCTTTCTGCATGGCTCTGATTTCAGTCTCCATTTCTTTTGATATGCGCCTGGTCGGACTGCTCATTTCTTGCGACCTCTCCAGCTAAGCAGACCGCCTAGGTAATTGAAGACATATATGATTAGCAGGACAAATCCGTACATTACAAAAGCCCAAAGAATCCAGGTAAAGTTAGCTACATGCCCGCTCATGGCCGTGATCACATCATCAGAATAAGAGTTCGCCTGCGCAATCTCAAAGGCCAGTCCCATGGCGTTCAGCACCATGGCCATGCCAATAGCGATAGAGAATATTTTCATCGGTATGAAATACCATTCCTTGGCGCTGATCAGCATAGACAGCCATAGAAAAAAGAAAGGAATAACAGACCATAGAAGCAGGATTCCCTCTTCGGCAGCCATAACAATAATGGAATTTGCAAACTTAAAAACGTGGTGTGGCGGGCCTTGCGCCCGCTAGTGAGCCACTATTTCCTTTTTTTTTCTTTCTTTCCGATTTGGATCACCAGAACAAATCTGGTAAGAGATAGCAATAAAGCTAATGTTTATAAACCTAGAAAATAAATCTAACTCTAGGCTTAACCTTTCAACCCCGCGTCAACAGGATTGTGTTTTGCCTGCCTTATTTCTTATCGGCCTTCATCCCGGCCTTTCACACCCTAAGATAAGAAACGCATTTTATTGTCAATAGTTCTATTGGTTCTCCAGACATTTAAATCTGCCTGCTAGCATAGAGTTATAAGCAGGCTATGACAATTCTATTTTAATGAACCCCAAGCTTGCGATAGATTCGCATGGACATTTAAAAAGTTCGAGGTAATTTCTAATGGATTTTAGTCTAATCAAAAGGGTTTTCAACCGAAGATCCAAAGGTGTGGCGCTTAATGAGCTGCCAGGTGCCTTTCTAATGCTAGGCATCGCAGGCGCAATAGGTGCTGTGATCGCAACGGTCACCCGAAACATCGAAACTGGAACGACCGGAGTCGCTGCCACTGTCGCTGCAAATGCAACAGAAGGTATCTCTCAGGCCGCCCAGCAGTTGGACCTCATCGGTTTGATAATCGGATTGGGTGCCGCAATCGGCGTAATCTTCATGGCATTAAGATTCCGAGGAAGATTCTAAATCCATCGAATCTAGGTGATTTGATGGGTTTAGAATCTGCTAAAGGATCGGCAGGCCTGCAAGTCTTGGCCGCATCATTTGTGGCCCTGGGTCTTGCAGGACTTGTGCTATCCTTAAATGCACAGCTCACAGGCAATCTGGAAACACAGCTGGACTATGGCGCCACAAACACCATAACCAACCAGTCTGTGACATTGACAAATGCAAGCGCCACAAGGCTGATTGCCGACTGGCCGGTCGGAAGGATTAATACGCTTACAAGCGTACGAAACAATTCAATGACTATCCTAACCGGTAATCTAACAGTTGTCAACGCTTCGCACGTCAACACGACGTTTCTAGCGGCTGGCGGTACATTGGTATCTGGCACCTACAATGTGACCTACGTTGAAGGCAGACGAACAGTGGCGTATTACGTCGCTACAAACGCGACCGAGGGAATATCCCAAGGCGCGCAGCAGTTGGACCTCATCGGTCTGGTCATAGGATTGGGAGCTGCTCTTGGAATAATCTTCGTAGTCTTTCAGCTGCGTAAAAGATTCTAAGCAATTTGATTTCCCCCTTTCTTTTCTTTTTCCTTTTAAGCCGTCAAATCCAATATTCTATTGGATAGAATGGCCATCACAGACACCATCATCATAACTATTCTTATTTTCGCGGCAGTCGTAGGCACGGCTCTTGTCAGCAATGTGTGGTTCAGCATCTCAAGTTCTCTCGAAAACGCGCTCGACTCGGTTGATACCAGCACCGCATCCGACAGAATTATAGTCAGCACCAACGTAGCAATGACGACGGCCGACTCGGTGCTAGCATTTGTCATGGTCGCAGCATCATTGGGCGTGATAGCTCTTGCGTATTTCATACCGACAGACCCGATATTTTTCATTGTAGCTATAATGATTGCCATAGTTCTCTTTGCGCTCGCGCCGCCTTTGGCCAATGCTTTCGTTGACTTTGCGACAGATCCGAGCATGTCGCCGGCAAACGTAGAAGCCCGCTGGCCAATGACAACATTCTTGATGCAGCGCTATCCTATCTACGTTCTGATCACAGCAGCCGGCATGCTGATAGCATTGTTCGCCAAGCCGAGGGAATGATGACATGAAAACAATCAAGCCATGGCCTTTAATTCCCGCCATAATATTTCTTGCAGGATTCTCCCTTTCAATGGCTGCTGCAATTGCTCCATGGGGCAATACAAGCTATGATAACAGGACCAACAACACAGTCAACTTTGACGCCCCCATGTTTTCAATAGGCGGCGATGCACCCAGAGTTTTCATTCCGCTTGTCAACAACATGACGCCGAATATAAGATGCACAGATTATCTAATATTGAATGCAAGCAATGTCGAACAGAATTATATTTGGGAAGGCTACGGAAATGCAACATTTGGATGCCGCGGAGCATCTGCAACCACCTGGATCTATGGCGCCTATGACAGCCCCAATAACACAAACAAGAGCATCTACCATGTCAACAACACTTTGGATCCTACATTCAAGAATTCTACAAGGCCGACGGATATCTTGGCTGAAGTGCATTTCAGCAACAGAAATACCGGCGACTATAACGACAGCGCAAGATATCTAAGCAGCTGGGCGGATGCCGCAGGGACAACCAATCAAGCTGCTGGATTGTACGGACAGGCTGGTGTTTTTGACGGCTCTACTTATTACGAAGCAAATGACGAATCAGTCGGAGACACAGCCACAAATGGCATGACAATAATAACCGTGTTCAGATCCACCGGTTTCGGAACAAACCTTTTCAGCAAAGGCGATGCCAACCCCCTAGGATTCCGCGCGTACATGGAAGGCAACGGTGACTTGAATTGTGTGTTCGGCAATACCGGCGCAGGATTCCAGATAGCCACGGTCAGGGGTATCGTGCAGAATAGGTGGATGGTCAGCGTTTGCAGGCATACCAGCGGGTCGGAAATAGAAGCGTTATTATGGGACACCAACGGCACATTTATGAGGGCAAGGACGGCAACGGCATTGACAACCATAGGAAGCAATAATAATGCTTGGAGAATAGGATCTGACCACACAGGCAGCGGTCTTTTCAGCGGTCTTGTTGATGCTTACATTGTTCTTAACAGGACAATGACAAACGACGAGCTTAATGCAACTATCGCCGGAATTCTAAGTCGGAATTTTACTTTGATAACTCAGAGAGCGAGTGAGCTAAATACACCGTCAGCCGCCGCGCCAAACGTAACTATAATAAATCCGATAAACTCTACATTCCTAAGGAGCAACGTAACTCTGAACTTTACTGTCACAGGCTCGTCCGCAAGCTATAATTGCACCAGGGTCATCCCGGCTGGAAACTCGACATCAATGGGCAACACGACAAATAACACGTTCACAACTGCAATCTTGAACAACTTGGATCCCATCACTTTCAATCTCAATGTCAGCTGCAGCGGCGCGGCCGGCAGCAGCAATACAGACACACGCACCATACTCTTTTCAATAATTCATTCAAACGTGACAGCCAATGCATCCACATCGCCGATCTATGAAACCAACAGGACGGCTTTTAATCTCACGGTGAGAGTCGCTGATAACATCAACAGGACCACCGCCGCGTTCTTTTGGAATAATACCAGGTATGCAAACACGTCATTCTCGCAGGCTAGCGATAATTTTACATTCGGGGCAAACGTGACGCCCCCCCTCTTGCAAGTCAACAATACCGGCGTGTCATGGTACTGGTCATATAACCTGACCTACACCAACGGCACCGTCTTGACCAATGTGACAACTGCGGCCGGCAACCAGTCCATAAACTATGCTTATTACATAAGCAGCACATCCGTAAGCTCGACGACACCGCCAGAAAGCCAGAGTTTCTTATTCAATTCTACGATAGGCAAGTTCCTCAACACGTCAACACTGCGCGGCAACTGGACCTTTAACGGCACCCGGACAGGCAATACAAGCTATGTGTTTGGCGCCAGCACTGAACTCTTTGGATTTTCCACCATACTGCCGCTGATCGAAAACGCAACTAGCCCAGTCCTCGCCAATACCACGCTTTACATAGACTTTGGCGACAACCGCAGAACCGTCTATTCATCCGACACTACAGTCACAATCACACGAATCACTCTCGGTAACTGCACATCCGGCACGCCCAGCAACAGGGTCATAACGTTCATTGGCCGCAACGAGGAAGGATTCGCAAACCTGACCGAGAACTTTACAATAGACGCGACCTTTACAGTCTGGAATATATCCCAGCCTGTCAACAGAAATTATAGTTTCCATTACGAAAATGCCCAGTCCTACAGCCTTTGCATGTCGCCGGCCAACGCCACAGTGCAGACCAACGCCACCCTGGAATTTCTATCCGGATCCAGCCCGCTGAGGACTTATTATCTTGTCAATGCCAGCCTGACCAGCCTTTCGACAAATGCATCATCGACGTTATTGAATCTCTATCTGCTTAACAGCACCTACGCAACTAGGATATCCTACACAATCCAGGATTCAAGCGGAACGCCATTGGAAGGCGTATATCTCAAACTCTTAAGGTACTCGCCGTCAACCAACGCATTCGCAACTGTTGAAATAGGCAGGTCCGATTATCTGGGCAACCTCGCAGTCCAGGCTCGCCAATTCGACGGTTTCTATAAAATCATTCTTGACCGGGGCGCCAATATCCTCAAAGAGACCGACACAATTAAGATTCTCACAACATCGAACACGCTGACAATAAGCCCCCAGACATCGATAGACTATTTCCAGTATTATGACAAGATAGGTTTTGCCTGCAGCTACAGCAATGCAACGTTGACACTCTCATGCACAGTGTCCGACTCATCCAACCTGATGACGCAGGCGTGTCTCACGATCTATAGGATAGGCACTCTTTCAGACGACGTCATAACAGATACCTGCCAATCCGGATCAGCAGTCACAATAGGCTATACTTGGGCCAGCTGGTCTGAACTGCAAGGCCGCAAATTCAACTATCGTCTCTATGCAATCCTCAACACAGACACAAATAATCGTGTTTTCCTGCTCAACAGATATCTTGAACTTTCATTGGTCGCTGGCATCCTTGGCACCGAAGGCATCATAATGGCGCTGCTCATAGTTTTGTGCACAGGAACGATGGGCTTTCGCTCGCCCTTTATAGCCATAGTCATGGCCATCGTTGGTCTGCTGGGATCCGCCGCTCTAGGGCTGATCAGTCTCGGAGCGATCGGGGCCGCAAGCATAGTCCTGGTAGGATTTATAATTCTCTGGAGACTGAGAAAATGAATCTATCAAGCTTGATAATGGGGGTCATAGTTTTCTCGAGCGTAATCACAGGCATGGCTCTTTTCTACGCAGACGTCAGCAGCACCTACGGCGTGGCCAACACGACAACAGATTTCTCCGAGCTGAACAATACAGGCGCAATCGCCAGCAGGGTCAAGGAGATAGACGTCAAGCTGAGATCCATTGTGGAGAACTTTACCATAACATCGATTTTTGATTTGGCAACTTTGTTCGTCTTTCAGATAGGCGGCCTGCTGCTGGGTTTCGCGACAGTCATGGTAGATCTGATATTTAACGTGCCTGATCTGTTTACATCGATCCCCATACCGGATTGGTTCACGACCATGCTCGCAGTGATAGCCGTCGTGTTTATAGTCTTCCAAGTCATAAAACTAGCTAACAGGGTTGATATCTGATGCCGTTTACAGACTTTCCAATAGTCAATGCGTCAAGCTATACGGCGCTGTTCCAGTATGCGAACACAACCACAGACAATTATTTCGGCATCGTGCTGCTCGCCGTCATCTTTATAGTATCGCTGCTTGGGATGCTCAGGCGAGACATGGATGCATTAAAGGCTGCGCTCGCAGCATCGTACATAAGCCTGATTGCAAGCGTCCTGATGAGGGTTCTCGGTCTCATTAAAAATGAGTTTGTTGTCCTAATTATGGTCATGATAGCGGCTTTGCTGCTGCTGCTTTTGAGCAATGATATAGTCTTCCAAGTCATAAAACTAGCTAACAGGGTTGATATCTGATGCCGTTTACAGACTTTCCAATAGTCAATGCGTCAAGCTATACGGCGCTGTTCCAGTATGCGAACACAACCACAGACAATTATTTCGGCATCGTGCTGCTCGCCGTCATCTTTATAGTATCGCTGCTTGGGATGCTCAGGCGAGACATGGATGCATTAAAGGCTGCGCTCGCAGCATCGTACATAAGCCTGATTGCAAGCGTCCTGATGAGGGTTCTCGGTCTCATTAAAAATGAGTTTGTTGTCCTAATTATGGTCATGATAGCGGCTTTGCTGCTGCTGCTTT
>CAYJVT010000017.1:11239-16063 GCA_964373695.1 uncultured archaeon | reverse complement strand
AGAAAAATGAAAATAAAGAAAAAGAGAAAAAATTAGGCAGCTTTCTTCTGGTAGTCGCCGCCGTCATATTTGCCGTCGTGCATGTCCTGAAGGATGCCCTGGAACTCGTTCCTGCCGCCGAATCTTTGCAATCCTTCGACAGGTCCGTAATATGACAAGGAGCCGCTTCTTGGATCCTTGCTCATTACAGCGTACAGGCTTCCGTTAGACATGTTGTAAACACGTGACCTGTTGCCGTCTATGACGAGTTTCAGGTGTATTTGCTCTTTTCCTGGATTGTAACTCTGACTTTTTCCTTCCGACATCCTCTGATTGAGGAACTTGTATAGCTGCATGCATCTGCCGTAGGCTTCGCTGTCGTTCATGCCCGGGCTGAGCATGTCACCGTAGAAGAACGGCAGGTAGCTGCCGAATCTCTCCTGGGTGTCGTTAAGCCAGTTCTGAAGCCTTGTCATGTAGGGTGTTGTTGCCATGTCGTTCACCTGGTTTAGTCGTCGTAGTGTGTGACACGTGGTTGTGCCATGCATTACGGCGCTTTATTGTGGCAGGAAGCGCCGCTTAGAATCAGCAGCACTATCCTGTTTCTGTTTTCATCGGCTTCCTAATTACCTTCCGGTGAATATAAGAGTTTGTGTACCGCAAGAAATAGGATTTTTACTGGTTTTATATGAAATTACTTACAAGATATGTAATAAATGTAAGAAAATTATAGTATAAAACTTACTTTTTTAGTCTAAATAATACAAATTAATTTAAAGTAAGAAAAAGAGTATTCTTATGGCAGAAGCCAAGATTTCCTCCAAGGGCCAGATAGTGATTCCTAAGTACCTCCGCGATGCGCTGGGACTGTCACAGGGAAAAGGCGTTATCCTCACAAAAGTGGGCCGCCAGCTTATCCTGACGCCCAAATATGACGACCCTGTGGAAGGCCTGGTTAACGCCGGCATGGAGCTCGGCATGAAGAACATAAGGCGCCAGATAAAGGGTGAATAAATGCGCATATATCTTGATACTTTCGTCTTCATGGACATATTGTCAGGCTCGGAGCATGCCGCCGCCGCCAGGAAATACATAGAGCTTATGAAGTCCGAAACCACAGGAGTCATATCTTCTGTATTGTTCGCCGAGCTCAGCTACCATCTCACGAAGCGGAAGGGGAAGGACAAAGCCGAGGAAGTCCTCATTTACATCCAGTCCCTGCCGAATATTGAGATAGTGCCGGTTGGCGAGGAGATAGCCAAGAAGGCGGGGCGCCTCCGCGTCAAGTATTCAGGCATAGAAAAGAAACTGACTTACTTCGACTGCATCCACATAGCAACTGCAGTATATTCCGGGTGCAGCAAGTTCGTCACAGGCGACCATGGCTTCCTCGACGTGAAGGACATAGAAGTGGAGGTTTACTGATGTAGGTTAATTTAACCTACATATTCATGCGCTTAATTATTCATGAAGGCCAGGTCAGTTATAAATTGCTCCGGACATAATTATTCATTATGAAAAACTATTCTGCCCAGATACAGAAGGCGCTGAAGGCGCGCGGCATGAAGGTCGGCGACTTTGTCGGCATACAGCGGGAGAAGGATTATTACGAGGGCATGCTGATGCCCCGTTTCGAGACTGGCGACCAGAACTGCATCGTCCTGAAAATCGACAGCGGCTACAACATCGGCGTCGAATTCACCAGGGGAACGCGGTTCAAGAAGATATCCAGGCAGCCGAAGAGCAGGCAGCCTCTGAAGCTGGAGAAGTACATCCCCGAGCCTGGCAAGAAGAACATAGTTATAATACATACTGGAGGCACCATAGCCTCGCGCATAGACTACGAGACGGGCGGCGTGGTGGCTTCGATGACGCCGGAGGAGATACTGCTTTCGATACCCGAGCTGGCGCAAATAGTGAACATAAAAGCGAAGATGCTCTTCCAGATGTGGTCCGAGGACATGGAGCCCGGCCACTGGTCGCTGATGGCCGAAAGGATATTCGAGGAGGTTAAGAACGGCGCGCAGGGCATTATAGTAACTCACGGCACTGACGCGATGCACTACACGTCGGCGGCTCTGTCATTCATGTTGCAGAACCTGCCTGTGCCTGTCCTCCTCGCGGGCTCCCAGCGCTCGTCGGACAGGGGAAGCAGCGACGCAGCCGTCAATTTGATATGCGCGGCGCATTTTCTCGCAAAGACGGACTTCGCCGGCGTCGGGATATGCATGCACGGAGGCATGGATGACGATTTTTGCCTGGTGCATGAGGGCACGCACGTGAGGAAGATGCACACTTCCAGGAGGGATGCTTTCCGCAGCATCGATGTTCTGCCGGTTGCCAAGGTGACGAAGGAAGGCGGCATCGAGTACCTTCGTGATTACAGGAAAAAGGACGACAGGCCTTTCACTCTGAAGAAAGGTTTCGACGGCAAGGTAGCGCTTGTCAAGATATACAATGGCTTTGATTACAAGCTCCTGGAACTTTTCGAGAAGGAAAAGTACAGAGGCATAGTTCTGGAGGGGATGGCGCTCGGGCAGGCGCCTGTTAATGTACTGGACAAGTTTACCAAGCACCACAAAAAGCTGTTGGACACCATAAAGCGCCTCACCGACAGCGGGATGATAATACTCATGGCGTCCCAGTGCCCATACGGTGTCGTCAACATGAACGTCTATTCAACCGGCCGCATACTGCAGCAGGCCGGGGTCACGCCCATTGAGATGACTTCTGAATGCGCTTATGTGAAGCTCGGGTGGGCTCTCGGCAACTCGAAGGACGCGCTCGGGGCCGAGAAGCTGCTGAGGGAGAACGTCGTCGGCGAGGTTCCGGAGCGCATCGACCAGAGGGCTTTCTTATACTGACGTGATTCCATGGATTATTCCTCACTGGGGCTGAAAATCGGGCTTGAAATACACCAGCAGCTCGCGTCCGGTAGCAAGCTTTTCTGCGGCTGCCGCGTTCCATTTACGACCGAAGACAAGCAGCAGGATTTTCCGATAGCTGTGAGGAGGAAGCTCAGGCCGGTAGCAGGCGAGACTGGCGTCACCGACGTTTCTGCTCTCTACGAATTTCTCAGGGACAGGACTTTTGTTTACAGGATGAACCCTGACACGTCCTGTCTCGTGGAGACGGATGAGCAGCCGCCGAAGCCCGTCAATAGGAAAGCGCTGCACACGGCGTTGCAGATATGCAAGCTTCTGGGATGCAAAGTTCTCGACGAAATACACTTCATGAGGAAGACGGTGATAGACGGCTCTGCCGTGTCGGGCTTCCAGCGAACCGCTTTCGTCGGAATGAACGGCTATATCAATACAAGTCTCGGAAATATCGCAGTGAAAAGCGTGAGCCTCGAGGAGGATTCGGCCGTGCCATTAGCCGCGCCGAACGGCGGCATTGAATACAGGCTCGACAGGCTTGGCATACCGCTTGTCGAAATCGCCACGTCATCAGACATAAAATCCCCCGAGCATGCGAAGGAGGTTGCAGAGGAGCTGGGCGCGCTCCTGCGCAGCACCGACGTCGTCCGCGGGATAGGAAGCATCCGCCAGGACATTAACATTTCCATAGAGAACGGCGCAAGAATCGAGCTGAAAGGTTTTCAGGAGCTTGACAGGATACCGGATGCCATAGAGAACGAAATAAAGCGCCAGCTATCTTTGCTGGAGATAAAGAAAGAGCTTCTTGGGCGGGGCGCCAGGGTTTTCGAGCCAAACGCGCGAATCGTGACCCATATATTCGACGGCACGAAATGCCTTTTCGTGAGGAAGATTCTGGAAAGAGGCGGTGTGGTTGTTGCGGGAAAGCTGCCGGTGTTCTCAGGTCTCCTGAAAATTCAGTGCGGCGACCGCTCCCTGGGGAAGGAGCTCTCGGACCACGCGATAGGCTCCGGTATAATACACAGCGACGAGGATCTGAAGAAGTACGCTCTTGAAGAGGAATTCAAAGCCCTGAAACACGAGCTAGGCTGCCGGGAGCGCGATGCGATATTCATCATAGCAGGAAGCAACCCGCTTGGCGCCGCAAGCATGGTTTTCGAGCGCGCTAATCACTGCCTTGTCGGCGTTCCGGAGGAGACGCGTGTCGCCGAAGGAACCGGCTCCCGCTACACCAGGCCTTTACCCGGCGCCGGCCGCATGTATCCGGAATCCGACATACAGCCGATAAAGATAGAGCGCAAGTACCTGGAGTCTGTGTCGATTCCGAAGACGCTTTCACAGATAAGGAAGGAGCTTTCCGTCATGATGCCTGAAGAGCTGGCGGCCCAGATAGTGCGCTCAAGGCATTTCAAGAGCTTCGAAACTCTTTCTTCCAGGCATGATCCGGTGCTCGTCGCAACTATATTCACGTCCTATTTCAAGGACCTTTCGAGGCGCAGGCTTGAGCCGGAAGCGATAAGCATCGGCGACATCGAAAGGATGCTCTCCTCAGTGAAGGACGGGACAGTGCCGAAGGATGCCGTGCCCCAGATTCTCGAAAAACTTTCATCAGGGGAAAATGTAGTCAGGGTTATTTCATCCTACAGTACAGTTTCGGATGTTGAGATAAGGGCCGCCGTGAAGGAGGCCGTAGCTCAGAACCCCGGCAAGAAGGAGTCCGTGATAATGGGCATCGTCATGCAGAAGTTCCGCGGCCGCGTTTCCGGCGGGCATATGATGGAAATAGTGAAGGATGAGATGAAATCATGCTAATCTTTAAGCTCTGAGAAATTAATCCTGATTATGCCGGCAGAGTCAAGGCGTATAAAGTTGTGGCATAAGGAAATAGCGCTCCTGATTTTCTTTGTCTTGGTGGCTCTTTTCATCTCGATACTTTCCGGAACAGCCCATATCGTTTCGCCGTGAC
>CAYJVT010000017.1:1415-11139 GCA_964373695.1 uncultured archaeon | reverse complement strand
GTGGCTCTTTTCATCTCGATACTTTCCGGAACAGCCCATATCGTTTCGCCGTGACAAAATCTTAAATATGGCCCTCTACAATTATACTCATGGCCGAGATACCCTTCGTGAATATCGGTTTTGTTGTCGGAACTTTCGTCAGCGCCATCCTGGCTTTCATCGCCATAGTGGCCTCGGACAAGCTGATATCGCACAGCATAGACGCGAAGAAGTCCCTCATAATGGCCTTGATAGCGCTTTTCATCGTGCCGATAGCCGCCACGTTCGTTCTCGGGTTCATCCCCGTTCTTGCATCGATACCCTACATAGGCAGCATCCTCCTGCCGCTTGTTTTCTGGATAGGCCTCGGCGAAGGCCTCCTCTCGTCCGACAGGAAGACAAAGCTGAAGGTCGCCGTCGTCGCGTTCATCGTCTACATAATCCTGCAGGTGTTCGCCGCCCCGTACATAAGGGCGGCCATTCCATTCTAGCGCCTTACAAGTCTCGCCCTGTTGTGGAATTCTATGTCTGATGAAGGATTCCTTGCGTATGCAGTTACAAAATCCTCGTCATGTCCTGCCAGGCCCATGATATTATGAAGTGCCTCGTGCTTCTCGAGCTCCGGGACCTGCCTGTAATCAGTGAATTCGAGAGGAAGCCTGTTCATGAACCTATGTGGCGCCGACGGCACCGTGTGCGCCCACGCGCCTTCCGCCGTATATCCCTTTGTCTCATTGACGGTAATCTCCATTCTCCGGTCCGTGTAGGCAGGCATCCTCCTGCCGGTTCTGTAGAAATTTTCGATGCTTTCGTCAAAATACATGGTATCAGTAGGCATTTTACAGATAAAAAGTTTTTTGGCCTGGAATTATAATGATAGGCGTCTTCGGGGGCTCCGGCTTCTATTCCCTGCTTGAAAAGAACGAACCGCGCGAAATTAACACGCCGTTCGGCCCCCCGAGCTCTCCGCTTAATTCCGGCGACATATCGGGAAAAAAGGTGTATTTCATGGCGCGCCACGGCGACAAGCATCACCTGCCGCCGCACATGATACCCTACAAGGCGAACGTGTGGTCGATGAAGGAATGTGGAGTGAAGCATATTTTTGCGCCGGCGGCTGTCGGCTCCCTCAGGCATGATATAAAGCCGGGCACATTCGTCATACCGGACCAGCTCATGAGCTTCACCTCAGGCAGGGACGACACGTTTTACAGCGGCATGAATGAGTTACATGACTTGTCCAGGGTGACGCACGTCTCCATGGCCGAGCCGTACTGCCCGAAGCTTTCCGGCATTCTTGAGGACTCGTGCGGGGAACTCGGCGTGCCATTCAGGAGGGGCGGCACCGTCGTTGTGATACAGGGCCCCCGGTTTGCGACGAAGGCTGAAAGCGGATTCTACCAGAAGCATGGCGACGTCATAAACATGACGCAATATCCTGAATGCGTATTGGCGCGCGAGCTTGAGATGTGCTATGCGAACATCTCCCTTGTTACTGATTATGATGCAGGCCTCGGCGTCCACAATGCCGTTTCCGCCGACGAAGTCCTACGCGTCTTCAAGGAGAACAACGAGAGGCTGAGGCAGGTTATCTTAAAGTCTATAGAAAAAACAGACTACATGGACTGCAGGTGCATGCACGCGCTTGAAGGCGCAAGGTTCTAGCTCTTGTCAGCCGTCCCCACTTTCTTTATCTCGAGCCAGCCGGACCTGCTCTTCGCGTCCCATTTCTTCTCTGAATCCTCTATCTCAATCCTTTTGCTGAACATGGGACAGTCCAGTACCAGGCTTTCCGCCTCGCCGCCCTCGAATAATATATGTATGCCGTGTTTTTCGTAAAGTTTCTCGAGCTCTTTCACGCACTGCTCGTCCACCATCCTTCCGAGCCATTTGTCGTCTAATGGAGGCGCCGCGATGCCGACAATCATTATCTTGAAGCCTTCCGCTATCATGTTTCTGAGGGTTTGCGCCGGAGGAGCCTGCCATATCGGGGCCAGACTCTCAAGCGAGAGCTCCTTGCATATGTTGTCTACGCGGCTCTTCTGGTAGTTGCTTGCCGTGGCGCCTGTGACTATGCCGTCTATCTTTCCTTTCAGAGATTGGAGAGCCTTCCTGATGTCGTCAAGCTCCTTCTCCTTCTCGCCTTTCGTAGGCACCTTTATGCATTCTACGCCCATTAGCTTTGCCTGCTCCTCAACCAGGTGCACGTTGGGTATGTGGAACATGTAGCTTTCCGGGTTCTCGCTGAAGAATGCTATATTATACTTGATTTCATGCCCTTCCTGCCTGGCCTTGTGCATGGAATACAGGGAATCTTTGCCGCCTGAAATAAGGGCTGCGAGTTTCATTCGAATAAGCTCCTTCCCGTCTTTAAAAATCCACTGCTTTAAAGCAGTGGATTTGCATCATCAAAAACCAAAGGTTTTTGCGCATTGAAAACCTCTGGTTTTCACACATGTCAAAATTTCATCTCTTTTAAGAGGTGGAATTTTGGACGTTTAAAAGATTTCCCGTTTTGGCGCGCGACAGCCCTTTTAAAGCTACCTCTTTAAATACTTTTTTCCTTTAAATACTGTAAAGACGACCTAGGATGGTATGCCTTTTGGAGGGGTTGGGATGGCTGAACAGATAAAGATTGAGAATGTGGTTGCTTCTACTGACATCAAGAAAATAATATCATTGGACAAGCTGCTTAATGTTCTGGAGAACAGCGAATACGAACCAGAGCAGTTTCCCGGCCTCGTGTACAGGCTTGACGAGCCCCGCGTCGCCACTCTCATATTCCGCTCCGGGAAGATAATATGCGTCGGCGCGCGAAGCCCGGCTATGGCCAAGCTCGCTCTGAAGAAGACCGTCCGCAACATAAAGAAGATAGGCATCCGCTTCAATGAGGACACTCTAAAGTTGAAGATAGAGAACATAGTCGTCGCCGTCAACCTCGGCCGAGACCTAAACCTCGACCACCTTGCCTTCAAACTCGAGAACAGCGAATACGAACCAGAGCAGTTCCCGGGACTGGTCTACAGGATATACGACCCCAAGGTCGCTTTCCTGCTCTTTTCCTCCGGAAGGGTGGTTTGTGCCGGAGCCAAGAGCATGGATGCCGTGAGGCAGGCCGTCAAGAAGCTCGAGGCCCAGCTGAAGGCCGTGAAGAGCTAGTCCTTTCCACATGAAATCTTCTATAAGCACATGAAATGTAGGTCTCGGATTAAATAATTTCCCGGTAATTAACGGGTATGGAACTCGTTCAGCGCATGGAGGAATTCATACGCGAAAAGTACTACGCCGAGCTCCTCAGGGCGGCGAAGGAGGATCGCGCCCTCGTCATAGACTTCTCCGAGCTCGACAGATTCGACCCCATAACTTCTGACCAGCTCCTTGAGTCGCCGAGAGACGTCATCGGGATGATGAAGAAGGCTGCTGAAAGCTTCGGCCTGGACGAGAAGGTCAATGTCAGAGTGCGCAATTTGCCTGAGAGCAGGAACATACGCATAAGGAACCTGCGCGCGAAGCATATGAACAGGCTGTGGTGTGTGGACGCGATAATAAAGGCGGCTTCCGAGGTGAAACCCCAGATATACGAGGCCACTTTCATCTGCCCTGAATGCGGGACGAAGATATCGATGCCGCAGGAAGGCAACATAATCCAGAAGGCGGCGGTTTGCCAGTGCGGCCGGCGGGGCGATTTCGGGGAGCCTGTGGAGAAGAAGATGTTCGATGTGAGGTGGCTTACAGGGGTGGAGCCGTTCGAGATAACGACGGGCGAGCAGCCCGGCGAGATAAGGGTCATCCTCAGGGAGGACCTGACGACCCCGAAGATGCAGAAGAAGACCGATCCAGGTTCGAGGCTGCGCATAGTCGGCATTCTGGTGGAGGCTCCCAAGCACATAAAAGGCAGGCTGAGCACGAAGATGGACATGTTTTTCGAGGCGCTTCACGTGGAGACGAAGGATGTAGAGTTCGAGGACATGGACATAACCCCGGATGACGAGGCGCGCATAAAGGAGCTGGCCGCGGACCCGAACATCTACGAGAGGCTCAAGATGTCGATAGCTCCAGGGATATATGGCTTCGACGAAATCAAGGAATCTATTGCTCTCCAGTTGTTTGGTGGCATAAAGCACAGGCTTCCCGACGGCAACACAATCCGCGGCAACATACACATACTTCTTACAGGGGATCCCGGAATAGGGAAGAGCGTCACGGGTTCTTCAAGGATTTTGCATAATTCCGACGACGCGCCAGAATATACCACCATAGAAAACTTGGTTGATGTGGCACTGAAGAAGGACAGGACAGTTCTTGAAAACGGGACAGAAATAGCGGTGAAGAATGATAAAAACGTAAAGGTCCTGGCACTTGATCCCGGAACCCTGGAAATGGGATGGAAGCCGGTGACAGCTTTCATAAGGCACGAATCTCCGGAATTTCTTGTAAAGGTCAGGACAAAAAGCGGGCGCGAGGTCATCGCAACGGAAGACCACGGATTTGTGGTTATGAATGATGAAGGCGATGTGGTCGACACGCAGGGAAGTTCAATGAGGAAGGGGATGTTCCTGCCGATTCCAATGGGAATGCACCGCGAACTGTTAAATGAAATAAGCATCGAGCAGGCATTGAGGACTAATGAAAAAAAAATGCCCGGAAAGATAAAACTCGACTGGAATTTTGGATTTTTTATGGGCATGTTTCTGTCGGAGGGCAGCCTGGGTAGTGGCGTCATATCAATAGAATCTGCGAATGAATCAAGAAAAACCGAAATAAAAAGATTTTTCGACAGCATGGGGCTCAGTTCACATACAAACAGTCATCGCATAATCATGTCTTCAAGGAATTTTGCCAGGTTTCTGGAAAAAAACTGTTATAAAGGGGGTAAAACAGGGAAAGGCAAAGGTTCCGGCGCCGTGAGAAAGTGCATCCCAGACTTCTGTTTTTATGCCCCGAAGAACTTTATAGAAGGGCTGCTTTCCGGAATATTTTCAGGGGACGGTTATTTTCTTAATTCAATGCCCCGAGGAAAGAACCGGACAAAAGGCAGCTTAAAACTGGAATTGACCACAATAAGCCCTCATCTGGCCTGCGGAACCCTGGAAATTCTCTCGCTTGCCGGCATTTTTGCGGTCATGAGACAAAAATCTTATACGTATAAAAACGCAAAGCGCGACAAATATGAAGTTACCATAATAGGGAACCATGTCGGAGAACTGATGTCAAAAATAAAAATGATAGGAAATCCCGAGCCCAAGATAAGCAGGTTTTCGGAAAAAGATTCTTTCGATTTAATCCCATGCACGGCGCTTCTTTATGGCATCGTAAAGAAGCTCGGCTTTTCAAGGCGCCTAGTCAAAGATTCTGGAAGAAGAAGAGCGTTTTCAGCCATGATGAGAACGGTAAAGAGCAGAAAAAAGATAGGAAGGAGAAGGCTGGAAAGAATATACAACGAGCTTGTTGAAGAGGCAAAGAGCCAGGGAAACGGGCCCGCATTGAGGGACCTTTCTAAATTGAAGGAGATACTCGATGCCAATGTTATTTGGGACTGCGTGGAAAGCGTGGAAAGAATGGAATCGAAGGAAAAATATGTTTACGACCTCTCTGTGGATGGTTACCAGACTTTTGTTGTGAATAATCTGGTGATACATAATTCAATGTTCCTGAAGCTTATATCAAATATAGTGCCGAGGGGGAAATACGTCTCCGGAAGCGGTGTAACAGGTGCTGGCATGACGGCAACAGTCCGCAAGGATGAAGTGCTCGGCGGATGGGTTCTCGAGGCGGGTGCACTAATTCTTGCCAACAAGGGCGTGATAAGCATAGACGAATTCGACAAGATAAGCAGGGATGACCAGATTGCCATGCATGAGGCCATGAGCATCGAAACGGTGAGCATCGCAAAGGCATCTATTGTTGCGACATTGCCTGCTGAAACGGCCGTGCTCGCCGGCGCCAACCCGAAGTTCGGGCGTTTCGACCCTTACTTGCCGATAGCGGACCAAATCACGATTCCGGAGACTTTGCTTAGCATTGCATATGATGAGCCTATTATGATTAGGAAGAACGGAAAAATTAGTGCAGAAAAGATAGGAGAATTTGTAGATAAGTTTTATGATGAAGGTAAATATGGATTTCCAATTAAAATAAAAGGCATTGAAGCTTGCGCTATGAACAACAAATTTAAGCTTGAATGGTGGCCTGTCAGATATGTCTTCAGGCATCCGGTAAAGGATAATCTGCTTGAGATTGAGATGAATACAGGGAGAAATATCTTGCTAAGCAGGGGGCATTCTATTTATGTTTTTGAAGAAGGAGAAATAAAAACAAAGCCAAGCGATAAGATAAAAGTAGGGGACTATATAGTTATTCCAAAAAAACTGCCACAAACAAAAGACCATATAAAAGCAATAAATTTGGCAGAGGAAATCCTCTCAATGTCAAAAGAAAACACAGAGAATATTTTCTTGCATAATGTCCCCGAATCTGCTGTCGAAAGATTGGGAATAGAAGATAAAAATTGGAGGACAGGGAACAAGCTCCCTCTTATTTATTATAAAAAATTAAGGCCTTATGAAAGAAAGAAATGCATGATAAAATATAAAGGAGGGGCAAAGGAAGGAGTCCCAGTTGAAGTTTCTGTTTCAAAGGAATTAATGAGGCTTCTTGGTTATTATATCGCAGAAGGTTCTATTACGCTTTCTACATCTTCTGAGCATCTAATTTCATTTTGCGTAAATTCAAAAGAAACAGAAATAATAAATGACCTGAAAAGAATAAGCAGGAAACTGTTTAATCACCGGGCAAAGACGATTCATTCCAAAAACAGCGTAAAAGTAAATATTGCAAATAAGATTGCTTATTTGTTCTTGAAAGACATTATAAAGGCAAAAAGAGGCGCTCATAATAAACGTGTACCTGAAATTGTGTTTAATTTGCCGCCTCAATTGCAGAAAGAGTTCATTTTGGCGTATTTCAAAGGAGATTACGGCGTAACAGTCAGCAAATATCTTATGTCAGATTTGCTCCTTTTGCTCCTTCAAAACGGCATAATAGCCTCTTTCAAAAAATGGGCTCCAAGAGAAGTAACTTTTCCGGATGGTCATAGATGTGTATCCAAGGAAGCTTATGCCATCTCTGATAGTCCGAAAAGAATGAAAGAATTTAAGAGTATAAAATGGTATAAGTGGGTTCCATTGCAACCTGTTTTAGAATATCTAAAACCTCTTTCAAACAGAAAATTTATGGGTTCTTTTTCAGGGTATCCGTCGCAATATATAACAGGAGAAAAATGGTGGAGGAAATATTTTTTAAGAAAATATATGCTAAAGACTATTAAGTGGCTAAGAGTTTTTGAAACGCCTTATAGCATTCCTGAACTAACAAAAAAGATATTCAAAATACAGAAAGAAAATAAAAACTTCATAAATAAATTGGAAATTATAAGACCGAGAATAAATCACCTATTTAAAAAAGGCCTTCTTGAAAGAAGGAAAATATGCGGTTTTTATACTTATTCGCTTTCTCAATTAGGTAGAAAATGTCTGAATGTTGTAGAAAACATTGAAAAATTGATAGGCGGAGATTTAGGATTTGTAAAAGTGACAAAAATAAGCGAAGTATCGCCAGAGAATAAATATGTTTATGATTTGTCAACACCCGGACATGAGAATTTTATAGCAGGTTTCGGGGGCGCTTTATGTCATAATTCGCGTTTTGACCTCAAGTTCGCGCTGAAGGACAGGCCGGACAGGACACAGGACGAAAGACTTGCAGATCACATAATAATGTCCAGGACGAGGCCCGATATGGTCGAACCTGCCATAAACACGGCTCTCCTCAGGAAATACATAGCGTATGCGAAGAACATAATGTCGCTTGAGCTGACCCCTGAGGCATCGCAGAAGCTGAAGGAATTCTACGTTGACATGAGGAACAGGTACACCGACGAGGAGAGTCACACGATAAGCATAACGCTCAGGCAGTACGAGGCTCTCATAAGGATGGCCGAGGCGTCGGCGAAGATACGGCTTTCCGGAAGAGTGGAGGCTGGCGACGCCGAGAGGGCAATAAATCTGATGAAGTATTCGCTTTCCCAATTGGGATACGATTACGAGACCGGACGCATCGACATAGACAGGGTTGAGGGCGGAGTTCCGGCTGGCAAGAGGAGGAAGATACACCAGCTCATAGAGATAATAGAGACCTTGCAGAAGACGATGAAGGACGTGCCGATAGAGGACGTGAAGGCCGAGGCGGAGAGCCAGGGTATAGAGAACATAGACGAGATAATAGAGAAGCTGAAGAGCGACGGCATACTGTTCGAGCCGAGGATAGGCTTCATCAAGAAGGCCAGGTAATTCGGCGGAATTACGCCTGTGATTACCGGATTTCCGGCTAACGAATAAAAGGTTCAGATGACAATAAGGTTCATAACGTGGTCTTATGGAAAGAAAACGCATAACGTCGGTGAAAACCCGCATATCCTCGATATGGAGCGGGAAGTTCGTCACGCAGGAGGGCTTCAACCCGAACTATATCCTGTCGGACGCAGGCGAGAGGCTGTCCAGGGTGCGCGTCCTGGCTACCGTCGTTGACAAGTTCGTCGCCGAAACCGGCAAATTTGCTTCGGTGACACTTGATGACGGGACGGATACGATAAGGGCGAAGGTTTTCACAGCCCTCTCAATGCTTGAAAACATATCCGCCGGCGATACAGTTGATGTCATAGGGCGCGTGAAAGAGTATAACGAGGAGCTCTACCTGGCGCCGGAGATAATGACGAAGGTTTCCGACCCGAATTTCGAGATATTGCGCGAGCTTGAGATAAGGCAGCGCGAGAACGATGTGAAGAAGAAACGCGACATAATAATATCCCACAAGGGCCAGGCTAGCGACGTCGAGGAGCTTGTCAGGATGATGACCGAGAGGTACGGCATGGAGAAGGAGTTTGTCGAGGCCGTCCTTCAGTCGGAGACGGAAGAAAAGCCGGCGATGGTCGACGCCAAGAAGGCGGTGGTTGAGCTGATACAGTCGCTGGACAAAGGGGAAGGATGCGACTACGCCGAGCTCATTTCCTCTTCGGGGTTGCCAGAGAACGAGGTCGATTCAGCTGTCCAGAGCCTTCTCGAAGAAGGCACGTGCTTCGAGCCGAGGCCCGGGAAGATACGCCTGCTTTAATGTCTAAAATCCAATCATCCTTGTACATTGATGAATGACGGGATTTTGACATACAAATCCGCCGCATTAACACGGCGGCAAGAAATCCACCGTTTTCACAAAGTTCATAAATAAACGGTGAATGAATTGCCGCGAAACTATTTCTGAAAGCGGATAGAAAGAATAATAAAGCGTGGGCGCAGCCCACGCTGCGAGCACAGCTCGCTAAGCCACAACGCTTAGCTAAGGCTATGCTCTTTCTCGGATAAAAAGGTTATTTTATGCAACCTCACGGCATGGACGAGGCAAAAGCCGTGAAGCTCTTGAAAGGATTTTCAGCGTGGAAAATCTTCCGGATCAAGGAGAAATTCTTGCTCCGCTACCCGAAGAGGCATTTCTGGAGCAGGGGCTACATGGCTTCGACGATAGGAATCGACACGGAGAAAATCATAAAATACATATTGAATCAGGAGAAGCACCATGGCGTGACGTTTCTTTGAACCCTCCAGAAACCGCCGGTTTCAACCGGCGGGAGAAGGTCATTGAAGTGGATTTTTAAGCATATAAATCCTTCACCTTAATTTATTATTATGGAAGA
>CAYJVT010000017.1:0-1315 GCA_964373695.1 uncultured archaeon | reverse complement strand
TGAAGTGGATTTTTAAGCATATAAATCCTTCACCTTAATTTATTATTATGGAAGACGATTTCACTTACAACAAAAGGAAGTCGAAGCTTCGGAGCTTCGCCGGGTTCTTGAAGACTTTCTTCAGCCTCTCGAAGGACGAATTAGGGGAAATGGACCACAAGCTGATGCGCATAGGGGCTAGTGTCGCGACATTCGTCGTCATGGCGCTGTTCTGGCTGTTCTTCCTCAGGAACATCGTGCCGTTCAAGTTCTGACATCGCTTATATTGTTGACGCACATCCATGTAGCCATGTTCCCGAAGCCTTTCTTGCTTATATTGAACTTCACCTTTTGTGGATTCTTCAGAAAGACGAGAATGCAATATTTCTTGTTCTTGAAGAACCGAAAGAAATAATCCTTCCTGTCGCCGATGCCGTCATCCTTCGCGTATATGTCGAGGAGCTCTTTTACTTTTGCTTCAGTAAGGCCGTCGAATTGGAGAACTTTTTCAACATCGGCCTTTGCAGTTACGAATCTGCCTTCCTTGAAGAACACGGCGTCGCCTGCATGCACCTTGTCCCACGGAGCCCTCTTGTGTTTGTACCATCTTGATTCGATTTTCTTCTCGCATGATAGTATCTTTTCCGTTAGATTCCACGACTTGCGCATTATGGCGATGTGGTGCATGAAAATTCTAATGGTAAAATACCTTCTAAAACACCACTAATTTGCTTTAAACTAAAAACGGAGTAAGGCAACATTCCCCCAAGGCCATCTTCTCCAGATGAAGGAGGAAAATATCTTTGTGCATATACAAAAACATTTCCATATGGATAACCGAGTGAATGAACATATTGGGCCGCAAGTCCAAGTGTCCTTCCGCTGGATATCACATCATCCATTATCACAGGAACGCCTTCTATGGTAAATTCTTCTTCTTCCAATCCTCCGAATTCATTTGCATGATAAAGCGGATGGAACGCCTTTTCCGGATGACGATATTTATACAGTTTCATCCTTTCCAGCAATCTATCATTGCCGTGGCACGGGCTTCGTTCAATTAGTCTTAGCGCATTAATTCCTTTATTCATTACTATAAAACAGTCGATTAAGACATCTTCCTCAAATGGGTCTGTTAATATCATTTTTCATCTTCCCTCACGATACCGAGTTCCTGCAATATCTCTATCCACGCCCACGCCCATATTATGGCCTCAAAGCTTCGTATGAGGTCTTTCTTTCGAAGGAAGTGCTCGCTATCCGAGATATAGGCGTCGATGTTGATCATCAGCCTTTCATGCTCCTTGGTTATCTTTATGCGCTTCCTCTTCTCCTT
>CAYJVT010000016.1:0-16994 GCA_964373695.1 uncultured archaeon | reverse complement strand
AAAGCCAATAAACATTTTGATTATCATCCAATACGGCAAAAAGGCAGCATGTTGTTTTGCAGAGAGATAAGGTCGTATTTTCAGTCCCTTTGCATAAAGTTCTCAAGAAAGGGACTCTGAACGCCATACTGAAACAAGCTGGAATTTCTAAAGAAGAATTGAATGAAAAAATTTGATTGGTTGTCATTTCATATAGGCATGCACACGCCGGAGTTCGATTTCGAGAAGGACGAGGGCAACGTCAGGGCGGCGGTGGACAAATTCGGCATAAAGTACGCGGTTGCCATGGACAATGATTATGCGATGTGGCGCGCTTACGGGAACAGCTACTGGCCGAGGAAATATATTATTGACAAGGAGGGTAGCATTGTCTACGACCACATAGGCGAGGGCGGCTACGAGGAGACCGAGAAGGTGATACAGCATCTGCTCGGCCTGAAGCTTCCCATGGTGAACGGGAGCGCGGAGGAGCGCAATGTCGGCACGCCTGAATTGTATCTGGGCTACAACTTCGCCCGCCAGCCCCTGGGCAACGCGGAGGGCTTCCGCCCGGGAGAAGCTGTCGTTTATTCAAGGACGGGGGTCGCCCAGCCCAACCTTGTATATCTCGAGTGCATGTGGAAGAACGGCCCGGACAGCATGGAGGCCGTGTCGGACGCAAAGCTCTCCTTAGTATACCTTGCGAAGGACGTCAACATAGTCGCCGCCGGTCTGGGAAGGGCGGAAATCCTTCTGGACAGGAAGCCTGTCCGCGACAAAGGCTCTGATATCGCGGAGGAAGCCGGCAGGACGTATGCCGATATAGACGGGGAGCGGCTCTACAACCTGGTCTCCTCGCCGCTTTCGGGAACGCATCTGATAGAGCTCATCCCCGCCGGCGAGTTCCGGCTGTACACCTTCACTTTCGGGTAATAAAGCATTTTATACCCCCGTGCAACAATCTATAATTAATGTCGCGTGTTGTAGGCGTAATTTCAGGCAAGGGCGGCGTAGGGAAGACGATAGTCTCAATAAATCTAGCCGCTGCATTGCACAAGTACCATGGCAAGAAGACGCTTGTCGTTGACTGCAACATCACGACGTCTCATGTAGGTCTTTATCTTGGCATCTACTCAACGCCGGCAACGCTCAATGACGCATTAAAAGGTCATATACCGATAGAAAAAGCCATATACGAGCATCCATCAGGCATAAGTATAATACCGGCATCGCTCAAGCTCGAGGACTTGCAAGATGTTGACTGGCATATCGTAAAGGAAAAGCTTTCCGGAATATTGGATAAATACGAGTTTATCATACTCGACTCGTCGCCTGGCTTCAATCGTGAATCCCTTATAACGCTTGAAGCGGCGCATGAGGCATTGCTTGTCACGAACCCTATAGTGCACAGCACTGCTGATTTGATAAAGTGCAGGAAGCTCTGCGAGGAGCTTCACATCAAGCCGCTTGGTGTTGTGCTCAACATGGTAAGAAACAAAAAGTACGAGATAAAAAAGAGGGAAGTGGAAAGAATGGTCGGACTGCCTGTCATAGCCTCCATACCATTCAACGAGAAGGTCATGGAAAGTCTCGTGGAAAAGACGCCTGCCATCGCCAAATCCCGCAGGATTAACGCATGCTTCAGGCATCTTTCCGATTTTATGGCTGAGGGGAGCCTTTTGTTTGAAGACGATGAGGGGTTTATCGGCAAAATCGCAGGGCTTCTCCATGTTGGGAAACGATGAATGTTGATATTTTCTGCAGATGAAAAAGATGTTTCATGCTTCAAATGCGGCGGGAAAACCTTAATTTGTTCTTGTGCATAATAATCACAAAGAGATTGTGATTGGATGAGAGTAGCGTGTAAGATTTTTGCGTTAATGGGGTTTTTCTTGCTTGTTGCCGGCGCAGTTCATGCGACCGAGGGCATTGTCGTATACGTGAACAAAACCGCCTCTATGCACGTTCCACAATACAGGATTTGGAACGGGACGGATTTCAGCGAGCAGAAGTCTACGGGGCTTACGATGGCTGGCGAGGTCCAGTGGCTCAAGGTCGTGACAAATCCAGTAAGAGACGAGGCTATCCTTGGGGCGATGGACAACAGCAGCGACATATTTTTTGCAGTTTATAACGGCTACGATAACACATGGGGCAACATGATAAACGTGTCAAGGGTTGGCAAATTTAATGCAAGAGGAAGGGCTTTTGACATCGCATACGAGAACATTACAGGCCGTGCTTTGGCTGTGTTCAAGAACGGGACCGGCGCTCCGGGGGAGAATACGAACGGCACTTACATGATATGGAACGGCGCGGTGTGGGGCAGCCAAACGGAGATGGCCCAGGACACCTGCGTCGGCGGGCCGAGCTGGGTCCGCGTTGAATCGCAGCCCGGTTCAAATAATATCACATTTGTGGGTTACAATGTCACGACAGCCGATATATGCGCCCAGATATGGGACGGGACAACATGGGGTAATACGATAAACCTCACTATATCAGCTGAGGTCACAACCCCGAAGCAGATATTTGACATAGCGCCTGAAAGAAAGACAAGGCGTATGATGGTTGCATGGGCAGAAGACGTGCCAACAAGAGGTAACACGAGGATATGGAACGGCACAGGATGGGAAAGTAACATAACCCTGCCTGCAGGCGCTCTGACGCTCGCCGCAAGCATACAGTGGATTTCCCTGGCCTCTGATGTGGATTCAAACAGGATATTATATTCCAGTGTTGACGGCGGCTTGGACCTTGACGTGTGGCACTGGAACGGCACTAGGTGGGGGGCTGGCGCAGAGCCAGACGCCGCGATAGAAACATTGGTAACAAGGGACATAGCCTCCGGCTTCTATAACGGCACGGGAAATGCGATGAACAGCGCCGGCGTTATCCTGTATGGTACAGGCACGGCAGGCGACACCGATTTCGGCCCTGTAGACTGCAACAACAATACAACATGCGACACAGGAACATATACTGTACGTGCATCTGTAACAGGCTGCGGCGCGAACGTGAACTGGGTGAGTATGCAGCAGGACCCCTTCAACAGCTCAAGGGCGATGGCAACAACCATATCGCAGGGAGCCGCAAACAACGTGTGCCTGAGGCCGTTCAATAACACAGTGTGGCACAACACGCTTGCCATAGGAACAGCCACCCAGACTGCCTTAACCGGCAACGAGTCTGCATCCTTTGCGTACAAAAGGACTCTTCAGAAGCCCATCCTGAAGGCTAATATCACCATAGCGAGCAAAAATACTGTTTTTACAGGAAACGAATCCGCTACCGTAACAGGCGCATGCGAGTCCATCAACGGCACGTCATCAGCGCTCACAATATTCCTGCAGAACTCCACAGACAACGTCTCGTTCACGACCATAACAACGTCAAACGCGGAGGCGGTATATGCCAACGTCTCGTCGTATTATATAAAAAATCTCACCAATTTGAACTCAAGCAATTTTGTTTTCCAGGTCAATGCCACAAAGCCTCATATAAACTACTCTTTGCGCATCCAGTGCAATGCCACCAACTCGCTTCCTATAGGAAATCTCGCGCTTAACAATAATGCTTCAAGCAACAACCTGAGCGTGAGCCAGGCATTCGGCTACCTTAATGTATCGCTTGTGGGGCCTGCTGGAGGCACTACATACAATGTAAGTCAGCTCAGTAACTTTACTATCAACGCTTCTGTGCAGTGCACTCCTATTGATAATCTCAACCCCACTGTGGTATGTGAACAGGTCAACGGCAGTATTAGGAGGAACTCAACCTCAGGCGGATTGCCCGACGTCATCATCCAAACCTTCTCCGGCGCCACGCCTTTCTGGACGCCCTCAAACCTGACGTGCGGCTCTCTTTCCCATAGGCAAAACTGCTCGCTCAACTGGACAGTGAATGCGACTGGCGACATCGGGACGCTGTGGGTGTTTGACGTAAATTTCACTTCAAACTGGTCTCTTATGCTCAGCAACGCTACAGAAAGATTCAATGTCAGCATAGCCTCGGCCCAAGACCTTTCATATACCCTTTCGATACCTGCGCCTAATGGCACAATATTCAACACGACGCAGACGACCACGGCAATCATTTTCAATACGACCGATTTGAATGCCAAAAAGGTCAACGCCACGAATGTTGCCGGCGGCACGGCTGTCCAGACAGCGACCACTGCCATATTCAGGTACAATAACACAGGGAGCATATACCTCAATGTAACGCTTAATTTTTCGGCTGCGCTGCCTTCCGGCGTCATCGTGAAGGCAGGCTGGTCTGACACTGCTTGGCAGCCATCCTGCACCGCCATAAATCTTACAGACACAACTTCATGCGCAAATATTACAGCAACGACCAATATGACAATAGTCGCGAATATATCGACTTCCGGGCTTGGAAAGGCAAGGGACGTCTGGCTGTGGGCTGATTATAACGGCAGCGTTCCTGTCAACACGGACAGCACGGTAAACCTCAACCAGGACAGCATCGTCGGATAAGAAACGGGTTAATTATGAAAACTATTTGCTTAATCATGATTTCAGTAATCCTTGCATCAGGCTGCGTAAGCCAGACGCCTTCAAGGCCTGAATACGCTCTTGACAGAGCTATATTTGAAAACCTGCCTGATTTTCCCTTGGATTTCTATTTTGTCGATTTTCAGGCGGAAAATTTCATATCGGATTCGGCAACGGAAAGCTATTACAAGCAGCCTGAGTTCTATCCCACATGGGAAACTTCCGGCGTGGATACGTTCAAGAATCCTGTTCCGGACAGGGCAAGCATTCTTGGAATAGGTGCTTATCCCGCCGATAGGACAACAAATATTCGGGGCGATGGTGAGGTGAACGTAACGGTATTTTTCCATTCTTCATGGTCTGTGCAGACTTATCAGGGCATGAGGCTGAATATAATAAATCCTGTTCCGGAATACTTTGATATTTCGCTGGATAAAAATGATTTGGTGTTGGGGCCGAATTACCCAAAATTCGATAACCAGTGGGCGCAAAAAGTCATTGTCAGGATAAGGTCAAAAAACGCGCCTTCAGGAAATTATACCATAGGTCTCAACCCCTCGGCGCCGCCGAAGGAAAAAAGCACCGAGTGGTCGCAGAAATACAGGCCTTACATAGAATTCTTCGGCGGGCTTGACAGGCCTTACGTGCGCATTCAGGTTGATGTAGGGGCGTAAAAAGTATATATACTATCCTCTGGCATAATTATAAACAGGAATTTCGTAGGCAATAAGCGATTATTGAGTGGATAAGATGGTCAAAAATAAGTATCTGGTTATTCTTCTATTCTTTTTAATCGCCATCGGCGTCGTATTCGCAGACACCATAACAACGCCTGTAAGGTTTTTGCTGCCGACATCTCTCGCCTTCACGCTGTCCGTCCCCGGCAACAACTCCACATCTTATTCAAGCGGGTCGACGACGACGACATTGCAGTTCAACGCAACGGTGACAACTGGCAATAAGATAAATGCATCCAATCTTGGAGGCGATACGCAAACTTCCACTTCTCCGATATTTAACTACACTAACACGGGAAATGTATACCTTAACATGACCATAAACTTCACGGCAGCTTTGCCTTCGGGCGTTACTGTGAAGGCTGGATGGGCTGACGGGGCATGGGAAACCAGCTGCACTGGCACGGCTAATAACGGATTTAATTTCACAAACGGCACTACAAGATGCGCTAACGTCACTCTTGCTACAAACGCGACAGTTGCAAACATGAGCGTGAACGGTGTCGGCTCCTACAGGAACGTCTGGCTGTGGGCGGATTACAGCAGCGTTGCAATTGGCACTGATACGACTGTTAATCTTGTGCATACAAGCAAAGCAGGGTAAGCAGTTTTCTTGCTGTTATAGCTGACCAACTTAATATTTAGGATATCTGCAGAGAACGAAGTTCTCTGAGAACCTGGAGGAATTTTATTCCTTCAAGGATTGCACAAGTTGGTCACATATGTGCAAAGAGCTTTGCTCTTTGGCATCTCAAAAGAGCAAAGCTCTTTTGCAGACAAGCCGCCGCCTTTTCATCAGAAGCCGAAGGCTTCTGTGAATGTGTGAAATTGCAAAGCAATTTCAACACCCCAAAGAGCTGCGCTCTTTGAAGGATCAAAGTCAAGCGAAGCTTGACTTGTGATTAAGCACGGGATTTTTAACTTAAATATTTACATTTAGAATATAATTATCAACATGGGGTTGACTGGCAGTGAAAGATAAAAAAACATCGAAGAAGCAGTCTGATAAACAAAATTCAAAAACCGAAGTTTCCGCTGGTCACCAGATTATAGTTGCCAAAAAAAGCAGGGCCAAATATATTGCAGCTTCCTTTGTAGCCGTCGTTTTTGTCGCTGCTTTTATCGGTTATAGCATGCTTGGCAATCCCCAGCCCGTGAAAAAATACGGGACCATCGATGAAAAGATAAAGGCGGAATTCGATGCGGCAAATGCAAAAAGGACGAGGCCCGACTACCTGCCGCCTGTGGTCTACAAAAATCTTCCGCCGTTTCCCGGTGATTTCTATGTTATAGATTTGCTTATTTATGCCGGCAGGTTAACCGACCTTGTCACATTAGAGGAAAAATACTGGAAGCAGCCGGAGTTTTACCCGCTTTTTGAGGAGAAGATAGATATCATAGCAAACCCGACCGCGGGGAGATTTTATGGGATAGGATATGGCGCTTACCCGGGTGACATAGGTGTGGAAGCATCGCCCGGCGATGACTTCACTGTTGCAAGCTTTTTCCATACTTCGTGGCTCGTTGAAACGTATCAGGGCACGAAAATGGAAGTGGTGTTTCCCGAAAGCTCGGTAATACCTAACCAGGACCTTAATGGGACGCAGTTCAACGTGACGCAGTCGCCTGACCAGATAAAGAATTACTTTGAAGTTACGACAAACCCTGAAGTGTTCCTCCTGGAGCCCGTGAATCCCATATTCGGCTACAACTGGACAGTGAAGGTCCTTATACATATAAAGGTCATGCCCGAAACGCCCAAGGGCAGGTACGTCATCGGGATAAACCCCTCGGCGCCGCCGAAGGAATACAGCCTGAAATGGACAAGGCAATACCTGACGAAATACAATGATGCCGCGTCAGGGGTGGGCGGCAGGCCTTACGTGAGGATAATAGCCGATATAAAGTAGCTAAGATGGATGGTAAATATGATGCCGAGGATTTTTACACCAGATGCGCAAAATAATATCCCGGATTTGCAGGCGGTTTCTTTATCTGCAGAGAGTATGGATACTATGGCTTTTCTGCAAAGAAGCAAAGCTTCTTTGCAGGCTGCGGGCTTTAGCCCGCAGTTATACAAACGAATACTTATGATGAAAACTAATTTTTTTTTCTGTTTTTATGCGTGACAATTGTTGCTGAAATATCTTTTGCGGCATCAGTTTCCGTGCCTGTAAAAATCATATCAGGCGATAAGGCGATGCGCGCAACGTTCAGCCCTGACGACATTGACAGCACCGGCAATCGTACGATATCCGTCATACTAGTGGATACGTTTGATGATCCTGTGGTAAATGCGACGGTTAGTTTTATTATAACGCCTCCTACAGGCAGCTTCAATTCTTTTACGGTAAACCAGACAGGGACTAACAATTACACGCTGAATTACACATTCGGAGGGCTTGGATATTACAACATATCTATAAGCATCACAAGGGACGGCTTCCCTGGCATATCAGTCTTCAAAAGGGTGTATGCAGGCCTGGTCGAATTATCAGGCTTTTCGAACGATGAAAGCGTGTATCAAGGCACCGTGGCGTATTTCAAGCTGACGGCAAGGAATGTGGGCAACGTCTCGTCGCAGATAATTCCGGCGATAAAGATATTCAATTCCGGCGGGACACTGGTGTTTTCAAGGGAAGGATTTGCGACAACGATACAGGGCAATACCACCCTTTCATTGCTTCAGTACAATACGCTGGTATTCAACGTCGGCAGCACCGCCGCCGGAAACTATATAACAGTTTCATACATCACCTTTACCGACAGGAACAACAACACTTTCGCAACTCCAAACAGGACGTCCACACTTACAATATTGACCCCGCCTTCTTCGGCTTCCAGCACAACCGCTACCGATACTTCCACAAGCGCATCTTTAACGACCCAAACGAAGGCAAATGTCATTGTGTCAACTTCCGTTATAGTGCAAACATTGTCCGCAGAAAAGCCGAATATTGTAAAAATAAGCAATGAAAATGTCGGGATAAAGGAAATCAGCCTTGATGTAAAAAATGCCGCAAGCAATGTGGAGATAAAGGTCACGAAATCAGACCAGCAGCCCGCGTCTGTAGAAAAAAAAGTAGAAGGAAAGGTTTACCAGTACCTTGAAGTGAAGTACGAGGGGCTGAAAGAGGACAATATCAGGGGGGCTAAAGTCAAGTTCGAAGTTGCAAAGAAATGGGTTCAGGACAATTCCCTGCAGAAGAACAATGTCGTGCTGAAAAGATACTCCGGCGACCAATGGTCTGTTATGAGGACGAGGCTGGTTTCAGAAAGCGCTTCGGCAATAACATATGAAGCTGAATTAACAGGACTGTCGGTGTTTGCGATAGGCGAGGACACGACACAGTCTGAATTCCTCCAGTTCATAAGCATGCCCATCCTGGTGGAAGTCTCGCCGGGTGAGCAGAGGGCGGAAAGTATCGGCGTATTCAACCCCGCTGATGAAGCTGTAAATGATATTGCGGTGTCGGTTGAAGGCATACCGCCTGAATGGTTTTCCGTTTCCAATCCGTCGTTTTCCGTTGAAGGAAAGCAGTCGAATTATCTTGCCATTGTTATAAATATCCCGCCCAATGCCATACCGGGGAATTATCAGACCAAAATCCGCTTCCAGAACGCCGATTTCACGAGAGATTTCATTTTCATGCTCAGGGTAAGCTCACTGGAACAGTCGGAGCAGCTTGATTTCGTGATAACAAAGAGCGCGGAAATAAAGGAGCTTGAGGGCGAAACAAGCTTCGTGATAAAAGTCAGGAACAAGGAAACGCCCGCCACTTCGCTGAGCGTGGTGGAGAAAATAGACAAATCCATCGCTTCCAGCGTGGATGAAATAGTGTTCTCCCAGAAGCCTTCAAGGATAATACAGCCCGACCCGATAGTTGAGTTCACTTTTTTGAACATGCTGCCTTTTGAGCAGAGGAATGTGACCTATAGTGTCAAGAAAATCGTCAATACGACGGCGCCGTTTGTTTACAGCTCCATAGAGCAGGTCATAACGATAGAAAAAATACCCGAATTGCCTTCAGAGCAGCAGTCTACATATATACAAACGATAATAATTTTAGCAGGCTCGGTTGTCGTCACTTTCATAATAATGTACCTGAGGAGCAGGTCAAAGACAAGGAAAGAAGTGAAGGAAATCGAGAAGATAATTGTGAAGACGGAGTCCTGACCGTCTGGAAATATCTTTTATTGCAATAAATGCACTCAAATCTGCAGATTCCACCATTTTTAAAACGATGGTTAGGAGGTGGAATCTGGGATGCTAAAAGCCGGAGCGAGAAAGCAAAAAACGATTCCGGGTGAAATCACGTATCGCATTTTGTCACCTTCCTTGTCATGGGCCTGTTCTCTATCTTTATCGCTTTGCCTGTCTTCTGCACCGGCTCGGGAAAGACCACGAACTTGCCGTCAACCTTTTCATTCAAATCAGTGTCGAAATACGCCTCGAATATATCTGCGCTGCCGTTCTTTAAAGGCTTTTTTACAAGGCTGCTCAGCTTGCCGTGGTTTGAGGTGTCCAGTATGAATTGGACTGTATAATAGTAGTCCTCTGAATCTATGTTTTCAAGGGTCACGCTGTAATTGTAATATACGCCAAGCTGGTTGCTCCACTGCTCCGTCATAGAAGAGCCCAGTATATTGTATTTCGGATAATAGCTGTAAACGGTGTCAGTTTCATACGGCACCTCATCAATATATCGCTCCTCAACTTCTTGGCATGTTTTTTGCACAACAGCGCCGGTTGGCGAATAAAAGAGCAGCGGGGATATGACTACAATAATAGCTGTAACGAATATCAGAGCCTTCATGAAGGCGCTGTCTGGGATAGGGAAGCGGAATCTTAGGTGTTTTGAATAGAAATCTTCGCCATCAACGACATCCCCTCCGCAGAACTTGCATACGCTGATGTCGTCCTTGAAATATTTGGCCTTGCATTTCCTGCAGTACAGCATAATAGTTATTTGTAGTCAGGGTAATATAAGCTATTTAGAAGTCATTTCCTGATAAACAGCCTTACGCCCTGTCTCGTGCTTATCTGGGTGAATTTCTTGTCTGAAATGCTGTTCCATGCAGTGTCATCAAGAAGTATTATTCCATAAGAGCCCGGGAAAAGCACGTCGGGTGATATGAAGGTGGAGACTTCCTGTCCGTCAGTAAAAAAGCCAAAGCCCGAGAGGGGGACATCCCCGGCATTCCTTATGATGATGCCGTTGGTTCCTTCGAGAAAACCCCCAAATTCAAGCGAGGCCTGCAGCTGCCTGCTTGTGCTTATCTTTTCGATTATTTCATCCGGAATGCCAATATAATCCTTTATCATGTCTGCCTCACTTTCAGGCGTTTTCGAATTTCCCAGTTCTATATAAAATACGTACAATGCCGAAAGGCCTATTATAAATGTAAATAAAATTGCAACAAAATATATGCTGTCTTCGTCGCCTTTCATTTCCTTTTTCCCCTTCTGTGATTCAGAACACCGTCATGCATATGTATTGAAAAATGAGCGAGAATCAGAAACATCGCGGCAAATATAATCCTTATTATGTACCAAGGGATAAGCTCGCGCAGATGCGGGTTCGTTATCACGGTGCCGAGAAAAAGCATGCCCATGCTAACGGCACTGACGCCCAACAGGGAAAAAATCCTGATTTCCTTTCTTCTGACAGTGAAAAGCATCATGAAAAACGGTATGAGTATTACATATCCGATGACGCGTATGAAGAACAAAATATTAACGGGGGTGTTTTCAAAAGCCAAGAATACCGGAACAAGAGCATACAGGGCGAATACTACTAGGATGTGCCTGCACTCTTTCAGCAGGCATGTGCATGCGTAGGCAAGAGATGCCGTGAAGATTATTGAAAGTATAGCCACTAACAGGAAAAAGCTGTTTTCTGACGCATCAAGAAATTCTATCAGAAGAACGCCTAAGAATACAAATGCAATAATTACAAAATTAAGCGCGAACCTGTGGTTTTTTATCCTCCATTTGTAGAACAAGAAGAGGCAGCTGAAAATAACTATAATGTTTGAAAGAACATTTACATCCAACACTGTTAATGCCATAAGAATATCTGCTGCCTGCTATAAAAAAGGTTGCTCACAGGCTGTTTACCTTTATATACCGCTCCCGGAATAGGTAATTATGGTACCTCTCGGGAAAATATTCTCCAGGGCATGGAAGTATTCTCTTGAATGGAGAAGGATAGCGCCTTTCTTCCTGCTTCTCATGCCGTTCCTGATACTGTTCACGGCTTTTGCCGACTCGGCCATGAATTTCCTTTCGCAGTACGGCATGCTTTCGGCGGCCGGCAGCGTTCCGCTTGATATAGCTGTTTCATTGTCGTCATTCTTCGTCCTGTTGGTCTTCGTAACGATTGCGGTCTTCCTTCTTGACGTTTACGTCAGGGGAATCATAATAGACAATGCCAAAGCCTTTTACAACGGGAAAGGGCTGTCCCTCAGTGGCAGCAGGAAGGCCTTCAGGGGAAGATATCTGAGCCTTCTGGGAGCCATCATAATAGTAAAAATTATCAGCACCGGCCTTAGTGCAATACCTTTCGTGGGATGGTTCTTCATGATAGTCATCACCTGGGTGTTCTTGGTGGTCCTCCAGTCAGTCGTGGTTTCAAGGAAAAACACCGTCGATTCGATAAAGGACAGCTACAATGTCTTCATGTCAAGGAAGCTTGACACCGTGCTCTTCTGGGTATTGCTGGCGATAGTTTCCTTCGCGCTCTTCATAGTCGCGATGATACCGCTTCTCGTGGCGGCATGGCCGGTGATAGCTGCCATTCTTTCAAACCTTGAAACGGGAGCCGGGCCTTCCATAGCCGGGGCCGTCAGGGACAGCCTTTCGCAGATATTCGCCGGCGGCCTGGTGTCCGCGTTCATCATGGGATTCGCGCAGGTATTCAAGGAATCCGCCACCACCTTCTTCTACATCGAAGCCAAGAAGAGAAAGCGGTAAGTGGGACAAACAGGATAAAAAGACAGGGGAAATCTAGCTTATAGAAAGCAAATGTACGAAGTAGACCACAACTGCGGATTCTGCGTGACCCACAGCCTGAATGACGCTTATTCTTTCATCGGCGACCTGCAGCACAGGGGAAGGGAGGCAGCAGGCATCGCCGCCATCGGCGACACCATAGATGTCGTCAAGTGGAGGGGCACCGTTGCCACCATCGACCTCGGGGACTTGTATAAACTTCTCAGAAGCGGCGACTATCATACATACATGGGGCACGTGAGATACGCTACGCGGGGAAGGAAGGACATGCTTCTGGAAGACGCGCATCCCCATGTAATAGGCGGGACGTTCATCGACAAGGAGAATCATGTTATAATAAGAGATTGTGAGATGGCGGTCGTTCACAACGGGCAGGTCAGCGCCGAATACCTTTCCGGGGTCGACAGGGCGCTCCTGAGAAGTGGCTCCGACACCGAGGCCCTGCTTCATATCTACAAGGAAATAGGTGAAAGGGGCCTGATGAATAGCATTCCGGGCGCTTACACGATGGCTATTGCGGATATTTCCAGGAAAGATATGAAAGATGTTATAGTCATGAGGGATAGGACGGGAATAAAGCCCGGAGTCCTGGGTTACAAGGACGGCAAATACGGCGTTGCGTCTGAAGATATAGCGTTCAGGAAAGGCCATGGGGAATTCAGGAGGGACCTTGAGCCCGGGACAATCTATTACCTGGCCCCGAACGGGGAGATGAGATGCGAAAAAGCCGCCGACGCCGTGCTGAGGCGGTGCTTCTTTGAATACAATTACATTGCCGACAAGGATTCGGTGATGGACGGGGTTAGCGTGAGGACGGTGAGGCAGGCCCTGGGCTCTGCGCTGGCTGAAGAGCATCCCGTAACGGATGCCGACATTGTGACGTTCATGCCGCGGTGTCCTGAGCCGGCTGCCGAAGTCTACGCCGCAAGAACTGGAAAGCCTTTTGAAAGCGTCTTCTATAAGCTCCGGGGGGAGCGCTCTTTCATGGGCTCCAGCGGCAGAGAGAGGGAAGACTCCATAGGCGAGAATCTTCACATCCTTGACGAGGCCGACGTGCGGGGGAAAAGGGTCGTGGTTGTGGACGACAGCACCATAAGAGGGAACAATTCCAGGCGCGGCATAGACCTTCTTTACGAGGCGGGCGTGAGTGGCATAGTCTATCTTAATTATACTCCGATGATAGGCATCATAGGGGACGACGGCGTGCCCAGGGGATGCGAGTTCGGCGTCGACATGCCGCCGACGGAAAGCCCGCCTGACCACCAGTTTATAGCAAGAGGCAGGACTCTGGCGGAGATTGCGGAACTGATGAGAGTGGATGAGGTGTATTTTTTGTCCGCTGAAGGCATGCTTCGCGCGTTCGAGAGGAGCGGTGTCCCGCGAAGCCAATTGTGCACCTATTGCATAGGCGGCCCGCACCCTTTCCTGCAGATAGAGGGTGCCGGGGAAAGAAGGTAATCACGCACGCATTTCCTGCGTAATTTGGCATTGCAATAAAAATACCCGAAGACAATAATTATCATGGTCCAGGATGCCGGGAGGATTCTGAAGGAGCAGGCGGACATAAACGAGAGGGTAGGACGCCTGGTCAAGTCCATAAATTCCGAGTATTCTGACGCCGTTTCCGGCGAGATAGAGAAGCTTTATGCGAACGACGCCGAGCTCGAAAAGAGGCTCGATGGTCTCCACGGGGCCGCGAAATCCATGGAAACCGTCATCGAGGCCTTGGGGGAAAAAATAGACGACCTGTCGCAGAAGATGAAGTATATTGAGGAGCTCAGCGAGAGGATTTCCGGCGACATAGACATCATTGAGAGGCGGCTGTCGTCGGCCGAGAGGCTCCAGGACATGAACGAGATGGAAGAGGCCGTCAGGAAGATAAAAAGGGAATAGTTCTTTGCGTCGCTGCTTGCCGGGGCGCAAAAATATTAATTGAAGTCAGGGTAATATATATACAATGAAGAAGAAGGAAGAGATACACATACTCGAGTACGCGGCCATACTTGCCTTCCTTCTAGCGGCTTCGTACCTTTCCTCCAACCTCGCAGGATTCCTCATTTCGGACGGCTATGCCTACGAAACGGAGCTCAACTCGACCTCGGTGAAGAAGGAGCTCAGCAAGAATATAAAGTTCGAGAGCTTCAGGCCCGGCTCGTGCAAAGACGGTATTCTGGTCACCATGAAGGACGGGGCCGCCGTCAACTTCACGACGACGAAGGAGAAATACAAGGACGGCTTCTGCAAAAAGGCGACAGTGGAATTTGACAACGTCATTTATAGCAAGGCCGACAAGAAGAAGAACGCGACGTCTATAACCTATGTAATTTATTACGGGAAGCTGTCCTCGGGCAACAGGACGTTCGAGAACGAGACTGATGAATATGAGAACGAGCCGCCCATGCTTCTGACAGACATGCCTGACATAGTGATGGAATACAGCGGCTCTTATTCGCTCAACCTCTCGGAATACTTCTCGGACAACGAGACGCTTGCGTTCACTGCAGACGGCAACGGCAATATTTCCATAGTCATATCGGGCAGTGCGGCGACGCTGACGCCTGTTTCATATCCGTACAACGGCACGCATACGATAAATGCCAGCGACGGCGAATACACTGCGTCGAGCACGTTCAATGTATATGCAAGTCCGCCTCCTGCCGCGAACCAGACAGCAAGCGTTGAAATAAGCCTCGTCTATCCGCGGAACAACAGCGTGGTGCTCGAAGGCAACCATACGTTCCTATTCAGCGCATCGAACGGTACCTGCTCCGTCAGTCTGAGGAACCAGAGCGTCCAGAGCGAAGCTTACATGGAAAAGGGCTATTACTGGTGGGGCGTCTCGTGCGAATACATGAACAAGACTTACCTTTCGGGGAAAAATTACATCGTTGTGATGCCCCGGACGACCATGAGCATAAATTACAGCAATGTCCAGGACCTTGCCAATGCGACCAACATAACCATTGAAAGGTCCTCCGTGGGAAAGCTCGTCTTTGACGAGCCGATAGACCTTACCGCCGTGCAGGAGATGGAGAGGTACATAAACATATCAAGGAACCGCGTCGAAATAGACACCCAATTCATGCAGCACCTGAACAGGAGCGCAATAATTACTCTCTACAATATAGAGGCGTCTAGCCCCGTCATAAAGCAGAACGGCAGGCCGTGCCCCGAGGAAATATGCCGGATAATAAGCTACGGGAACGGCATCCTCGTCTTCAGGGTTGAGCACTTCACCGTTTACGAGGTCGGCGATGCGCCCCAACCCGAACCGCAGTCTGTGCCATCAGGTGGCGGAAGCGGCGGCGGAAGCGGCAACTTCGCCCCGTCTCCGAAGAGCTCTTTCGGGGGTCCTGCCATAATCAAGAAGAACGAGTCAAAGGCCTATGAAACCGTGAAGAACGAAACGAAGAATACCGTTCAGCCCGAATCGGAGCCGGCCCCGCCGGCTGCGGATGAAGGCAAATATGCAGAGCCGCCGGTGCCTGAAAGCCGCCTTCAGGCAGAGAATGAGAACTACATAACAGGAAGCGTGGTAAGAGTATTCATGGACAATATAGCCTACATTGCTGTCTTCCTTGCAGCGCTTTTAGCCGGTCTTCTCTTCATGAGGAAAATGTCCAAAGGGCGAAGAGTTATTCTGCGAAAAGGCATTAATGCTTCAAAAAGAAAGAGAAAGCGATGAAAATCCTAGTCTTCGATTTCGACGGCGTCATATCGGACTCTGCTGAAACTCATGTGAAAATATTCAACAGGCTCTGCCATAAGTACGGACTGTCTCCTGTAAAAGATGTAGAGGAATATGGCAAGTTGTTCGGTAAGAATTTCTACGAGACGGCGGTCGAGCTTGGATTGAAAAGGGAGATGATACCCGAATTGCTGAAGGATTTCATGGAGAATTGCTGGAAGGAAACAATACACCTCTTTCCAGGCGCGAAAGAGATGCTCGAATACCTTTCTGATAAGAACGAAATAATCATAGTGACGTCCAACGTCACGGCGTCGGTGCAAAAGAACCTGGCGGAAAACGGCATCAGCCATATAAAAGAAATTCTTGGCGGCGACAAGGGCACGAGCAAGGTGGAAAAGCTGTCCTCCATCAGGAAGAGGTTCCATGGGAAGGACATATACTTCATCGGCGATACGGTAGGTGACATGAAAGAGGGAAAGGAGGCAGGAGTGAAAACGGTGGCTGTGACGTGGGGCCTTCATTCAAGGGAGAAGCTCGAAAGGGAAAATCCGGATTACATTGTAAGTTCCGTCCAGGAGCTTGAGGTGCTTTTCACCTGACCAAATTATTCATTACATCATGGGTTGATAGAAACTATAAAAGCCGTGGAACGTTATCATTATGGAATGAACGGGCTCAGAAAGGCGCTGGTCGTTGCCGGAGCTCTTGCAGCTCTTAATGCAGGCGGGTATTTATTTGAAAACTCCCAGCTTAGGACGGCCGAGGAAGTCGAAGGCTGGCGGGGCACTGAAAGATACGCCAGAAGCGTCGTTGACTCCATAAATATGCCCCATGAATATCTGATGTTCTACGGAGTCAGGCTGTCCGCCAGTAATTACCTGGAAGAAAAATCTATTGCGGCTTACAGTATGAAGGAATGAGCAAAGATGTTTACATCTCCGGCATCTGAAGATGTCGGTTTCTACATCTTTATCATCTCAGAAGCCTCTTTGTGATATCCTCAAATCTGCAGATTCCACTGCTTTTGCTCAAAAGACTTTTTCAAAGTCTTTTGG